>JAHJSU010000073.1 GCA_018829985.1 Elusimicrobiota bacterium | reverse complement strand
CTACTTCCTGCCTCCGTCGGCGCCGCAGCATTTTTTATATTTTCTACGGCTGCCGCACGGACAGGGCTCGTTTCTGCCCACCTTGGGCTCGGCCCGCTTCATGGTCTCTATCTTCTGCACCTCCCCCCCGTTCACCACTTCCGGATGCTTTTTAAGCCATTTTTTCACTTCTTTCTCGTCTTTGACGTTCACGCCCTCGATCAGCATCTTGCGGTAAATGTCTATGATCGTTTTCCGCATCTGCGGATTCTTGGCCTGGGAGAGGATCTCGGGCGAGATCTTGTTCAATTCTTCCGCAAGCTCGTCGTCCGTCTTTTCCGCGTTCGGCTTTTCCGGCCTGGGCGCGGCAACCGGCTGCGGCACCGGCTGCACGGCTACGGCGGCATCCGGCGCGGGGGCAGCAGCGGGCACTGGCGCCGGCGCGGGCCTGACGGGGCTCTCTTTCACCGGCCAGGCCGGAATTTTGGGTTCCTCTTTTTTAAACTTTTTAAAAAAATTCCACATAAATAATATCTCCTTAAAGTTAACGCCCTTTCCGCCGGAGGCGGACCCGCCGGCTGGTTGGCGGGCGGGCGGACTTTTTAGATTTACCGCAGAGACGCAGAGAGCGCAGAGAAATCTTTATAGTCAAGACCCGTGATGCGTTTGATTAATATACACCAAACTGGACCGGTTATTCATGTTTCCTCTCTGCGTCCTCCGCGCCTCTGCGGTGAGAGCAGCAGCGGTATCTCTTTTTCCAGTATGGCCAGGACCTTGTTGACCTTGATAAGGAAATCCGGCTCATCCGCTATCACAAAGCGCTTCGGATGCTCCCGCCAGGCCTTTTCCGTCTTTTTATCCAGCGCAAGCGCCGCCGAATGGCTCTCTATCCTGGCGCCGGAGAGGTGATATACCTCCCCCCTGAGCGGGGGCCGCAGATGTATAAGTATATCATAGCGGGACAGTTCTTTTTCAAGCGCCGACCCCACGGAAGCAAGGAAATCGGGCTCACCCGCGGGCCAGTAAGCCATGCCGTCCAGGGTACCCCTGTCGCAAAGGAATATCTTTGAGCCGTCCAGCGTGAACGCCATATCCTCAAGCTCGCGCACGGTGAAATAAATGGCCCGCTGTATATGGCGCATGGCCGGGTCTCCCTGCGGTCTCGGGAAACCTCCGCCGTAAAGCACCGTGGCGGCTTCGGGCACGGCGGCCGTTTCTGCTCCGAAACGGCGCTGGACTATCTCTATGATGGAAGTCTTTCCGCCCGAAGGCCCGCCGGTGAAGACTATTCTTCTGGGCTTCGTAAATTTTCCCGTGTTTTTTTCCTTCATCCTTCGTAACTACTCAGCCACTAAGACACCAAGGCACAAAGAAAGTTTATGGAGCAAACGGTTTGTTGTCTGATTTCCTTCGTGTCTTTGTGACTTTGTGGCTGAGTAGTAACCATCCTTCAGCCTTTATCCTTTGTCCTTTCGGCTAAGCCGGCACCCTGGCGTCTTTAAGAAAACAGGCCAAAGCGATGGAATGAAGTTTGGTCAGCGGCGAATCGGTCCTGGACGGCAGGATCATCGGTATGTTCGCGCCGGCTATAAGCGCGCCCAGTTTCACGCCCGCCCCGAAAAAAGAGAGCGTCTTATACATGGCGTTCGCGGAATCAAGGTCCGACAGCAGGACTATGTCGGCCTCGCCCGGCACCTGCCCTCCTTTCACGCCTTTTTCGTCGGCCAGTTTCCTTGAAAAAGTGATGTACACGTCGTAAGGCCCTTCCACAACGGCGTTCTTTATCCTGCCGTCTTTGGACATGTTGACCAACTCCACCGCGTCCAGGGTGCTTTGGATCTGGGAATTAGGTTTTTCCACCGGGCAGACGACCGAGACTTTGGGCGTTTCCACGCCCAGCATCTTCATAATGTTGACGGCGTTCCGGATTATCTTGCCTTTCTGTTCGAGGGTCGGTTTTATCATTATGGCCGCGTCGGTCAACGCGAAAAACTTATGGTAATTCGCGGACTCAAAAAACACGAAATGGCTCAGGACCGTGCCTTCTTCGACCGCGCCGACCTCTTTTCTCAAAATGGCCTTCATGTAGAATTTGGTGTCCACAAGCCCTTTGACCAGAAAATCGCCCTGGCCCTCTTTGACCAGGTCCACCGCCTGATTACACATCTCGACCGTCTCCGACACATCTATTATTTCAAAATTTTTAAGCGGCAGGCCCACTTTGCCGGCCACCTCTTCCACCTGGGATGCGGGACCTATCAGTATGCCGCCGGAGATCAGTTTATGGTCCACGCCCATCTTGCAGGCCTGGAGCACCTCGTCGTTATTGGCGCCGGGGACGACTATGCGGTTGGTCTTCCCCTCCACCATGCGCAGAAGTTCGTCAAAGTTCCTGAATTTCATAAGTTGTCTCCTTGTACAGCAGGGTAGAGGGTAGCGGCCGCTGCGCTTCAAGTTTATCATATAATACAATCAACTTGTGTTTCAACCTTGCCGCGCTCTTTGAAAGCTTCTTGAAAGCGTGCGAGCTCTCCTGACCAGCGACCGGACATTCTCCAGGATCAAGCGGCCATCCAAGTCATCTTCCCGGGTTTTTTAAAATGTTATAATAAAAACTGCGGAGGGTAAAAAGGGCAAATATAGCGAACAACTCACTTGCGAACCAGGGAGAAATCATGATTGCCGAACCATATAAAATCAAGGAAGTGAAAAAGACGAAGGCGCTCAAGCCGTATGAGCGCTGGAACATCATCAAAACCGCCAGATTTAACACCTTTAATATCTCTTTGGACCAGGTCCAGTTTGATATGGTAGCCCGGGGAATGTCCGCCTGGTCTCACTTCCAGAAGGCCGCCCTCATGATAGGCGACGAGGCTTATGCGGGCTCGCGCAGTTACTATAAACTTGAGACGAATATTCGCGAGATCCTCGGCCTTTCGCAGATAGTTCCCGCGCATAATGGAATCGGAGCGGAAAAGCTTCTTGCTGTCACGCTTATCAAAAAAGGCCGGACGGTTCTCCATAACCGCGGGCATGAAAAAGGCCTCGTAGAGGCCAACGGCGGCAAAAGTATTGATATTACAGGCGCCGATTCCGTGCTGCGCGAAAGGCCGGATACCTTCGGGGGAAATATTGATTTACAGAAAACAGAGGCGAAACTCAGGGAGCTCGGAAAAGAGAATGTCGCCTATCTCCATCTTGAGCTCTGCCCGGACGCATGCAACGGCCAGCCCCTGTCAATGAAAAACCTTGAGCTGGCGCGCAAATCCGCGTCGGCCTGCGGCGTGCCGCTTGTCATAGACATCTCCAACATCATGGAAAACGCCTGGTGGATACGCAAGGTCGAGCTTCCGGAAAGCGGTCTTATGGAAATCGTCCGGCGCATCACAACCGCGGCGGATATCGTTCTTATGGATGCCAGCCAGGATCCGCGCTCCGATGTCGGCGGCTTCATCTCAGCCAAGGATCCGCAAATATACGACGCTGTCCGCAACCAGGTTGTCGTATTTGAGGGTCTGCACACGTACGGCGGCATGACCGGCCGCGCCATGGAGACCTTCGCCGTCGGCATTGAAGAGATGGCGAAAACCGAGCTTGTTGAGTGGCAGCAGGAACAGGTGGGCAGTCTTTATCAGCTGCTCAAGGTAGAGACTGTGCCGGTCATTCAGGGTGTCGGCGGGATTTCTCTCGACGCGGCGAAATTTTTCCCGCACCTGAAAGATACGGACAATCCTAAGTTTGCGCTCGCAGCGGCGCTCTATATACAGGGCGGGATACGCGGCAGAATTGACGGCTCCTGGGCATACCATTACGGCGGAAAGGGCGGTTCCACGCTGATTCTTGATTTGCCGCGCTGCGCGTACACCCGCAATCACATACAGGAAGCGGCGGATGTCATCGCCTCGGTTTACGCGCGCCGTGACGAAATAACGGGTCTTAAACTGACAAACCGCCCCGAGTTTGTCGACCAGGCGGAGTTTGAGCCGGTAAGCGAGCGTCTGTTCGTCAATCTCCCGCGCGCGCAGCGCTCGGCGATGCGCAATTACGAACCCTATAAGATCGCTATTTTTGAGCCGCTCAAGGTGACTGACAGGTCCTACCGCAAGGCCGCCATCCAGAAAGCGGGCTATAACACCTTTCTCCTCAACTCCGAGGACGTCTACATTGATTTTTTAACCGATAGCGGCACTTCAGCCATGAGTTGTCACCAGTGGGAAGGGATGACCGACACCTCCGATACTCCCTACGGCAACAAGCATTACAATAACCTGGTGGAGACATTCCGCGAGGTGCTCGGGTTTAATTATATTATTCCCACGCACCAGGGCCGCGCCGCGGAGCACATCATGTCGCAGTGCATGATAAAACCCGGCCGAAGCGTTCCGGGCAATATGTACTTTACCACTACCAAGCTCCACCAGGAGATGGCGGGCGGCGTCTTCGTGGATATCATTGTGGATGAAGCGCACGATCCAAAGAGCCTCTTCCCGTGGAAGGGAAATATAGACCTCAAAAAGCTTGAAAATGAGATCAACCGCACGGGCGCGGACAAGATCGCCTATATCAGCTACGAGTGCTGCGTGAATATGGCCGGAGGCCAGCCGTTTTCCATGGATAATCTGCGCGGACTCTCGCGCCTAGCCCAGAAACATAACATCCCCATCATGTTTGACGCCACCCGCTGTGTTGAGAATGCCTGGATGATCAAGATGAAGGATGCCGCGTATGCCCACTGGACGGTGCGCGAAATACTGCGCGAAATGATGAGCTACGGCGACGGCTGCACTATCAGCTGCAAGAAAGATTTTCTTGTCAATATGGGCGGAATCCTTGCCTGCAACAGCGCCGAGCTTAATGTAAAATTCCAGCGGATGCTGAGAACGTGGGAGGGGGAGATAACCAACGGCGGCCTTGACACCAAGGACATAGAGGCTTTAACCAGGGGACTGCTTGATTCGCTTGACGACGACTATATCCGTATGCGCATTACCCAGACGCAGGAATTCGGCAACAAGCTTATTGACGCGGGCATACCCATTGTCGTGCCGGTTGGCTCGCATGCGATCTTTCTTGATGCCAAGCGCTTCCTTGCGCACGTAGACCAGGAGGCATATCCGGCTCAGGCGCTGGCGGCCGCTCTTTACATTGAGACCGGCGTGCGCGCTATGGAGCGCGGTGTTGTAAGCAAGGGGCGCGACCCGAAGACCGGCTTAAACTATAAACCCGATCTGGAGCTTGTGCGCTGCACCATCCCGCGCCGCGTTTATACCAATTCGCATATTGACTTTGTGGTGGAAGGCATAAAAAAGCTCTACGAAAAGCGCGAAATGATAAGCGGTTTGAAATTTGTTTATGAGCCCGAGGTGCTCAGGTTTTTTCAGGGACGATTTGAGCCCTTAAGGCCCTGGGAATTAGAGCAGTTTACCGCTGAACCGCCCCAGCCGGAAATTATAGCCGCGCCGTAGACGGTATTATTACCCGACAGGGACTGAATTATATTTTTCTTCGCACGGCGCCGCGGCGGAGGTTTGAGTTTTTCCGGGCGAACTTTCCTGAATTCACCGCAGAGACGCAGAGAGCGCAGAGAAATCTTTATAGTCAAGACCCGTGATGCGTTTGATTAATATACACCAAACTGGACCGGTTATTCATGTTTCCTCTCTGCGTCCTCCGCGCCTCTGCGGTGAAACCAAAAAGGAAATTCCTAAAGTGTCTATTTACCGGACAGACTTTCTTTTATCTTACCCATGGCTTCATTGATCGTTTCAACGGAAGCGGCGTAAGAAAACCGGAGATACCCCTCTCCGCCGGGGCCGAAGGCGGAACCCGGCAGGCAGCAGACGCCGGCCTTGTAAAGAAGGTTATCCGCCGTTTCCCGCGAGGTTTTGCCGGTCTTCCTGATATTGGGGAAGGCGTAGAACGCTCCCTTCGGAGGCAGGCAGGAAAAACCCGGGATCTCGTTCAAGCCTTTAACAACGGCGTCCCGCCGCTGGCGGAAAGCGGCCATCATTTTATGCAGGTCTTCCTGGCCGCCCTCCAGCGCGGTTATTCCCGCTTTCTGGACGAAGGAGGCCGTGCAGGAGAGCGCGTTGATCATCAGGATTTCCATCTTTTTAATGAGGGCCGCGGGTCCGACCAGATACCCCAGGCGCCAGCCGGTCATTGAATATGATTTTGAAAAGCCGTCCAGGATAAGAACTCTTTCCCTGGCTTCATCGAGCGCCGCCGGTGAATAAAAAGAAGTATCGTACAGCATTTTTGAATAGATTTCGTCGGACAGTATATAAACGCCGTGTTTTTGGGCGAGTTTTGCCGTTTCCAGAAGCTCGTCTTTGGTCATCACCGAGCCGGTGGGGTTTTGCGGGCTGTTCAGGATAATAAGCTTGGTTTTCGGGGTTATCCGCTTTTTAATATCGTCCGGGTCCAGCCGGAATTCATTTTCTTCTTTTAAGGGGATGGCCCCGTCGACGGCTCTCAGGTACTTTACCAGCGAGCCGTAGGTCGGGAATGCCGGATCGGGATAAAGAACCTCGTCTCCCGCCTCCACCAGCGCCAGCATGGTGAAAAAGATGCCGGGCTTGGCCCCGGGAAGCACCAGTATCTGGTCCGCGCCGGGTTTAAAGCCCCTGGTCTTTTTAATTTCTTCCCGGATGGAAGCTTTCAGGTCTAATATGCCGCCCGCCGCGACATAACCGGTATAATTTTCATTAATGGCCTTGAAAGCGGATTCTTTTATATGCTGAGGGGTGGGGAAATCAGGCTGGCCTATCTCAAAATGCAGCACCTTTTTGCCTTCGCGCTCGACTGCCTGCGCTTTGGCAAGGTATTCAAAGGCGCCCTCGCCGCATATCCTGTCCATCCCCGGGGAGATATTTTTCATTTTAATCATAACTGCCCGCCTTAATAAACAAGCCAAAGCGCAAAAAGAGTTTAACCGCAAAGGCGCAAAGGGTTTACGCTAAGAACGCAAAGGTTACAAGTTATAGTCGGATAATTCATTTTCCGTCATCCCCGCCGGATTCACTTTGTGTCCTTTGCGTTCTTTGCGGTTAAAACCAGGATCAACCATATAAAAAAGCTGAGCAGTCGCTTTTAATAATGCAAAGCCGTCGCGGCTATGACGGGTATGCCGGCTTTGGTAAGGGCGCCCGCCGTTGAATTTACGGCTTCATGCTTGTCCAGGTAATTCTGCTCAAGCTTCGGCATCAAGCCTTTGCTTATGACCTCGGCTTTGGGAATAAAATAATCGAGGATATCCGACGGGTGTTCCCGCTTCTCCTCGACCTTCACGGGGCCGCCTTCATGCTTGGCGCCTATGTTCCTGACTTTTTTCCCTATTTCCACCAGCTCCGCGGTCCTGTCATAAGGCTGGCGCACTATGGATTTCCAGGTTTCCGTGATGTGGTGTTCGAAGCGCACGCACGCTTCAAGGCTTAGTTCGCTCCTCACCTGCGCCGAAAGCTCTATGGTTTTGTTGTTGACGGAATTGGAGAAGTTGAAGCCTATAAGCGGCGTCGAGCCGTCGTCCCTTGAAAACAGCTTGGCGGTCATCAGCGTCCAGAGGACTGAATACGGGTTGTCGTTACCCATGAAGACCGAGATCTTGAACTCGTTGTTTATGCCGAGCTTGTGCATTATATAGCCGAGAAGAATGGTTCCCGGATTGAGGTTTAAAACCTGCTTGACGCCGTATTTGGTGTAGTAATACAGGAATTCATCCGCCCACTTCAAAGCGTAATGATTCGGCTGCCCCACTCCGCCGAAGTAGCCGGTTATCGTGTCCGGCCCGCCCAGGTGGACGTTGGCGCCGTCAACGCCCTTGGTATCGAGAGTCTCGACATAACTGGCGCCGACAATATTCATGGCCGCCGCTACGGCCGTAAGTTCCCCGTCTTTCTGGTCTTCCTGCTCTTTCATGAACCGGACGCGGATATACCTTCCGGGCATCAGTTCTTTCTTCTCTATGGCCCTTTTGGCTTCCGTTATGAGCCACGGGAAATACTGCAGCGCGCTTATTTCAAGCGTAACGGCAAAATCGGCGTCGAAACTCGTTTTTTTGTAATCCGCCCCAAGCTCTCTCCGCCGGTATTCTTCCATGCCGATGAACGCTTTTTCATTTTTCGCCTTCATCAGCCATTCCAGATCTTTTAAGTACGGGGAATTAATTTTGCGCAGGGCGGAGAGCTGGTTATCCAGGTTCTGCGCTTCTTCGGCCTTCGCGTTAATTTCTTCAATGCTCCCGTATTTCGCTATGACCTTCATAAGGTCCCCGGTTAGCGCGTTCGAAGGGGAGGTCAGGAAATCATTGATTTCCTGAAGTTTTTTTTCCGAAATTTCCAGTTTTTCAAGCGTGTTAGAAGGCATTTTAATCTCCTTTTTTACCTTAATTTTCCGTAACTACTCACCACAGAGGCACGGAGCTCACGGAGTTCCACGGAGTTCTTTCTCTGTGTTTCTCTGTGTCCTCAGTGTCTCCGTGGTTGTCTTGTTTTTGCCAAAAAAGTTATTAAAAAAGGCCTTTTGATCCATCAGGCCCAGGCTGCCTTTTTTGGCTTCCTCTTCGTTATATTCCCGAACCGCGTCCTCCGTTACCCCGCTGCCCCACAAAATCACGGGCACCGGGTCCTTGACATGTATCCCGGACTCGACCGGGGTGGGGTGGTCCGGCAGCAGGGCGAGCCTTATATCCAGCTTCGCTTCTTCTATCCCCTTCATTATGGGCGACACCAGCCTGCTGTCCAGGTCTTCGATAACCTTTATCTTCAGCTCAAGGTCCCCGTCATGGCCGGCCTCGTCCGCCGCCTCAACGTGGAGATACACGTAATCGTATTTTTTTAGCGCCTCGAGGGCGGCCCCGGCCTTGCCCTCGTAATTTGTCCGGGAATTCCCGGTTGCGCCCTCAACCTCTATTACTTTCATGCCGGCATAGAGGCCCAGCCCCTTTATAAGGTCGACGGCGGTTATTACCGCGCCGTCCAGGCCCGTAAGCTCTTTTATCGTTTTCATCCGGGGTTTTTCGCCGGCGGCCCAGGGCCAGATAAGGTTCGGGCGCTTTTCCCCGAGCGCGGCCTTCTCCCTGTTCAGCGGCAGCGCCGCCAGGACCGCGGCGGAATCGGCGACAAGTTTGTTCAGTATTTCCGCCGTTCTTTCTCCGCGTTTCTCAAGAGCGGTCACTTTCAGCTCCGCGATGTTCCCGCCTATGTAGTCGTGCGGGGGCCGGCAGTTGATATGCGAATCGCCGCCGTCCATGACCAGCAGGTGGCGGTAGTGGATGCCCCGGTAAAAGCGTATCCCGCCGCCGCCTAATTTGTCGTTTAAAAGCTTGATTATTTCGGCGCCCTCTTCATGGGAGAGGTCGCCGCCCGAATGGCTGCCTATTTTATCATCCTTAACCCAGATCAGGTTGCATCTTAAAGCCAGTTGCGTGTTTGACAGCTCCACGCCCAGGCTGGCCGCTTCAAGCACCCCGCGCTGGCAGAAATTTTCCCGCGGGTCGTAGCCCATAACCGAAAGGTTGGCCACTTCGGAACCGGCGGGAAGGTCGGAGGGGATGGTGCTGAAAAGGCCGCAGGCGCCTTCCCCGGCAAGCCGGTCCATGGCCGGCGTTTTGGCCGCCATCAGCGGCGTTTTCCCGCCCAGCGCCTTGACCGGATAATCGGCCATGCCGTCGCATAAAATTATCAGGCGTTTCATAGTTTTGCGATAACTAAGTGATTGAGTGATTAAGCGATTTGGTAATTAAGTTTAGAATGCCGGCTTCCTAAAAACTTAATCGCTTAATTACTATTCACTAAATTACTACCTGCCGGCAGTTTCGAGATATTTATAAAAATCGTCGTAATTTGCGTCCATCTTTATGTAGTCCTCCTTAAGCTTATCCAGTTTGGAAAGGCTTTCGGGAACTACCGGGGAAATGCCCAGAATCTTGTTTATTTCTTCCGGAAATTTTGCCGGATTTGCGGTTTCCAGGCTTATGCAAAGAGTTTCGTTCTCTTCTTCATGCTCTTTCAGGAATTCCTCCAGGGCGTACCAGGCCACCGCGCCATGGGGTTCCAGCACTATCGACTCTTTTTTATAAGTGTCAAAAATACACTTGCGGGTATTTTCATCGCTTACCGGGACCGCGTGTATGAAAGCGCGCATTTTCTCCATATCGGGGGCTTTGAGAAGGCTGCCTTTCTCATCCATCCGCCCGCCGAAAACATCTATCAGGCGGGTTAGATTGCTGGGGTGGCCGACGTTCATCGCGTTCGAGATGCACATCCGGGAGGGCTCGATTTTGGCGTACTTCCCGCTTTTCATGAACGCGGGGAATTCATCGTTCGCGTTCGTGGCGACAATAAGCTTTTTTACAGGGAGCCCCATTTTCCAGGCGAGCACCGCCCCCATCATATCGCCGAAATTCCCGGAAGGTATCGAGAAGATCACATCTTCGCCTGTATCTTTCACAAGCTGCGCATAGGCCCAGATAAAATAAACGGATTGGGGGATCAGCCGCGCGATATTGATTGAATTAGCGGAGCTCAGGCGCAATTTTTGCAGGCGCTCATCGGCGAAGGCTTCTTTGACCATCGCCTGGCAGTCGTCGAATTTGCCGCTTACGGCTATGGTCTTAACGTTGCCGCCCAGCGTGGTCATCTGTTTTCTCTGGTTCGGGGTGACCTCGTTTATCGGGAAGAGTATGATGATCTCGATATTCGGGATGTTATGGAAGGCGTTCGCGATCGCCGAGCCCGTGTCGCCGGAGGTCGCGGTAAGGATGAAGAGTTTTTCCCCCTCCTTCAGTTTATGCCCCATGAGCGGGGACATCATCTGGGCGGCGAAGTCCTTAAAGGAAGCGGTCGGGCCGGTGTCAAGCCAAAGGAGGTGCTTTTTTCCGCTCGCCTTTTCCAGGCGGGGCATGAAGCTGTATGCCTTTTTGCATTTGGCAAGCAGCGCTTCATCGGAGATGCCGTCAAGGAACAATCTTAAAACAGAAAAGGCTGCTTCAAAATATTCAGCGCCCGAAAATTTTTGAAAAGCGGCCTTGTCTATCAGCGGTATCCGTTCCGGCATGTAGAGGCCGCGGTCGGGCGCCTGCCCGGTTAAAACGGCCGTGAAGAAATCGGTTTTGGGCGCGCGATAATTGGTGCTGTGGAAACTTATACTCATCTGCTCTCCCCTGTTTCATGCGCCGGGCAACAAGCTGCTTTGTTATTTTACCATATCTGAAGCATTCGCTGTTTGCAACGGATGCAAGACCTGTGTCGGCGCCGCATCAGGCGCTATGCGTATCAGGCGGCCAAAAAAATATTTGACTTAAACTTAATAACTGCTAAACTTGAACTATCCACTTTCAAAACCACAAGGCTATGCCGGCGCCGTATCAGGGCCTATGGTCAACAGACGGCCAGGTTTCTTAAAGAGGTGACAACTATGAGCGCGGATACAAAAATCGACACTGCCGCGGGCGGTTATTTTTCAATACCCGACGGCCTGGGATTTCCGGTAAACAAGACGATCTTCACGCCGGAAAAATTTTCCGATGAGCAGAAGATGGCGGCTGAAACGGCGGGGAAGTTCATAGAAAAAGAGGTCGCGCCCAAAATAGCCGAAATCGACGGCCAGAAGGGCGATTACGGCCTGACCGTCGGGCTGCTCAAAAAAGTGGCTGAGCTGGGTTTTTTGGGGACCGATGTGCCGGAGGAATACGGCGGAGCCGGTTGCGATTTCATAACCGCGATGCTGGTATCCGAGATCCTGGGGATGGGCGGCTCCTGGGCTGTTTCCTGGGCCGCGCACAGCGGGATCGGCACTCATCCCTTATTATTTTTCGGCACCAAAGAGCAAAAAAAGAAATATCTGGTGAAATTGGTCAGCGGCGAATGGGTCGGGGCCTTTGCCGCCACGGAGCCCGAAGCCGGAACCGACCTTTACGGGGCGAAAACAAAGGCGACCCTGAGCGGGGACGGGAAATTCTACATTCTAAACGGAAGCAAGACCTTTATCTCAAACAGCGGTTTCGCAAATTTATTCACCGTTCTGGCGAAGGTCGACGGCGACCCGAAGAAATCCGCCTGTTTCCTGGTGGAACGGGGCTCGCCCGGCTTCACTATAGGCAAAGAAGAAAATAAAATGGGAATTTGCGGCTCTTCCACCTGTCCGCTCAACCTTGAAAACGTGAAAGTTCCGGTTGAAAACCTGCTGGGAGAGCCAGGCAAGGGCATTCATATTATTTTCAACACCTTAAATCTCGGGAGGCTGAAGCTGGGCGCGATGACGGTGGGGCCTTCCAAACACGTGATCACCGAGGCCGTTCAATACGCGCTTGAGCGAAAACAGTTCGCAATGCCTATCGCCCAATTCGGATTGATAAAAGAAAAGCTGGCCGGCATGGTTGTCGGGGCCTGGATGACGGAAAGCGCCGTTTACAGGACCGCCGCGCTGATCGAAGAAAAACTCAAGGCCACCGACCTGGACAATCCCGCGGAAACGCTCGAGGCTTTGAGGGAATATGAGATAGAATGCTCCATTTTAAAGGTCGCCGGCAGCGAAATGTTCTGGCATATAGCCGACGAGAACGTGCAGCTCCACGGCGGCTACGGCTACATCAAGGATTACGCGGCCGAGCGTTACCAGAGAGACTCCCGCATCAACAGGATCTTCGAAGGGACGAACGAGATAAACAGACTGACGGTCGTGCTGAACCTGCTGGACCGGGCGGGCAAAGGCAGGCTTCCCCTGGCCAAGGCGGGCGCCGCGCTGGCGGGTCAGCTTGAGGAAACCTCCGGGGAGGAACTCCCGGATGAACCGCTGGCTTTACAGGCGGAGCTGGTAAACAGCGTCAAAAAAATGTTTTTTGTGGCGGGAGGAAGGGTCCTTGAAAAGTTTCCGGCAAAGGAAAAGATCCTGGTCGAGCAGGAAATCCTGGGCAGATTAAGCAACATGCTCAGCCTGATCTATATAGCGGAGAGCGGGCTGCTGCGGGCAAAAGAAACCGGCGGGGAAATCCCGGAAGCGATAGTCGGGCTTTACGTCCAGAACGCCGCGCTGGAGGCCGAAAAACTGGCAAAGGAAGTCCTGGCTTTTCTTGAAGAAGGAGATATGCTCAAATCCTATCTGGGCCGCATCAAAAGGCTGGGCAGGACGCTGGCCAACAATCTGGCCGATCCCGTAACTCTCCAGCGCAAAATCGCCGATAACTTAATAGAAAAGAAAAAATATTTTCTTTAAGAAGCCTGTCCGGGTAATACTCGTCCAGTCCCGCCTTTCAAAAGAATGCCGCCGATTTCTAGAAACCCGGCTGCTGGTAAGCGGACGAAGAGGAAGGGGGCATGAGACTACGCACATGCTGCCACGCGTGGGACACATGAGAAGCGTGCCAAAGGTCATAGGTCTGCTGAAGATTAGTCCAAAGATTGGGGCTGGTGCGGAATGCTTTAGAAAGGCGCAAAGCCATATCCGGCGTAATAGCACAACGCTCGTTGACAATTTTGGAAAGAGTCTTCCGGGATATACTCAAGGCCTTGGCAGCGGCGGAAACCGTAAGATTTAACGGTTCCAGATAGTGCCTTTTAAGGATTCCCCCCGGATGCGTGGGGGGCCGTGTCTTCTTATTCATTTAATCCACCTTCCTTATAGTTTAGTGATAGTCCATGTAATCAACCGCATAGGCGTTCCCGTTTTTAAATTGAAATATGATACGCCGGTTGCCGGAAACTCTAACCGCCCAATAGCCCTTAAGGTTTCCTTTGAGCGGATGCAGGAACGAACCCGGATAGGCCATATCATTGATGATCGCCGCGGCGTCCAGGCGGTCCAGTATGTCCGCCAGTTTTTGCGCCTGGTCCGGCTGAATGCCTTTTTTAAACCCGGTATAAAAAACTTTTCCAGACCTTTGTGTCTAAAATTCTCGATCACTGTTATAGTGTAACCTATAGAGTTACACCTGTCAAGAGCTATTTTCAAAGCTATTTTCAAAGTACGGCGGGCGACAGGCTCACTGCCTTGAGCGAAGCTGATTTGAAAAGAGCCGGCAAATTTCTCGCGCGCCTGTTTGATACAGTTGAATTGTGTCCATGGGCGACGCAGGACTGCGGTAAAGTCCACCCCGGAGAACGGGTTTTTGGGGAAGAAGCGCGGGGTCTTCCGCCGGCTGCGGAACGCGCCGGCCCGCATAGCGGTCCGGCTTGACCGGTCCTTGCCGTCCTTAATGGTAATGCGGCTTAGAGATAAAGGTCGCCGGAAAGACAATTCTAGGGGAAACAGGGGACATAACACTAATTAAAAAGTCAGGGCTTGGGGGAAAAGGCAGCAGGAGGCTTTTGGGGGTAAATCCTGAATAATGACATGTTTATAGGCAGAAACGGACCCCGACAGAAGGTTGTCGGGGTCTTCTGTT
>JAHJSU010000072.1 GCA_018829985.1 Elusimicrobiota bacterium | reverse complement strand
TATATGATAGAGGCCGCCGGCCGCACGCTTTTTGAGCACTCGGTTTTCTCGCTCCCGCTTCAGCTTTCCGCAAAGATCTTTTTCATCGCGCTCAAGGAGCATGACCAGGCTTTCCGCCTCAGCGCTTTCATAAAGGAAAAATTCGGCCGCCTAAGGCGGACGGCTCGCTGGGAGTTGGTCCTGCTGGACGCCCCGACCCGCGGCCAGGCCGAGACCGTGCTTAAAATACGGGATCTGGTGCCGCCGGAAAGCGCCCTGGCCATTTATAACATAGACACCTGCTTCTCATCGGCGACCCTCGCGGCCCGGCTGGCCGGCCCCCGGGCCAGGCGGGACGGGGTCATAGGCGCGTTCAAGCTCGCGGGGCCGGACCCGAAATGGAGCTTCGCCAGGACGGACTCCGGCGGCGCGGTAGTCGAGACCGCGGAAAAGGTCCGGATCTCCGATAACGCCCTGACCGGCCTTTACCATTTCAGCCGGGCGGCCGATTTTTTTGAGACGGCCGGGGCGGCGGTCCGCGGCGGCGAGACGACCCGCGGGGAATTTTACGTGGCGCCGCTTTACAACAGGCTTATCGCCGGCGGCCGCAGGTTCGTGCTGGATATCGCCGGGGAGCTTATCCCGCTCGGCACGCCGGAAGACGTGGCTGCGTTCAAAGCGCGTCCCGGCGGAAGGCGGGAAAGATGAGCCCGGCCCCCGGATTTTCAATCGTCGTGCCTTGTTATAACGAAGCGCCCAATCTCCAGCCGCTCCTTGAGGCGTTTGCCGCCGCCTGCCGCAAGCGGATCGGCCGGGACTTCGAACTGATAGTGGTGGATAACGGCTCTTCGGACGGCACGGGCGCGGAGCTTGCGCGCCTGCTGCCGCTTTATCCCTTCGCCGCAAGCGTAAGGGTGGAAGTCAATAAGGGCTACGGCTTCGGCATCCTCAGCGGACTGTCAGGGGCCCGCGGCGAATATGTGGGCTGGACGCACGGCGACCTGCAGTTCGGCCCCGGCAGCATTGCCGAGGCGGCCGGGCTTATCGGTGATGCGGGCGGGGGAAATGTTTTCGTGAAAGGCCTGCGCCGGGGGCGGCCTTTTTCCGACCGGTTCTTTACCGCCGGCATGTCGTTCTTTGAGACCCTTCTGATGGGAACGCCGCTGTGGGACATAAACGGCCAGCCCACGCTTTTTCACCGGTCGCTGCTGGAGAGGTGGAACGCGCCGCCGCACGATTTTTCGCTTGACCTTTACGCTTATGTCACGGCCGCGAAAGCGGATTTTAAGATCATCAGGTTCGATGTCTTGAACTCTGAAAGAGCGGGCGGGGCCTCAAGCTGGAACAGGGGCCTTTTGTCCCGGGTCCGCCTGGTTTTCCGCACGATAGTCTCCAGCGTCCGGCTGCGAATCAGACGCTAGCGTCCGCCTAAGGCGGACGCGCTGGCAGGCCGGCAGGCATACCGGCTTACCAGCGTACCAGCCTGCCAGCGCAAATCGTTTGTGGCGATTTGCCAAGGAGCGAAGATGAAAGGCCTGATGAATTATGTCTTTTATTTCTCGATTTGCGCGGCTTTTCTCGCTAACGCCGGTTTTCTGGCGGCGGAGCTGGCCGCCTGGGCCAGGAGCGGGAACTGGAAAAACAGACTGGGCCAGGTCCTTTTACTGGCCGCCGTTTTTGCCGCCGGCCAGGTTTTTTACGGCGGCGCCGCGCCGCGCGGCGGTTATGACAACGATCACGATTTTCAATACCTGAGCATCAGTTTTTTTCAGCCCAAGTCCGTCGGCATGTCCATGGCCGTGAAGGAAGCCTCGCCGCTGGTTCTTGACGCGCTCGGCGACGCCGCCGGCGGTTTCTCGCTTAAGGCCGCGCCGGTGAAGAACCGGCTGCTGATGTTCCTGGCGGCGGTCCTGCTGTTCGCCTGCCTCCGGGCGCTGGGCTTCGGACTGTCGTCGGCCTGTTTCGGTTTCGCGCTTTTCTATTTCAATTTCCTGTCGGCCCTGAACGCCAATACGTTCTCCACAACGGCGGCTAACATGTTCTTCCTTTTCTCCGGCCTTTACGCGGCCGCCGTTTTTGAAACGGCCCGCCGGGACCTTAAAGGCCTGCTCTGGGCCTTGTCCGCTTTTTTCCTGGTCTGGACCGGGCGCTACGAGCTGGCCTTTATGCCGGCGCTTATATTGTTCGTTTCCCTCCTGAGTCCGGGCGGCGCGCTCCGCGCCCTGGCCGGGCGGCCCGGCGCCGGGGGCCGGATCTGGCTGCTCCTGGGTCTGACCGCGGCGCTTTGCGCCGGCTGGACCCTGCTGGTGATAGCGCGGCTGCATTATAACGGGCCGTCGCCCGGGCAAGCCGCGCGGCTGCTGGAGCATCTCCAATACCAGTTGGGAGAGAAGAATCTGGAGGTATTCCTGCCTTCGGCGGCCGGCCTGGTCCGGTACCTTGTCGCGGGAGCTTTCGCTTTAACTCTCCTTAAGGCCTGGTTCTCCGCGCGGCGCGGCGCCGAACTCATTTCCTGGGCGGTACTCCTGCTGTGGACCCTGGCATTCTGCTCCATATTCGTGCTGCAGGACGGCTATCCCCTGCAATTCATGCGTCACCGGCTTTACCTCTTTATCCCGTTCATCTTTCTTTTCGCGGCGGCCTGGGAGGCGTGCTGGGAACGGTTTAAGGGGCGGACCGCGGCCGGGCTTAAGTGGGGCCTGCTGGCGTGTTTCTGCGCCGTTTACCTGAAGGCGAATGTAAAGGCGGCGCAAACGCTTGAGCCGGAGAAAAGGACCAATGACCTGGAATGGTCGCTGCTGCTGAAGGCGTCGCAAAACTGGCCTGAAGGCTGCGCGTTGATCTATCCCGACCGCGACAAACATCACCGCTACGAGATCCTTAAAAAGTATTTCCCGCTTTTATCCGGCGATTGCGGGCGCAAAGCGCCCGCGTGCGTCATAAAATATCTGCCGCCGATCTACCGGATCTTTAATGACGCAAACACGGGGTCCCCGCGCGATTATACTCCCGCCTCCCCTTCTTACGCGGGGCCGGACTCCAGGCTCCTTTATGAATCCGCCTTCGCGCACCGGTTTTATACCTGCTGGGATTCCGAGACCCGGGAAGAGATTCCCCTGAGAATAGGGTTTTATTACGCCGACAGCCCTAAAGACCGGGCGTGGCTGCTG
The DNA here is from genome assembly GCA_018829985.1 of Elusimicrobiota bacterium. GTDB lineage: Bacteria > Elusimicrobiota > Elusimicrobia > Elusimicrobiales > UBA9959 > JAHJSU01. The sequence goes on along the minus strand of JAHJSU010000072.1, from coordinate 10,409 downwards.
AACAGGGAAGGGCTCTGTTTCTTTAAAGACGGCGGCTTCGGCGCGGCTGAAAGCAGCTTTCGGGAAGCCCTGAAACTGGACCCCGGTTGCGGCATCTGCGGGCTTAATCTGGCCGCCAGCCTCGTCTTCGGCGGTAAGGAACCTGAGGCCCTGCGGCGTATCGGGCGCGCGGCGGCCTCCGGTCCCGCCGGCGATGAGTCGGCGCTGCTGGCCGCTTTGAAACGCGCGGCCGCCGGCGAAGACGCCGGGGCGCTGGCGGAACTGAACGCTTATATCGCCCGGAACCGCGAAGACGAGTACCTGTCGATGAGCTTTGCCTATCGTTTCGCGCTGGAGTCCAGGCGGAATCGGGTAAGGATAAAGGATTAGGGATAAAGACTAAAGGTCGGAACAATCGTCTCATTTTTCGTAACTACTCAGGTTCTCCGTATTTTTCACGTATTTTTTGTAGTGGCAAAGCTTGCTTTGCCTTTTTGGGCAGAGTAAACTCTGCCACTACGACGACAGACCTGAGTAGTTACCATTTTTCAGTGTTTTTCCTTCAGCCTTTATCCTTTAGCCTTTTCCTGGGTCTTTGGACCCAGTGCCTGTTGGGCCCATCGGCCCTCCCTAAACAATCCATAATGCCTTAAACTATTATGTTTAAATATACAGGCGGGGAAAAAATACATGGCTAAAATAAAGGCGTTCCTGCTGGATCTCGCGGTGTTGCTCGCTTTCGCGAATTTCTTAAGCGCCGCGGACCAGGCTGCGGTTCAGGCCGCTTCCGGAAACGGCGCGGCCGCTCTCCCGGCTTTCGAGCTGCTCATTTCCGCAACGCCCCAGGCGGGTTCCCTTGAGGACATCGCCGTCCCGAAAGCGGAGCCCGCGCCGCCCCCCGCTGAAACCGAAAAAGCCATAAAGCCCGGCCGCGATCTCACGCCCGAAGTCGAAGACCCCCTCCGGATAAAAGCCATCCTGAAGCTGGTCAGCGATATTTACAACCAGGTCCACCTGCCTTATCCGCAGGACGGCTCGACTTTCAAGAACAGGGAAGGAAAACTGCCGAAGCAGCCTCCCGGTTACTACAAGGAGTACACTCTTTTGACCGGCAACGCCCCGCACACGGTGGTTATCGGCGGGCAGACCTGGCAGGTCTCCCCTGATTTAGGCGCCCGCGGCTCCGAGCGCGTGGTCATCGGCGGCGGCGAACTCCTGTATTACACGCCGGACCACTACGCGCATTTTATCAGGCTGACCGTGGTGCGGTAGCGGCCAGGATATGGAACCGTCCAAACTGCCCTTCGACTTTGCTCAGGGCGTGCTTTCGGCCAGGGGGCCCCTCGTAAGCGCGGACGGCAAAGACTGGAAAGCGGAGGAAATAGAAAAACTGTTCCCTCCGCTTGGTTATTTTACGGCCGTGCTGGACGGCTCGCTTGCGCGGGACAAGCGGACACTGCTTTGCGCGCTGGCCGCCGCCCTTAAATTCCCGTCCTATTTCGGCCATAACTGGGACGCCCTGCTGGACTGCATGAGATCGCTTCCGGAGTTCGCGCCCGCCAAAGGCTACGCGCTTATAATCAAAAATTCCGGCCGGCTGCTTGCGGATTCCCCGGAAGACCGGGATACTTTCAACGACATCGCGGTAACCGCCGCCGATTTCCTGAACGAAAGCTATAAAACGCCCCTGAAAATAATAATGCTATGACGACACGCGCGGTTGCTCTGTGCTCTGCCCTGGCCGCCTTATGCGCCCTGCCGGCGCTCCGGGCCGGGGAGACAACGACGGTCGGCTTTAAGGCCGGCCCGTCCGGCCACGGCGTCAACATGTTTACCGCCCCCGGCTCTTCCCTATATAGCTGATATCCCCGGCTGGGCCGAAAGCCTGAAAAGATAAAGCTCATTTAAGCTATTGAAAACCCGCGGATTTTGTATTAAACTATATATAAGCGGCTGGAAAAACATTCGGTAAACCCGTGTATCTTTCGTAGGTTCTTGTCGCCTTATATGTAGTTGCAGAGCTTGCTCTGCGTAAAAGGGCAAAGCAGGCTTTGCCACTACAGGAGCAAATAACGGGTTCACCGAATATTTACGCGGCTGGAAAATGAGTTTTCCGGAAGGTTTGTTTTTGTCTAAACAGCAAAAGCCGGTTTTATTCCCGGTTTTAACGGACCGTCCGGCTTTAAGCGGTGATTCTTAAGGGGGTATTATGGAAAACGAAAAAATTATAACTTTGCAGTTCAGGCTTACCCGGCGGAACGCGCTGTTGATCTTGGCCGGTTTTTTCCTGTGCTGGCAGCCCAGGTCCCTGGGTTCTGAACAGCTTACGCTTACCACTTACTACCCGGCGCCCTACGGCGGCTACGCCAGCCTTCTTACCACCGGCCAGACGCTGATGGCCCGGGACAACGGGATGGTTGGAGTCGGCACGGCGGATCCCGGGAGGAAATTAGACGTTCGCTTTACAGATACGGCAACAGGCAGGTTGGTTGATGTTGGAAATACAGATGGTTCTTTTGGCGGATTGAGCATTGGCAATAATGGAGTTCGAAATTATGTCGGATTCAACGGTTCCGCTGGTGCTGATGATATGGTAATTGATGCTCAGGGCAACGTCGGGCTCGGGACAACCGATCCCAATCCACCATCTGCTCTTTTATCCTCTTATAAACTCAATGTGGTCGGCAACGCCAGCGTTTCCCTCGGAGGCGGCCAGACCGGAAACCTCAACACCGCCAGGAACGTTTTTGTCGGCTATACTGCACTCGGACCTAACCCGCTAGCTTCTGCCACCTCCGCAGTTTCAGCGGGAGCGGGCGAAGGCGACCTTTATGTGAACGGTTCGATTCTAGGTATGTGCGAGGAAGTTAACTATTTTGTCAACGCCGGGGGTACACCTTGCCCCTCGGAGCATAGGGTTTTCGCCGTTCGGGGCGTCGTGGGGGGGGGTAGATGCAATAGCGGGGATGGACAGCTTTTTCTGGGCGGTGATCTGGAAGACCCGGGCAGGTGGACGCCTCATCTGGATGTTAACTGTTCGGGAATCATGTTGTGCTGCAGGATCGAATAAGCGCCGGCGCTTCGAAGACCGGCCGGGGCGGATAGCACAGGCCGGCGCCGCCGGGTTTTCAAAAGGAGCGGAATTTGAAAAAACAGGAACATGAAAAAAATATCGTCAAGGTCGGCCTTAAGGATTATGACCTTGACACTGTCCGCTACGCCGCATACGCAGTAAGCGATGCGGCTTATGTGTTTATAACTCCGGCCGGCAAGGGGGCCGTGGCGGTTGAATTTACACCGAAACACCAACCAGTCACCGGTCACCAATCACCGGTCACCGGTCACCGGTCACCAGTCACCAGTCACCGGTCACAAGCCGGAAACCTGGCCAGGCGGTTCAGGGAAGAGCTGAAAGACGAAAAAATACGCGCCGCCGTCTTCGACGCGAACCGGGACCTGCGGGAGTTCATGATCTTGAAAGCCCTCTCTTACGGTACTGCGGGCGCCCCGCCCGAGCAGGAAGACTCCGGCCTTACGCCGGAACAGGAAAAAGAGCTGGACGCTTTGATAGCGCAGGTGGAAAGCGAGATAAAAAGGGAATCGGCCGGGAGCGGGACCAAAGACCCGCTCGGCATCACCAGGACGTGGGAAGAAAAATATGGCGCAAAAACCGGCCGCAAGAAAAACTAACCCCTCCGGCGGCGTTCTGCCCCAGGTATTGTGGAAAAAGACAGGCGGCTCTTATCTGCTGACCAACGACGCCGGGCACTACGCGTGGCTTAAGGAAAAAGACTTCGCCGCGATCACGGCGGGCAGACTGGCGGAAACAGGCCCGCTATTCGCCGAGCTGGCCTCAAAAGGCTTTATCCGCGACCGCCTTGATTTCAACGACCTGGCGGCCAAGTGGAAAAAGAAAAACGCCTACCTTAATTACGGGCCGGGCCTGCATATACTGGTGCTGACTTTGCGCTGCAACCATAAATGTCTTTATTGCCAGTCCGCCGCCGCCGGCTTAGGCGCTGCATACACGGATATGTCCCTGGCGACCGCGCGCAAAAGCGTGGACTTCGCGCTGAACTCGCCCGCTATGGGCATAACCCTGGAGTTCCAGGGCGGGGAGCCCCTCCTTAACTGGAAAGCGCTTAAAGGAACGGTGGAATACGCCCGCAAAAAAGCCAAAACCCGCGGCAAGGACCTGAAACTGGCCCTTGTGTCCAATTTCAGCCTGATGGACGCGGAAAAAGCCGGGTTCCTTCTGGCGAACGAGATTTCCATCTGCACCTCGCTTGACGGCCCCAAAGACCTGCATAATAAAAACAGGATATTCACAGGCGGCAATTCACACGGCGAAACCCTTAAATGGCTTAAATATTTCCAGAAGAAGCATGCCGCGCAGTCTCCGGACTACAGGGTGTTCAAGCCCGGCGCGCTGCTGACCGTGTCGAAGTATTCGCTTTCCCGCCACCGCGAGATAATCGACGAGTATGCGCGCGCGGGCCTTGAAGATATTTTCATCAGGCCGCTGGCCCCTATAGGCTATGCCAGGAACCTCTGGGACACGATAGGCTATGAGGCAAAGGATTTCGCTGTTTTCTATCTCAAAAGCCTTGACTATATCCTTAAGCTCAACCGGCAGGGCGTTGTCATAAGAGAGAAGACGGCCGCCATGATGCTGGATAAGATAATAAATTTCCAGGACCCCGGCTATCTTGACGCCCGGTGCCCCTGCGGGGCGGCCATAGGCCAGATAGCCTACAATTACAACGGGGACCTCTATACCTGCGACGAGGGCAGGATGGTGGGCTGGGCGGGCGACGACCTGTTCAAGATCGGCAATGTGTTCAGGGACGCTTATAAAAAGGTAATGTCAAACGGCGTCACCAGGGTTTGCGTCGTGTCCTCGAATCTTGAAGCCCAGCCGGCCTGCGCCCGCTGCGCGTATAAACCGTACTGCGGGGTCTGCCCGGTCTATAATTACGCGACCCAGGGGTCCTTGTGGGGCAATATGCCTTCGAACGACCGCTGCGGGCTTTTTAAAGGCATCTTTGAAACGCTTTTCGCGCTTTTAAAAAAACCCGGGAACGCCGCGATCCTCAAAAGATGGGCGGGTAAATGAAAGGCAGAACTAAAGGCACAAAGGCACAGAGGCACAGAGGCACAGAGGCACAGAGGCACAAAGGCACAAAGGAAATGGTTTTAGATTCCGGCGTCTACTGCGCCGAGGCCGTCAGGCTGGCCGCTTTCGTGTTCTCCGACAAGGCCGGGATCAAGGTCGCGCCGCGCGGGGGAACTTCAACCGCGGTCATAAACGGACCGGACGCCGAACGCCTGGCGGGAGAGTTTATGAACGAGGTTCTGAACCAGCAGTGCAGACTGGACCTCGCGAAGAAAAATTCCAAAATAGCCGGAATCATCGTTACCAGGGCGCTCCTGTCAGCCGCCGGGGAAAAGGCTAAAGGATGAAGGCTAAAGGATGAAGGCCGTCCGATAGCTAGAGCTGAAGAACTGCCCGCCAAACAGCTCGGCGGGTCCGCCTCCGGCGGAAAGTTCCGAAGCTCTGAAAAAGAGATTTTCCCGGCCTTTAGCCTTTATCCCTAATCCTTTATCCTTCCCGAAAAACTCAACTAAGTTTTTCGGGCTGCTATTATGCCTGATATACCGTTCTGGAACAAATGCAATAATAAGTGCGTAATGTGCACCAATATGGGCGTGTTCGCCGCCCAGCCCCCTTTACGGTACGGCCTTAAACACCAGATAGAGAAACTGGAACGCTATCTTAAGGGCTTCGGGCCGGTCTATCTCAAGAACGCGGATAAGGCGGATTTTATCAGCCTGACCGGCGGCGAACCGACCCTGCATCCGGATTTTTTCAAACTGCTGGCTTATTTCAGGAAAAGACTGCCCGAAATCGGCGTCACGCTGCTTTCAAACGGCCGGAGATTCGCCGATAAGGATTTCACGGAGCGGTTTTTAAAGATAGCGAAGCCCCCGTTCACGGTGGCCGTGGCGCTGCACGGGAGTTCGGCTCCGGTGCATGACAGGGTGGCCGGGATAAAAGGCGCCTTCAGCCAGACCGTAAAGGGTCTTGAGAACCTGTTTGCCGGACTTAAGGAAAGGGATGGTGTGGGACTGGAGATAAGATTGGTCCTGCACCGGATGAATATTAAAAATTTCAGGGAGTTCCTTTTATTCCTGCTTAAAAAATTCCCGGTCCGGGACCCCTACAGGGTGGCGGCCATTCATTACGAGATAGAGGGCATGGCTCTTGAAAACCATAAAACCCTGGCGCTTAGGCTCTCGGCTTCGGCCGGGATCGTAAACGCCGCCGCTCCGCTTATAACAAAGTTCCCGGATTTCGGGCTTTACCATTTTCCGCTCTGCCTGGTAAAAAAAGATTTGCGCTCAAAATGCCGGATAACCCTGCCGGCCGAAGACCGGACTTACACCCGGAAGTGCGCCGGCTGCCGCGCCCGGAAAAAATGTCCGGGCCTGATGGTCGAATACTATAAGAAGTTCGGGGACGGGGAACTGCGGACGCAGAAGGGTATAGGGTAGAGGGTTTAGGGTATAGGGTGCGGAATGCGGAAACTTAGTTTCTGAAAACTGGTTTTTAAAACAATTATGATACGGCTCTCTAAAAAATCCTCTACCCTCTACCCTAAACCCTGTACCCTTTCTTTTTTATGAAATTATTCTCCCTTGCCTATCTGGCCGTCTTCTCCGTCTGGGCCGTGACGGTGGTGAATATCGATCTGGCCTCAAACAAGATCCCGAACGCCAGGATCGCGCTTGGGGCGAAACTGATGCTGCTGGCCCTGGGGCTTCACATGCTGAACACTTATCTGGGCGGACGCGGCGCGGTCATAAGCTATCTCAACTGGAATTTTTACCTTATGTGGTGCGCGCATGTCTTCTGGGCGGTTCTGGCCGGTCTGATACTCTGGTATTCGGAGATCTGGCCGGCCGGCGACGCCAAGTTCTTCATGCTCACGGCCGCCTGGCTGCCGCTGATCAATCCTTTCATAAAGAATTTCCCCGGTTATCTTTTCTTAAGCCTTCTGATAAATATCTTCGTGGCGGCGGCGCTGGCGGCGCTGGGCGCGTTCATCGCCTCGGGATGTCACCAGGCAGGCCCGTCCGATTTTTTCAGGGAATTGTCCGGCGACATCAAAAAACGCTTCGCCGGCCTTGCCGGCGAGAACAAAAAGAACAGGTGGCTTCTCCCCGCCTACGCGGCCAACCTGACCTTTCTTTTCCTGCTGCAGCAGATCTTATGCGCCGAGGCCGGGAATTTCATGAGCCGGTTCCTGTCCAGGACCGAACTGATATATTTTGCTCTCTTCTTCCTGTGGAATAAAATAGGGGGTGTGTTTAAGAGCAAAAAATGGCTTTACGCGGTCTTGGTCTGCTATATTCTGTATTTCTTCGCCGGGTATTTTTATTTCCATGACCGGCTGGTAACCCTTGTCCTGCATTCCCTGGTCAATGTTTTCAAGTTCAGCCTGCTGCTCTTTTTCGGCCGGTTCCTGCTGGAATTTCTGATGGAAAAAAAAGACACGGTCTACGTCGGTCCCGGCGAACTCCGGACCGGCATGATACTGTCGGCCGGGGCTGCCGGCACCCTTAAGGCCAATCCGGCTTTTGAAGGGGCTTTTGACGACTGTTTTAAAGACGGTTTAAGCGGGGAACAGCTGGTCCTGGTCAGGGAATGGCTGAAAAAAATGCCGGTGCGGGACCCCAAAGTGGAAATGGTAAAGGGGCGGCCTTTCGCCCTTTGGATATTCGCCGGCGCAGCCATCTCGCTGATCTTTGATAAGACCTTGCTCAATCTATTGAAATGAAAGAAAAAACCAAAAAGCTTAAGATCGTCCTGTTTACCGGCTATAACTGCAATAACCGCTGCGTCTTCTGCATAGACGCCGATAAGCGCGCTCTGCCGGAACGGACCACGAAGGAGTTGCTTGCCCTGATCTACGCCGCCGGGAAACAAGGCGCCGATATCCTGGAGATCATAGGCGGCGAGGCGACCATAAGGCCTGACTTCACGGCCCTGGTCCGCGCCGCCAAGAAGGTCGGCATAGCTTCGGTTGTCTGCGCCACCAACGGCCGGGTGTTGGCGGACCTGGCCGCGTCCCAAAAAATAGTTGACGCCGGCCTGGACGCGGTTATCTTTTCCATACACGGCCCCTCGGCCGGGGTGCATGACGCCCTTACCGCCAGCCCCGGCAGTTTCGACCAGCTGATGAAGGGCATGGCCAACCTTAAAAAACTCGGTTTCAGGCGGATAAGCGGCAATACCACGGTGGTCAAAAGCAATATGCGCGCGCTGCCGGCCCTGGCCGGGCTTTACGTGAAACTGGGCGTCAGGAACGTGGAGTACATCTTCGTGGACCCTACCTACGGCGGAGCGAAGAACGCTTTTGACGAACTGGTCCCCAAAATCTCCGCGGCCGCGCCGTATATAAAAAAAGCGCTACGCATCGGTCTTGCCGCGGGCCTGGACCAGTGGAAGGCGCGCTATGTGCCGCTCTGCCATTTCAAGGGATATGAAACTCAGATAAGCGAGATAAACGAGCGGACGCTCTTCCTTACCGAGCACTGGGCGCCGGATTTCAAGAACACCGACGCGATAGGCTCGCGCCGCGTGGTGAGCCGCAGGCGCCCGCCGGCCTGCGCGGGCTGCGCCCGGTTCCAGGTCTGCGAGGGCCTCTGGGTGGAATATCTGAACCATTACGGAGACGGCGAACTGAAAGCGGTAAAAAGCAGGGTATAGGGGAGAGGGTTTAGGGTAGAGGGAAGGAGTTCCTTATATCTTTTAACTCTACCCTATCTTATGGTAACTACTCAGGTAGATAGGCTGTAGGCAGTTAGACTATTAGGTAAGAATCCGATTTGACTAACAGCCTAATAGTCTACAGTCTAAACAACCTGAGTAGTTACATCTTATGTCTGAAAAACAAAATTTAAAGTGTTACGAGCTGATACTCAACTACAATTGCAACGCGCGCTGCCGGTTCTGCTCGCAGGGTTCGTTCGACAAGTCGCTCAACGCCGGTTTCGGCGCGATAGCCAAAAACATCTATGCCGCCTACAAAGACGGCTACAGGCGCCTGGGCCTGACCGGCGGAGAGCCGCTTATCCGCCCCGACATTTTAAAGGTCATAGCGCTGGGCAAAAAGGTCGGCTTCAGGTTTATAAGGGTTCAGACCAACGGCATTAAGCTTGAGGATAAAAAATTCTGTTCGATGCTGGTGAAAGCGGGGCTCACGTTCTGCAAATTCTCGTTCCTCACGGACGACGGGCGGACCCATGATTCTCTGGTAAGCGTGCCCGGCGCCTGGGAAAAAGCCATGAAAGGCGCGGAGAGCCTGAGAAAACTGAAAATAAGGCTGGGCAACAATATCCTGATCAACAGGCATAATTACCGCCGCCTGCCGGAAATAATAAAGTCATTTCTAGAGAGGGGCATAACCAATTTTGTCGTTATTTATCCCGTCTATATCGGCAGTATGGCTGAAAACGCAAAAAAAATAGGCGTTAGCCTGCCTGAGTGCGGAAAGTATTTTCTGGCCGCCGCGGACCTGATGGAAAAAGCGGGCCTTGGCCGGGAGATACTGTTCCTTAACACCCCGCCCTGTTTTTTGAAAGGCCGGGAGGACCTGGCCATAGGCCTGGACCTGTTCAATACCGTGGTCACTGACCCCGCCGGCAGGAAGACCGATCTGGATTCCAACGCGAACGCGGCCAAAGTCTATGCCCCGGCCTGCAAAAACTGCGTCCTGAAAGGCAGGTGTAAAGGCGTGGACGCCAATTACGCCCGCATCTGGGGCTTGAAGGGATTTACGCCCCTGAAGGTAACTACTCAGGTTCTTTGGAAAGCGCCCCCCACCCTAACCCTCCCTCCGCCTAAGGCGGACGAGGGGGGAGGGAAGGGAGGGGGTGAGCAGTTACCCCTGAAGCATAAACCTGCCCCGGGTAAAGTAACGGCGCCGGCAAACGCCGGGTTCGTCCTGTCCGACAATGACCGCTGCCTTATAGAAATACTTAAGCTCAAAAAAGAGGCTTCAACCGCCGGGGTATTGAAGCTTTCAAAAAAAATAATCCTTTGCCGGGACTGTTCGGACGGCAACGTTGTCCTGAATACAGCGCAGCGGCTTATTGAAAAAGGTTATGTCTCCAGCCGCTTCTCCGCCGGCAGGTTCTATTGGAAACTGCTCAAAGCGCCGCCGGACGGGAGCTGAAGTCCCCCGCCTGCATGAAACCGGCTTTTGCCTGAAATTATATATTTTTTGTAACTACTCACCACAGAGGCACAGAGGGCACGGAGTTTTATGGAAATAACCCTATTAGCAGTTTTATTGTTACTACTCAGCCACAAAGTCACAAAGACACGAAGGAAATCAGACAACAAACCGTTTGATCCATAAACT
>JAHJSU010000071.1 GCA_018829985.1 Elusimicrobiota bacterium | reverse complement strand
TTTAAAAAATTGCTGAAGTTTGTCTTTGAGCATATCAGTTAATCCTTGTCTACTCAGGTTGTCGGGTTCATGGTTCAGGGTTCACGGTTCAGGGGTTTAGAGATTCAGGATTAGTTTCTTCAACCGTTGAACCGCTGAACCATTGAACCGCTGAACCTGTTTTATACCTTTTTCAACCGTTGAACCGCTGAACCGTTGAACCGCTGAACCTGTTTCATACCTTTTTCAACCGTTGAACCATTTCCGCCGGAGGCGGATCCGCCGGGCTGTTTGGCGGAAAACCGCTGAACCTTGAACCTGAGTAGTAACTAATCCTTACCCATGTATTGTCTCTCAATGCCGAAGATGATCTTTAACGAGGTCACAATGGCCCCGATAGCGATGCCTATCATGATGCCGCGCTTGCCGGCCACGGCGGGCACGCTCATGATCCATTCTACGATCTGGTCTACGCCGGCGCCGGTCCAACCCAGCGCCGAATCCCAGATGATCTGGCCCAGCGGCACCTTGCCGAGTATCAGTATGAAAGCCGCCACAAAAAGCACAAAAGCCTGCGCGGATTTTATCCTGAACGACCTGTAGGCGGTGGACACGATGTAGAAAGCCAGCACGGCGAACATCGACGCGCTGAGAGCGTTATAGATATAGCGGAACGCCCAGCCCAGCGAGGTTATGCCCAGTTCGGTCGTCTGCCTGCCGTGGCAGTAGAACGCCGGGATCACCATCGCCAGAAACCCTACATAGACGAACAGGCTGTAACCCCAGCCGTCGGCCTTGCGCTTTATCTTGTAATAGTGGGAGTAGAACAGGCTGATCAGGCCCAGCAGGAAGGCGAAAGCGAACACTATGTTTTCCCATTTATTCATCATCTCTATGTAGTCCACGGATATTTTGTGCGGCACATAGTAGGAAACAAGGGTAAGCACTCCGAAAACAATCACTATTGCCAAAGGTATCTGTTTTTTTATCAATTTCATAAATTTCCACTCTCTTGCAATGATTAAGTGATTAAGTGATTGAGTGATTCAGTTGACCAAAATGAGAATTTCAAAAAAACCCTTAATCACTTAATCACTATTCACTAAATTACTATAACCACTCAGGTTCTCCGTATTTTTCACGTATTTTTTGTAGTGGCAAAGCTTGCTTTGCCTTTTTGGGCAGAGTAAACTCTGCCACTACGACGACAGACCTGAGTAGTTACAAATTACTATCCTAATACGCCTTGAACAGATTAAGAATGATCTGCACGAACGGGTCCCAGTTGAGCTTGGCCCCGACAGCGACAAGTATGATGCCGAAGAAAACCGACACCATGACCAGGAGCTTGCCGAAGTCCTGGACTTTAAGCGCGCTCAAGAGCATGGGCTCTTTGGACAGATACGCGCCGGCGGCGTAGAGTTCTTCGCCTATCAGCGTGTAGTCGCACGCCGTGAAGAAAAAGGGCAGCTGGGATTCCACGTCGGTGCCGGCTATCTGGATGGCGCCCGAGGTGGCGCCGACCTCGGCCAGCAGAAGAGACTCGGCCATGAAGTACCCCATGAAGAATATGGCGGCGGGTTTTTCCCTGGAGATCATGCCGTCCACCGAGGCGGCGTAGGAGAACTGGTCCTGGCTGACGAAGAAGTTGATGTCTTCCCTGAAGGAATCCGGGCGGCCGGCTTCCAGGTATGACTGTTTGACAATTTCTTTGCAGACGGTCATGACTATCGGGTCGAAATGGGGAACTTTTATCTGGCTGTCGTACTGGGCCACTTTCTTGGAAACTTCGCCCAGGATGAAGGCCGAGGCTATAGTGGAGATACCGCTCATGCTGCCTATGCCGGGCACGTAGTATATCGGCTTGCCCATTTCGGTCGCGCGGCCGATGGCTTCGTCTATGGCGTCAAGACCGGCGATGCGCCGGATGAACAAGCCTTTGCGCTTGGCGTGGGAGACCGCCCAGAAAAACACTATAACGATAACAATAAGGAGGAGCAGGTTGTTGAGCCTGTCGGCCCTGAACCAGTTGCTGGCGGTCCGAACCGAAACGACTTCGCTTTCACAGCTTTTTTTATCTTTGAGCGCGGCCACTTTGAAATGAAAAACGGAACCGGCGGCCTGCGCCTCCCCGTAAAAATTATTCAATTCCACTTTCACGGCGTGCTCCTCGGCGGAGCCCTTCCAGGCCCAGAACGGCATATTCATATCTTTGCCGGTCCTGGTGTTCGCGGGGAATTCGTCGGCTTTTATCCAGCCGCCGGTTTCCAGGGACGAAACGTATATCTGATAAACGGCATCGGGCGTGTCCGCGGGGCGGACGTCCCATTTAAGCAAAGCCACGCCTCCCACATCATAAGGCCTATCAAGGGCCGTAAGGCCCGTGATAGGCGGCTCCGCGGGAGATTTATTTTCTTTTTTCTCCGCCGGGCCGGGCTTTGCGGCTAAAACATTGGCGGCAGTGAACAGGGACAGTACCAGGGCAAAAATAAGTTTGTTTTTAATCATAGCTGAGTAATAATATACATGTTTTCATTATTTACGGGCAAGGAGAATAATTCCCGTCCGCCTAAAGCGGACGGGAAGGATAAAGGATGAGGGATAAAGGCTAAAGGGCGGAATAATTTATTTACTTTTCGGCAGTTTTTCCTTCATCCTTCAGCCTTTATCCTTTAGCCTTCCGAAAATTGCCCGGGGTGTTTGTCTAAGGTGGACTGCTTCCAACTGCAATTTTCGGGTTTATGTTCTTCATAATCACTTCGCTCATGAAGTTGTAGGGAGGGGTTTCTTTGGGATCCCTGACGGCGGCCAGCTCATACACAGCGGTCCTGTTAAAGACCTGCCCGTTCTGGACCTCCTCGTCGAAAAAGACCTCTCTGGCGTGGGCGGCCCAGAACGCGTTGAATACGGCAAGAGACCTGTCGTCAAAATAGAACATGCGGTAGCCCTTGCCCAGCTTGATGGCTTCGGCCACGTTCAGCAGCAGGTGCGTTATGCCGTCGGCCTTCATGCGCTCGTACATCTCTTCCCCGGTATTTGAGGCCGCGGCGTATTCCACCAGCGGGGTTTTGTCGAAGACCGAGCTTACGATGAAATCCTTTTTCATGTAAAAGCTGCGGCCGTCCCCGACTATAAGCGTTTTCCCAGCCGCGCCCGGTTTATCATTTATAAACTGCATGGCCGCGTAATGGCTGTAGGGATAGCCCGGCTGGGTACGGCTTAAATATTCTTTTTTAGAGACCTGGCCCAGCACCGGCTTATACCGCCCCTGCGTGTAAAAGACCAGCGCCGACCAGTAAACGCCGCACAGGCAGCTCAGGATCACAACGGCTTTAAGCGCGCCTTTAAGCGCCTTATGCGGCGCGCCGGAAAAAAGATAATGCGCCATGAGAAGCCCGGCCGCCGGATACGCCGGCATCAGGAACCGCACCATGGTGGAAGCGCATGACCAGGTAAGCCACACCGTCAGAAAATAAAGCCACAGGACGGTCAGCGCGCCCCCCCCGGCGGGGGGGGAAACCGCCAGCATAAAGCCAAAAGGCAGAAGAAAAAGAAAGAGCGGGCTGAAATACTCGGAATTACCGGCTTTGCCAATGGTGATATTCCACGGATGCATCACCCAGTCCTTCAGCTTAAGTTCTCCCATCTGCCTGGTCTCGCCCAGGAAGCCTTCCACCTTCGCCGGATCGGAGGCGGCGTCGAGCCCGAACACCCCGGTCGCGAACGGGTATACCGGGTTGTGTTTGTAGACATAATTCTTGATCAGCCACGGCGCCACGAAAAAAGAGGCGATCAGCGTAAAGACCGCCAGGTCCCTGGCGGCGATAAGCGGCGTTTTCCTTGCCTTATAAGCATAGGCCAGCATCACACCGAGCGCGGGGAAAAGGCCGGTGTACTTCACGCCCATGGCGAGACCGGCGAAGCAGGCGGCAAGCCAAAGCCATTTCCCGCCTGCCAAATTCCCAAACCGGCGTTGGTTGGGCTCTCGGCGGGCAGGCTTTTCCTCTTCCTTATGGTTCAATAAGGCGTAAAGGGAGGCCACGCTGAAGAACGTCAGCAGGGCTTCGGTGCCGGCGGTCCACGACGTGGCCATAGTATGGAACACGGTATAAAATATCAGCGCGCCCCACAGGCCGGCCCGCCAGGACAGGTAGCGCGTCCCCGCGGCCAGGACGGCGGCGGCGGTGAAAACCAGCGCCGAATAATTGATCAGCTTGGCCAGGATCTCGTCCTTTACCAGCAGCGCTGCGGTGTAGAGCATACCGTGGGTAAGCGGCAGGTTGGAATAAAGGTTATAAGACATCTGTGTTATTTTATGCTTTATCGCGTAAAAGCCGGGCACGGCAAGGTGATAGACCAGTGAATCGTAGAAGATCTCCGGGCCCAAAGCGCCCGCAAGATTGAACAGCAGGGAAAAAAGCAGCAGAGCCAGGACCGCCATATCGGACAACTCAAGCCTTTTCGGCCAGAACTGCCCGCCGGCGGGGGGACGCTTCGCCAGGTCGTAAACGCCGTAAACGGCCAGCGCCAGGAGCGGGACGGCGACGGCCCAGGGGTAAAGCAGGCCGGATACGCCGAGCACGATCATAAAGACCGAGAAAAGCCCCAGCCCCGCGGCTTCGGCGAAAACGCCCTCTTCAAGCGCGTTAAGGAAGGAGAAGCCGCAAAGCCGCAGCGAGAGCCGTCCCAGCGCGAAGCAGGAGAACAGGAAAGCCAGGCCGGACAGCATATTGGAGGCGTGCCCCAGCAGGACTTTGAAACCGCCTATGGAATACTGCTGGGGTGAGAGGATGAAAAAAAGGGAATTCAGGTCGGGGGTGAACCTGGCGAGGTTGTTTCTAAAAATGAAAAGGCCCCAGAAAAAAAACAGCGGCCAAAGAAGCCAGCCGGGAAATCTTTCCTTTTCCGGCGTTATTTTAGGTCCTCGGGCTTCTTTGTGTTTATGTTTGGCCATAAGAAACAAGGGTTTAAGGTGTTAAGGGTTTTAGGTGCTGAGGGAATCGACAAAAGATATTACCCTAAAACCCTAAAACCCTAAGACCCTTAAACCCTTCCGTTACTTCTCCAAAACCTCGATGTTTGCCCTGGGAACGACCAGTTTTTCGCCGCCTTCAAGCGTCACTTCCAGCACGCGCACCCTGCTTTCGCTGCCGACCCTGGTCAGCTCGGGCGGAAGGGAGGCGACCGTGCCTATCACGCCGAAATGAGGTTCGCGGATTATGCGCACCGGGTCGCCCGGTTCTATCCAGCCGCGGCCCTGTTCTTTTTTACATTGGGTGACGTTTTTGGGATAGCCCGGCACTATTATCTCCGGCCTCATTACGCCGGCCCTTATCTGGGTGGCGCCGGAGACGGAAGCTTTCTCGCCGTTCCTTGAGGCAATGAGCTTGAAAGTGTATTCAGCCATCGGGATCATGCCGAAGCCCTCGGTGACTATAAGGGTAAGGCCTATCTGCTCGGTGCCGGTAATAGCCACGCCTATGTCATAGCCCAGCAGCTGCCTGAGGTCCCGGTCATGTATGCCGCCGACGACAACGGCGCTGACGCCGGCCTCGATGGCCTTTTTGATGGTGGTAAGGCTCACGTGTCTGCCGCCTATAACCACTTTGCCTTTATAAGTGTCTTTTATGTCTTCCGGCGCCAGGTCTTCATCCGGGCTTTCGACCGCCACGGCTATCTCGCCGGTCGTCTCGCCGCCTATGCCGAAAATGCCCTGTATAAAAGTGCCCTCTGATTCCACTGTCACGCCGAAATTGGGGACCACTTCCACCACCTTGCCTTTTACGTAGGCCTTGATAGGCAGGAGCCGGGGGCGTTCCCGCAGAAGCACCTGGCCGGTTATCAGCGAGATGGAATCGATCGTGCCGGCTACCGGCGACTCTATCGTGGTCTTAAACCATTTCAGAAAAGGCCTGTTTTCCGCTATTATCTCGCCTTTTTTCAAGGTGTCGCCTTCGCTCTTAAGCATGAAATTCTTTATTTCGTCGGGCCCGATGGAAAGCCTGTTGGCCACGTTGACCGAAAAGACTTTGCCCGGCAATTCGGTCTGCGCGACCACATCAAGCGCCGAAACCTCCTGCCCGAGCTCGACCAGGACTTTGCCGGGAATGGGCAGCAGCCTTTTTTTCCGGAGCAACGTGCAGGGGATGACCTTCAATCCGGGTGTGTACGCATGTGCCATAAATTATCTCCTCCAACAGAGATTTCGTTCAGGGACTAGGGACTAGCGTATAGGGACCGCGTTTTCTTCTCTTTTCTCTAGCCCCTAACCCCTAGCCTCTAGCCCCTGTTTTTACACCGGGTACATCTCCATGGCCTTGTACCACTTTTTAAGGTCGGCCATGCGTTTGGCATGGTTTTTGGAAAGCTCGAACGGCCTGCCCCTGCCGTCCAGGAGCAGGCCCACCACACCGCCGGGGATATCGGCTTCCACTTTGCCGCCGGAGCCCGCCCCCATATCGAAGCCTTTCACGGGCCTGGCTATTACCCTGCCTTTGGCCGATTCAAAGGGCACATGCAGCAGGTCCCCGAAGCGCAGGTCCCCGGTTTTGCGTTTGCCGTTTTCGTCAATAAGCTCCCATTCCATTATAAGCTGGCCTTCCCTGGCCAGGCCCTTCGGGGCAAGACAGGTTCCCAGGCGCACCAGGCAGTCTTCATAGAACACGTCAAGCGCGGCTTTCTCGCTTATCTGCGAGAGCACCCCCAGGTGCGGCATCATGAAGATGGAATCCACGGCGAATCTGGTCACGCCTTCCGGCTGATAGGCGTCTATCATCAGCAGCATGGACTGGATCCTTCTGGGCGAATGAGCAAGTATGCCGCCGGAGCCGATGATATAGTTCAGCTCCATCAGGCTGATAAGGCTCTGGCCGCTCGCCGTCTGCTCGAAGGCGTCGGAGATAGAGCGCTCCTGCTGGACGCCTTTAAGGCCCACGGCCAGCGCTTTATGCTGGTTAAAAGCGAGGCGCAGCGCCTCCCTGGCAACCGCATGCTCGATCTCGAGGTCCTCCACCGTCTGCGGAATGGTGGTGGGCCTTATCATTTTGTTTTTAAGGCGGTTCCTGAGATCCTGCTCGTCCATGTCAAAAGGCAGCCACCGGAGTATATTAGGCAGGCCCGCTTCGGACATGACGTTGGAGATGGAGTAACTCATGCCGAGGTTGGCGCTGACCGTGCGGTTGAACACTCCCGAAAAGACCGAAAACACGTCCGTGGTGGCCCCGCCTATATCCACGGCCATCACGTTGAATTTATTGGCCTTCGCGAACTTTTCCGCCATAACGCCGACGGCCGCCGGGGTGGGCATGATCGGCGCGCCGACCATTTTCATCAGCTTCGGATAGCCCGGCGCCTGCTGCATGACGTGTTCAAGGAAGATATCGTGGATCTTGTGGCGGGCCGGCATCAGGTTCTCGCGCTCAAGCGTGGGACGGATGTTCTCCGTGATGATAAGGGAGGTGCGCGCGTCCAGGATCTCTTTTATCTGCAGGTGCGCTTTGTTGTTGCCGGCGTAGATGACCGGAAGCTTGTAGGAGGCGCCCAGGCGGGGCTTTGGGTCGGCAGCCTTCAGAAACTGGGCAAGCTCCACCACATGGGTCACGGTGCCGCCGTCGGTGCCGCCGGAAAGCAGCATCATATCGGGCCGCAGCTGGCGGATGCGCTCTATCTTTTCATGGTCGGCCCGCCCGTCGTTGGAGGCCAGCACGTCC
Organism: Elusimicrobiota bacterium; assembly: GCA_018829985.1. GTDB lineage: Bacteria > Elusimicrobiota > Elusimicrobia > Elusimicrobiales > UBA9959 > JAHJSU01. Next base: position 3,617 of record JAHJSU010000071.1, on the reverse strand, counting down.
ATGACTATGGCGCCGGCGCCTAAAGCGCAGCGCTGGGCCGATTCCCCGGTCATCGCTTTTACGGCGCCCGCCACCATCATCTGCAGGCCGCCGCCGGCCGAGGAAGTGGAAACGTAAATATCGGCGCCGGTATTGCCGTCGTTGGGAATTATGATGCGCTCGCCGTCCAGCAGCTTGCGGCCGGACAATTCCTCTACTTCCGTTATGGCGTTCAACACGCCCTTGGTGACATCCTCAAAAGGGGCTTCCACGGTGGTCGGGGCTTCGCCGCGGCAGGTCTGGCGGTAGGTGCCGCCTTTTTTTTCTATTAAGATCGCTTTGGTGGTGGTGCTGCCGCAATCGGTGGCTATTACGACTTCAAGATCTTTTTTTGACATGGTCACGCTCCCTGGCCGGATTATTCACCCCGTTAGAGAAGCCGGCTCCTGCCGGCGGCGTAGATCGCTGTCCGCTGCTCAGTTGTTCTCTAACGGGGTTCACCGGGTTTGCGCTTTCCGGATTAAGCCGGGCTATAAAAAATGAAACGGCGTTGGGGTTTTCCAGCAGTTTTATGAACTTCTCAATTTCCGTTTTATTGAAAACGGCGTTAAGCATGGGCATCAAAAATATCAGGCCCTGCGCGCCCAGGTTGTGCAGGGGGCGGGTGCTTTCAAACGCCAGCGAGGTCACCATCCCCATGGACCTTTTATTTATCTTCTCCGCCAGCCCGCTGAGGATCTTTTTTTCTTCTTCGGTTATTTCCCCGTGCCCCGGCAGTTTAAAAGCGTTCTTCCAGATTCCCATCGCACACTTATTTTACATAACTATATAAGGTAATCAAAGCACTGGAATTTGCAGGCCTTGATTTGGAAAAGAGCCGGCAAATTTCCCGCGCGCTCCGGGAACGGTTTTTTTGGGAATCCGCCTGAGGCGGACGCCGGCTGCGCCTGCCTGCCGGCAGGCAGGGAACGCGCCGGCCCAAAAGGAGGGGGACTCCTTTTGGGGACCGGGGTTGCCGCGAAAATTATTTCAACTTTTTGTCAATGTGGACCCAGGCGTTCTTTAATTCCACCGTTAAATGCTGCAGTTCCGAAGCGCTGATTGAATCCAGTTTAGCGTAACGCTCCGCTATCTTGTCCACCATCCTGAGATAAGTTTCCCTGTTTATCTTTTCCATAGACTCCATCTTCTGCAAAACTTCGCCTTTCATCTTAAGGGCCCAGCCGAAGACCCTCTCGCGGTTCCTGGCGCCTTTTTTTCCGGTTAGAAAATAGGCTCCCGCAGCGGTCAGGGCAGCCAGACCAATCCCTGCCCCGATAATCTTTTTGGGGTTTTTCATATCAGCTCCTTAATCAGCAATTTAAACGAGTAATTGTGCCCGGGCATTTTTCCCGCCTGACAGCGTAAGCATTGCCAAAAACCGAAGGGGAAAAGGGGACAGGCTGCTTTATTCTCATAGGAGAATGTCCCCTTGGAAAAGCAGCCTGTCCCCTTTTTCAAACGGACGGCCTCTAAAGCTTTATCCGGTTTGACTTTCCCTTATCGATCCATTCGCCGGAGGAGATCCTGCTGTCCAGTCTGCTGAAACTCCACTCCGCGTAATATTCACGACCGGGTGATAAATTTTCTTTTTTGAAAGAATCCCACCGGGGATCTGAAAAATCCATGACTATCTGCGAGGCGGCCTCCAGACCGACCTCTATGTCATAGGCTATCTTATCGGCCAACAGAATGACGTTCCGCCAGAGACGTATTTTAAGCCCGGTTTTTTCGCCTTGATAATATGCTGCGCGGAGGTCGCGCAAGTCAATGGCCAGACCCGTATCCGTTTTGACGAGAGTCAGCGAAACCGCGTCCGGCTCGGGAGGCGTTAATTCTTTTTTTCTTAAGACCGCGGCTCCGATCTTTGTCAGAAGATTTCCTTGGGAAGTTTTGCCGGCGGCCGCGCTTATCTGATACTCGTAATTAGTTGAGACAGGGGTAAGCATCGCGCCTGAGGCAATACCATACTCCAAACGAAAGGTTTCCGCCGGCTCCCAGGGCAGAAGAGGATATGCCGCGCGGTTTATAAACTCAAGCTGCACGGTCTCAGGAACCTGCCTGCCCGTATATTGGCTGGTTTCGTAAGCATAGAAGCGGCGGGTTCCGTCCAGTTGCGTCCTGAAGTAGAAGTTTCTCCTTATAGTATATTCTCTTGTTTCCAGCTCATAAGCATAGAAAGAAGCATCCCCTTCCGGTTGGGAGTTAAAGGCTAGATTTTGCGTTTCTGTTTTCTGATAGTAAATCCCGCCGCTTTGCTCCGGCAGGCAGGTGGATCCGTCGGAGCGTACATATTTGAATCCGATATAAGTGAACAGATCGGAATCAGGACGATACGTCAAGATACGGGGATCGGGAGGACATCGCTTTATTTCTGTTTCATCCGGGGAGGATTTCATCGCCGGCATAACAGCGGGCCAGTCCATGACCTCGCTGTTTTCGGCTATCAAGGGCGCTTTTTCCGTTGCCGGGTCATTCGCCGATTCCAGAAGCTCGGTAAAATCAGCCTCCAGGATTTCGTCAAAAGAAGCGGTTTTCAAGTCCAATCCGGCCGAACAAGCCGGATACGAGACAATTAAAAGCAAGGGCAGGGATAAAAGAAATTTCATTTAAGCAGTCCTCCCTTTCCGTCAAAAGTAACTGTTTTAAGCAATTTGTCGCAGGTGTCGTCCCGGCTGGGCAATGCCGGTTGACCGGGCGTTTGGAGTTTTTTAAGCGATTTATAGTCAACGGTTTCTTTTATCAGTTCGTTGCCGTAAGCCAGAGTTATCACGGCCACAGCTCTAAGGATGTTCAGGGGAACGCCGCCGGCGTCTATTAACCGGCAGTAGTCGGCGTCCTGCCGCACGGTGAAACCCATTTCACGCAGGAGGTCCAGGGGACTCCGCGCTACCGTAAATTTTGTCTCAGCCGTTTCGCTCCGGCTGACCGAATCCGAGTCGGAATCGGAACAATAATCGGAGCCGCGGCCGGAAGTGTTGCAGGAACTTGCCGCTCCCTGACCGCAGGAGCATGAGCAAGAGTCGCTGTAACGAGCGCTTGCATTTCCCCGGGAATCGGCATCGGCATATGCCTGCACCTCCACGGCGGTTTTGACTATGCGGACCACGCGCGCTTCCGCCGCCGTACATTCAATTCTTTCAGCGCCGATCTGCTGGTTCACATCCAGGCGGTTGATGCGATTATTCACTTGAACATTAACATCACAATCCACGCTGACATAAGACAGGGCCTGGCCGGCAAAAAGCAGTGTCAGTCCGATACACAGAAGAATTTTCATAAAAAATTTGTATTGTAAATTATGGTCTACAACACAACCTCCTTTTAAAATTATTCGCACAATAATATTAGCATTAATTTTCCGGAAGTCCTATACCCAAAGGTCCTACAAACACGGAGAAAAATGGCCTATTACAAAATAGGTCCTTAAGACCGGAACTTTTAACAAAGTCAGCGCATCTTTTATGAAAGCGAAATACAACCTATGCCAGATTCGTTGAGCTTGAACTCAATCTTTTATTCGTCCTCAACAACAGGACAAGGTAACTATTCGAGATCTGGCCCCTTAATCTTTACAACAGCCTCAACGTCAGGCTAAG
>JAHJSU010000070.1 GCA_018829985.1 Elusimicrobiota bacterium | reverse complement strand
AGGTGCGGGGCGTAAGGGAACACGTTCACCAGCCTTTCCTTTTTTATTCCTATCACGGCGATGAGCCGCCTGCCGTATCCTTTGAGGTTCTCTATGTCGTAATCCGTGTAGAGAAACGGCATCGGGGCATTGGTGGTTCCGGCGGTGGAAGTCAGGAAGATGGGTTTGTACTGCTTCTCAAGCCCGGCTTTAAAGCCGGCCTCTCCTTTCAGCGCCCGCGCCAGCATGAATTTAACAAGCTCCGTTTTCGGGAGATATTTTTTAATGGTGTCTTTGTCCGGCTGGAGGCAGAAGGCAAGGGTTCCTTTAGCCGGGTCTTTTTCAACGGCGTCGCAGAAGTCTTTTTTTGAGGTGAAGGGTATGCGGCGCAGGTCTTCGACCGTCTTTATACTGTCGGGGTCTATCTTATTGTCGTCAAAAAGCCGGCGGTAATAGGGGCTGAAAGGGTACAACCGCCTCGTGACAAAACTGTGCAGCTTTTTATTCTGCAATGTTTTCAGTTCTTCCCACGGACGGAATAAGATGTTATCGGCGTTTTTCACGGTATTTACGGAAGGGTAGAGGGGATAGGGTAGAGGGTAGAGTAGTAAGGAAATTCCTTATTTCCGCACCCTAAACCCTATACCCTAAACCCTATACCCTATTGTCAGCAGCCTATATGCCGCGCTATGATCAGTCTCTGGATTTCAGAGGTGCCCTCGCCTATCTGCAAAAGCCTAGCATCCCGGTAGAATCTTTCAATGTCAAAATCTTTCATCAGGCCGTAGCCCCCGTGGATCTGGACGGCCTCATCGGCCACTTCACCGGCCATTTCCGAACAATAGAGCTTGGACATGGTCGCCTCTTTGGCGAATGCCTGGCCGTTATCCTTCAGCCGGCATGCCTCGTAAAGCAGAGTCCTGGCAAGCTCGATCTTCACCGCCATGTCGGCCAGTTTAAACGCCGTCGCCTGGAACTTGCAGATCGGCTTGCCGAATTGTTTTCTCTCCTGCGAGTATTTGAGCGCCATCTCAAACGCGCCCTGGGCGAGGCCCAGCCCCATGGCGGCTATGGCCAGCTTCCCGTTGTCAAGCGTGCCCAGCATTATCTTTGAACCGTCGCCCCGTTTGCCAAGCAGGTTTTCCTCCGGCACTTTGCAGTTATCAAAATATAATTCCGCCGTATCCGACGCCCGCCACATCATCTTGCCGTGCATTGTTTTGGCGGTATAGCCCGGCGTTCCCTTTTCCACGATTATGGCCGAATATTCCTTCTCTTCTCCCTTTTTATCCGTCACAACCTGGACAGTGGCGCCTTTCGCTATCGAGGAGGAGCCGTTGGTGATGAATATTTTTGAGCCGGTTATCGCCCAGCTGCCGCCGGTTAATTTCGCGGTGGTCCTGGTGCCTCTGGAATCGGAGCCGGCTTCCGGCTCGGTCAGCCCGAACGCCCACAGCGCTTCGCCGGTGCACAGCTGGGGCAGGTATTTCTTTTTCTGCTCCTCGCTTCCGAAGCAGTAGAGCGGGCCTATTCCCAGCGAGTTATGCGCCGCGACCGTCGCCGCCTGGGAGCCGTCTACCCTGGCCAGTTCCTCGATCGCGATAATGTACGACAGGTAGTCGGAGCCCTGCCCTCCGTATTCCTCCGGAACAGTCATGCCCATAAGGCCTATTTTGCCCATCTTCTTTGTAAGTTCAACGGAAAATTCGGCCTTTTCGTCAAGCTCTTTCGCCAAGGGCTTTATCTCGCTCTGCGCGAAATCCCTTATGGTGGTTCTTATGAGAGTGTGTTCTTCGGTCAGCTGCATGTAGTCACCTCATTAACTGCGGTATCCGGTAACCGGTATCCGGTACTGGTTACCGATTACTGATTACCGGTTACCTTCCCCTAACCGGTTACTGCTGTTTCCAGCACGCCTTTGTAGCCGTAGCAGAGGATGCCGGTTTTTCCCACTTGGTTTATTTTTCTGAACTCAACCCTTACCCCGGCGCCGATCTTAATCGCTTCCGGTTCGCAGTCGGTTATCTGCATGGTCAGCTTAGCGCCGCCAAGCTCAACAACAGCCAGCACATAAGGAACCTGCTCGGTAAAGCCGCTGGGCGGCACCCTTATTACCGTGTAAGTATGGACCTTGCCCGTGTCCGGCAGTCTGATCTTCTCAAATGCCTCCGATTTGCAGGAATCGCATATCAGACGCGGGGGCATAAACACCTTGCCGCATTTCTTGCACTTGCCGGCCTCCAGCCTGTATCTCTGTGGAATCTCCCGATGGTATTTTTGCGGCTGCATAATTAAATTCCTCCCGTTAACTGCGGTATCCAGTATCCGGTAACCGGTGGCCGGTACTGATTACCGGTTACCTATGCGGTACCGGTTACTGGTTACTGATTACCGGTTACGGCCGTTAACCTGCTCCCAGAATGGTGACTACCGAACTTCCGCCGGTTCCGCCCATATTCTGGGCAAGCCCTGTCCCGGCCTTCTTGACCTGCCTGGAGCCCGCCTGGTTCCTGAGCTGTTCCGTAAGCTCGACAAGCTGGGCCACGCCGGTGGCGCCGACCGGATGCCCTTTGGATTTCAGCCCTCCGCTTACGTTGACGGGGATCTTGCCGCCGAAAGAAGTGGCCTTGCTTTCAACCAGCTTCCCCCCCTCTCCGGGTTTTGCGAAACCCAGCGCCTCCGTCACCATTATTTCGGCTATGGTGAAGCAGTCGTGAACCTCCGCCAGGTCTATATCCGACGGTTTCACCCGCGCGGCCTTATATGCCCTGGCCCCCGCTTCTTTGACGGCGCGCATGGAAGTCAGGCTTTCCCTGGAGTGAAGGGCTATGGTGTCGGTCGCGTGGCCTATGCCCAGGACCTTTACCACGGGGTTTTTGGAAAGCTTTTTTGCAAGCTCCAGCGGGCAAAGAACAAGCGCCGCCGAACCATCGGTGATCGGCGAGCAATCCAGTATGCGCAGCGGATCGGCGACCATGACCGACTCTTCAACTTCCTGCGGCGTAACCTTCATGCGGAATTGCGCGTTGGGATTCTTCAGGCCGTTGTCGTGATTCTTCGCCGCGACCAGGCTCAGCTGCCGCCTTGTGGTCCCGTATTCGTGCATATGCCTGTGCGCCATCATCGCGTAGAGGCCGGGGAACGTCGCCCCGTTATAGCACTCATATTCCTGGTCCGCGGCGGTGCCCAGCGCGTAGGTGGCTTCATTGCCGCTTACATCGGTCATTTTCTCCGCGCCCACTACCAGCACGATCTCGGCCATGCCGGCCGCCACCTCCGCAAAACCCGCCTTGAACGCAAGCCCCCCGGAAGCGCATGCGGATTCCACGCGCGTCACCGGAACAGGGCAAAGCCCGAGATAATCCGCCAGCACGGACGCCAGATGTTCCTGGCCGGTAAAAAGCCCGCTTGACATGCAGCCGATAAAGACGGAATCGACCCTGT
>JAHJSU010000069.1 GCA_018829985.1 Elusimicrobiota bacterium | reverse complement strand
GTGTTAGCCGAAATAGGCTACCATCCGGAGTCTCAAACTGAGAGTTTCGTGACTTACAAGCCATCACTTCTAGCCGGGCTTCTTTCCGGAAAGATATCCGTCCAGATAGACGATACCTCTTCAACGATAGTTGGTCCTAATGCTTATATTAAAAAGCTGCAAAAATGGTTACAAAATAGGGGACAGCGACCTATTATTGACAAACTTGCTGTATTGATATATCATATAGTCATGCCAAGACTGGCAAGGGTTGTGGGGGTAGGTCTTCCGCATCACGTCACGCAGCGTGGTAACTACCGCCAGGAAATATTTAATAATGACTCCGACCGGGAGAGGTATCTGATTTGGGTCGCGGAATACACCCGAAAAAACAATCTCTCCGTGCTTGCCTACTGCCTGATGGCTAACCACGTGCATTTTGTGGTTGTTCCAAGCAGGGAAGATTCCCTTGCGCGCGCTTTTAACAGCGCGCATATGCGCTACTCTCGGTATTTCAACGGCAAACATAAAATAGCCGGACACCTTTGGCAGGGACGCTTTTATTCCTGTGTCCTTGACGACCGGCATCTTCTGGCGGCTGCAAGGTATACGGAGCGCAATCCTGTGCGCGCCAAACTGGTGCCCAGGGCTGAGGCATGGAAATGGTCCAGCGCGGCCGCGCATTGCCGCGGAGGCGACGGTGATTTTGACTTTGATCTCGGGAAACTTTGGGATTATACGGGCACAAAACAAGGAGACTGGCGCGAGTTTATCGGCGGGGAAGATGCCGCTGCGGATATCTCTGATATACGCACTTACACGCACACGGGGCGACCGCTGGGTAATGGGAAGTTTGTGGGAGAGCTGGAGCGTGAATTCGGGCGGAGACTGCGGGCACTATCGGTGGGGCGTCCTAAACTAAAAAAATAGGTCGCTGTCCCCTATATATTGCATTTTTTTCGCCGGATTCGGATTAAAAAATATATAATCTCTCAAGTGTCGGGAGCAGACTGTCCGCAGCCCTGCGCCCGCAATCACGACTATGGAACACGCACAACATCACGACCACAGCGGCGAAGGCCGCAAAACCGACAGAAAAGGCTACCGCGTAGTCTTTCTTATCGTGTTCGCCGGCGTTCTTATGGCCGAGGCGCTTCTTTTTATGCGCGCCCAGGTGCGCGAGATAGCCCTGATCCTGAAAGAGGATTTCAGGATAGTCATAGTCAAAAGCGAAAAGATAAAGCGGAAGCCGGCCGCGATGGAGGAAGCTCTCAAAGCCCTGCCGGGCACAAAAGACGTCGTTTTTATAAGCAAGGCCGACCGCCTGAAAAAGCTTAAGGAGGAAGACCCCGACCTCGTGGGAACCGTGATGAACATGGGCGTCAACCCGATGCCCGACACGTTCGAGGCGGAGCTTAAGGAAGCCGCGCTTGGCGATCTGAGCTCCTGGGTGGAGCCGGCCTGGAAGGTTCCCGGCGTGGCCGACATAAAATACAAGCCGCTTGAAGCCTACGCCATACTTCACGCGCTTTTCTACGGCCACTATATGTTCGTCACACTGGCCCTCGCCTTTTTCAGCCTGGTGCTGATGGCCCTGATGACGCTGGCGTACAGGAACTCGCTGGCGAATTTCCTCGAAAGCGTAAAAAGGGACAGGAACTGGTTTTTCACCGGCCTGGGCGCCGGTTCCATAGCCGTGGCGCTTTCCTACGCGCTTGTCTATCCGGTCAAATACCTCAGCCCGCTCTGGCTCTGGCCGGACCCGCTGTCCCAGGCCGCGATCATCGCCGCCGGCGGCCTCTCCGCCTGGGTGCTCTTTCAATGGAAAAACACGCACAACTGACCCGAAAATTGCAGCAATTTTCGGAAGGCTAAAGGATAAAGGCTTAAGGATGAAGGAGAAAACGCAGCGGATACAAAGAGATTTTTTCCGCCCCTTAGCCTTTATCCCTAATCCTTTATCCTTCCCGAAAAATTCAACTGAATTTTTCGGGCTGATATTCCTTCTTGTTTTTATGTTTTTAGCCGGTCCCCCCCCAGCGGCGGGGGGGGCGGCGGATCGGCTCTCCGTTAAAAAAAGAAGCCTCGAAGAGATAAAACAGCAGTTGGACGAAAAAAAGAAAGAGCTTGAAAAATACAAGGAAGAGGAAGACCGCATAAACAAAGAGATAGCCGGCCTGAAAAAGCAGGAAAAGCGTAATGTGACGCGCCGGAAAGAACTTGAGGCCCGGCTTACCCGCTCAAAAGCCAAAAGCGCCGAGTCCAGGCAGAAATCCGATTCGCTTTCCAAGGCCTATAAGGATATCCAAAACAATATATATGGGGAGACCGTCGTATATTCCCTGGCCAAACATTTCTGTTATCCCTATTACGGTTTGAAGGATCTCTCAAAAAGCCTGCTCCTTAAATCGGCCATTTTTAAAAAACACAGCCTCATCAATAAAATAAAAGGCGAAACCGCCAGGGTGAAAGGCGATATCCAGGTCTTAACCAGGCAGAATGTGGAGCTTAAAGCCAAAAAAAAATTGCTGGACACCCAGCGCTCCGCCCGCAGGAAACTGGTCAAACGCAAAAGGACGGAGCTTGAAAAGACAAAAGAAAAACAGGCCCGGCTTTCAAGGGAGGTTGAGAACCTTCAGAACGCCGCTTTGGGCCTTACCAAGCTGGTGAAAAAACTGGAAAAGAAATCCCCTTATAAACTGGCAGCCAGGTCAAAAGAACTGCCGATCGGCCGGCATTCCCTGCCCTGGCCGGCGCAGGGTAAGGTCATAAGCCGGTATGGCCGCGAGGAAGTGCCTCTTTTAAAAACCTGGATAGTCAGAGAGGGGATAAGGATACGGACTGAAGGCCCGGCGCCGGTATTCCCGGTTTTGAAAGGCAAGGTCATATATGCCGGGCCTTTCAGAACTTACGGCAAGGTGGTAATAGTGGATCACGAGCGGGGTTTTTTCACTATTTACGGGCTTTTAAGAGATATTTCGGTGGCAAAAAACGATCGGGTCACCACCGGTTCAACCCTGGGCAGGTCCGGGAGCGATACCCAGGCAGTCTCGGGAGCCAAGGTTTCGGATTACAGCGCGGTTTATTTTGAGATCAGGCTGGGGGCTGAAGCGGTGGACCCGCTGATCTGGCTGACGAACGCAGTGAAACAGTAGGTGGTAGGTAGTAGGTGGTAGATAGGGAGCGGTATTCCTTAAAACCCTACCTACTATCTACTACCTACTCTCTACTTTCCTGCTTGCACCCACTTACCGCCTACTACCTACTATCTTTTAAGGTATAATGTTCTAACGAGGTGGATTAAATGAAGAATATTAAAAAAATCGCGGTCATATCGCTTATTTCGGCGGTCATCGGGATCTCTTTTCCGTATATCAATTTTGCCGTGGATCAGACTTACCAGCAGCTCAAGGTCATAGTGGACGTTATGGAGCTGATAAGGGAGAACTATGTCGACGAGATCGACGCGCAGAAGCTTGTTTACGGGGCTGCCGGGGGCATGGTCCGCGAACTTGACAGTTTTTCGCAGTTTATGGAGCCGGATCTCTATAAAAGGGTCAAAAGCGACACCGAGGGCGAATTTGGCGGCTTAGGCATAAGGGTGGCTATGAGCGACGGCTGGCTTACCGTCTTGACGCCGCTGCCCGACACCCCCGCTTACCGCGCCCGGATGTATCCCGGGGACAGGATCATAAAAATAGAAGGCGAAAGCACCAGGGATATGATAATAGACGAAGCCGTAAAGAAACTGCGCGGCGTTCCCGGCACGCAGGTAAAGATAACCACCGCCAGAGAGGCGGAAGACAAGAACGCGGAATGGGTGACAACAGACCTGACTATTATCAGGGAGCTCATTAGGACCGAAAATGTAAAATCAACGATGCTGGACAATAAGATCGGCTATATAAAAATAGTGGAATTCACCGGCCATGTGGTGGAAAACTTCACCAAAGCGCTTAAAGGCCTGAAGACGCAGGGTATAGACAGTCTTATTATCGACCTCAGATATGACCCCGGCGGCCTTCTAGCCGCCTCGGTGGACGTATCAAAACTTTTTATAGATTCCAACAAAATGATAGTTTACACCAAAGGCAGGAAGCCGGAAAACTACCAGGAATTCAGGGCCAACGCCCAGGCCCCTTACCCGGAGCTGCCGCTCATTCTGCTGGTAAACAGGTTTTCGGCCTCGGCCAGCGAGATAGTCTCAGGCGCCATGCAGGACAATAAGCGGGCCGTCGTTATCGGGGAACGCACTTTCGGCAAGGCAAGCGTGCAGTCCATGATACCTCTTTCCGACAAGTCGGCTTTAAGGCTTACCATAGCCAGGTATTATACGCCCGGCGGCCGCTCCATACACCGCGACGAGAAAAAAGACACGGGCGGCATAACGCCCGACATAGAAATCAAGGTCCCGATCGAGACGGAGAAAAAACTTATACAGCAGGCGGAAGAGCTTTTTTATCCCGGCAAGGAGAACGGCAAGGCCAAGAAGAAAGAGAACCTTGTGAAGGACGAGGTTCTGGACAGGGCCGTTGAACTGCTGAAAGCCAGAGAAGTACTGGGCAATCTCAGGACGGCGAAATAGGGGAAGTAGATAGTAGGTAGTAGGTGGTAGGTAGGATTTAAAGAACACCGATCTTACATCTGCTGCCTACCCTATCTACTACCTACTGTCTACTACCTACTACTCTATGAGGATACTCGCTTTTGAAACCACCTGCGATGAGACTTCCGTCTGCCTGCTTTCCGGCCGGAGACTTCTTTCGAACATCGTTTTCTCGCAGATAAAACTTCACCGAAAATACAACGGGGTCGTGCCTGAACTGGCCAGCCGGGCGCATCTTGAAAAGATCCCGTATGTGCTGGGCCGGGCGCTTCTGCATGCCGGCTACCGTAAACCCTTTTTTAAGAACGGGCGTTTAAACGGGCCTGAAATAGACGCCGTGGTTTTCTCCCGCGGCCCGGGGCTTCCCGGGGCGCTCCTGGTTTCAAGGATGGCGGGCGCCGCCGCGGCCGCGCTGACGGGCGCGGGATTTGCGGGGGTCAATCACCTTGAAGGGCATTTCCTGGCCTATGAATACAGGGGGAAAACCTTAGCGAGAAAGATCAAATTCCCCTGCATAGGGCTTATCGCGTCCGGCGGGCACACCGAGCTCTGGAAGGCGGATGATTACGGCCGTTACACCGTCCTTGGCCGCACGCGGGACGACGCGGCCGGCGAGGCTTTTGACAAAGTGGCGAAACTTCTGGGGCTGGGCTATCCCGGCGGCCCGGCCGTGGAGAAGGCGGCTTTGACGGCCCGCCCCGCACTTTTTCCGAAAGGGCCAAAGTGCGGGGCCGGCGGCGCGGCGGCCGATTTCCCCAGGCCCTACATGGACGACAGTTTTGATTTTTCCTTCAGCGGGCTTAAGACCGCTGTCGCGTACCGCTTAAGGGATATGCTGGGCGCGGATTTCTATGAAAAGCGGGAAAAAGTTTCGCCGGACGTCGCCGCAGGGATCTGTCTGGCTTTTGAGGAGGCCGTCACCGATACCCTGGTCCATAAAACCGTAAAAGCCCTGAAGGCTTACGGCCTTAAGAGGGCTGTGATCGGCGGCGGCGTGGCGGCCAACGCCCGGTTAAGGCGCAAATTTTCCGAACTGGCGGCTAAAGACGGCTATGAAGTCGGTTTTGCCGAAAAACGCTACTGCACCGATAATGCAGCCATGATAGCCCTTTGCGGCGCTAAAAGGCTTGAGCGCGGACGCCTCTGCGGGTCTGTGGATATAGCTCCCGATCTGGCCGAGGTGTCGTGGGGGAAAGGGTTTTAGGTTTTAAGGTGTTAAGGGTTTAAGGGAGGTGAAAAAGGGGACAGGGGGGAAAGGGTTTTAGGTTTTAAGGTGTTAAGGGTTTAAGGGAGGTGAAAAAGGGGACAGGGGGGAAAGGGTTTGAGGGAGGCGGAACGGAGAGGTGGTTAGGGGCTAGGCGGTCGGGAGGGGGAACGGATAGTGTGCCGGCGCAATATTAATTTAACATTTTTCATTTATAATCGTTTGGTAAGTCAGAGCGAAAAGTAAAATGGTATATAATGGGCCGGGGTCAGGGGCATAAAACCCGTGTTTTATACCCTCAAACCCTCAAACCCTCAAACCCTCAAACCCTTAAACCCTTTTATGCTTATATGGCTGCTTAGCGATTGCGACACGAATAAGTTCGCGGCGTTCAAGAATCTGCTGAATTCTTTTTCCGCGCAGTATCCCGATATCAAAGTGGATTTCCGGGCGCTGACCCGCAGGTCCATGTGGCAGAATCTTTTCGCCCATCTGCGGGATTCCAAACACAGGGAATCCGCCGATATCATAGAACTGCCGCATTCCTGGACAGCCGTCTTCGCCAAGCTTGGTCTTCTGGCCGAGATAGGCGGGGTCCTTGAGAGTTTCACGCCGGCCGGATACCCGGACTTCCTGAAAAAAGGCTGCGTGCCGGAAGAAAGCGAGATGTTTTTTTCCGTGCCCTGGTGGATGGAGGCGCCGGCTTTGTTTTACAGGCCGGATGAGTTCAGGAAGCGCAAGCTTTGCCCCGAAACCGACCTGCTTGACTGGGAACATTTCCTGGCGGCCTGCGAACGGCTGGCGGCCGGAAACAAAAAGCGCGGTTTTTACCCTGTCCTGCAGGGCGACGTCACCGGCCGGCTGGGTTCTTCTCACGCCCTGCCCTGCGTCTGGAACCGCGGCGGAGACTTGTTCTCCGAGGACCTGAACCGCTGTACGCTCGGCAAAGACGAAGCCGTGAAAGGCCTCCAGGATTACCTGGAGCCGGCGCTCAGGGGCTACCTGCCGCTTTTCAGCGAGGCCGTGTTTGAAGGCGGGCCCTTTTACGAGGAGTCCTGCGCCATGGTGTTCGGGTCCAGGGCTCCGGCCTCGCCGGGCAAAAAAAGCGTTTTTAGGTCCGTCCGGCTGCCGGGCCCCAGAAAAAAGGAACTGGTGTACAGCTACAACCTGGCGGCAGCCTCCGGTTCGCCGAACCTTAAAGAGGCGGGGCTGTTCCTTAAATGGGCGCTTGCCGCCGACAACTGCCGTTCTTTCGCGGCGGCTTTCGGAGTTTTCCCCTGTCTCAAAGCAGCGTTCGAAGAGACGCTTGAGGACGCCCGCGGGGGCCGGGTCTGGCGGGAGATCTTCTCCGCGCCGGCCATGACACCCAACATTACCATTTATCCCACGGCCCAGCTGCTGCTGGATAAGGCGCTCTGGCACGCGTCCCTGCGCATCGCCAGGCAGGTCTACGCGCGCGAAGATTTTTTAAGGGAGCTGATAATCGCCCAGGGCGAAATAGATTATCTGCTGTCGCTGTATTAAAGCAGCGTCTAGCGTATAGCGTCTAGGGGCGAGAAAGAAAATGCGGCGAATGGCGTATTAGAGTATAGGGTTAGAAATCGGTTATTCCTTGAACCCTAGTCCCTAGCCTCTATACGCCAGACCCTGAATTATTGATTATGAAAAAAGCAAAGCAACTCCTGAGCGGTCTTAGCGCGGCCAGGGAAAACCCCGTGTTTTTCGAGAGCCGGGAAGCTTTCCTCAAAGGGCTTCTGGAAACCGCTTCAAAGCTTGTCGCGGCCGAACGGGTATCTTTTTACTATTACGACGAGAAGAACGCGCTTCTGCGCCTGATGATGCGCCGCTCGGGCGGCGCGTCCTTTGAGGCCGAGGAAAATGTGCGCCAGCCGCAGGATTCGCCGGCGGCCTCGGCGCTCGCCACGCTTAAGCCGCTCACTTTCAGGAACAAGGCCGGCCATTTCCTGCTGGTGCCTTTCCGCATAAAAATATATTCCGCGTCCGCCAACCGCGAAGCTCCCATCCAGGGTCTGATCAAGCTGGAGCGCTCACTGAAGAAGCGGCGCTTTTCCCCGGCTGAGGCCGCCCTGGCGCACGAGCATCTCGGCGACTTCATGCGCAGCTATTACAAGGCCGAGTTCGCGGGACTCAACAGAAAATACGCCAAGAACCTTGCCGCCATCACGGAGCTCACCGGGATCTTCGCCAATTCGCTCCGGGTGAGGGAAAGCTTTAAACATATCCTGACGGGCATCCAGACCTATTTCGGCTTTGACCGGGTGCGCCTCTACCTGATAGACGAAAAAGCCCGGAAACTGAAAGGGGAGTTCAGTTCCGACATCAGGGGTCAGATCAAAAGCATAGCTTACGAGGAGATACCGCTGGAAAGCGGCGCGCACCGGTTCGCCGATATCGTGCTGGGTAAAAATTCGAACACCTTCATGGAGCGCTATAAAGACTGCGTCCTCTACATGCCGCTGATCGTACAGGGCGTGACCATAGGCCTGCTGATAGTGGACAATCTTTTGAGCCAGCAGAAAATAGAACCCGGGGAACTGGCCATGCTGAAATCCTTCGCGGGCCAGATAGGCCTTGCGCTGGACAATGTCCGGCTTTTTGACAAGGTGGAAGAGCTCTCGCTGTACGACGAACTGACCAAACTGCCTTTGAGAAGATATTTTAACCAGCGTTTCCAGGAAGAGTTCTACCGCGCGGAACGCTTCAAAACTCCGCTGGCCGTCATCTGGGCGGACATAGACTATTTTAAGGAAGTGAACGATACCTACGGCCACCAGATAGGCGACAGGGTTCTGAAAGAGGTCGGCCGGGTCATACTTTCAAACCTGCGCAAAATAGATTTCCCCTGCCGTTACGGCGGAGATGAAATAATAATACTCCTGCCGCAGGCGAGCGGCGAAGAGGCCCGCAAGCTCTCCCGGCGCCTGGCCGAGGAGATATCCGAGATAAAGATACCGGTGCCTTTTTCAAAGGCCCGGGAACTGGCCGTTTCCATGAGCGTCGGCATCTCCACTTTCCCGGCCGACGCGTCTTCCATGGAAAGTCTTCTTGAAAAAGCCGACGACGCTTTATACTGGGTCAAATCCCACGGCCGCGGGCGCATAGCGCTCGCGGGCGAAGCGGAGGCCGCGAAGGCGGCGGAAAAAAGCAGGGGCGAGGGGCTGGGGGATAGGGGATAGGGGATAGGGGCTAGGGGCTAGGGGCTCTGCGATTCAGACAGTAGCTGTCAGTGAGTGCCCGTTCTTCTTTTCCTTCCCCCCTTGTGGGGGAAGGTTAGGATGGGGGGATAGGCTGGCGGATCTGCCTGCCGATGTTTCCCCCCACCTAAATCCTTCCGCCTTAGGCGGAGAGGAGCTGGTGAACCTCCGTCGGATGCTCCGTACTGTCTGAATCGCAGGATAGGGGCTAGGGGAGGTTGATAAGTTGATACGGAAAAACCTCGTACCAACGTATCTACGCATCAATGTTTTGAAAAGAGGCTTATGATGAAGATGAAAAACTTTAAAAAAATGTTTTTGGGGAGCATCGTTTTCATCTATACGCTCGCCCCTATACGCTCGCCCCTTCTGCATGCCGCGTTCGAGGACATCGGCCTGGGCGCCCGGTCAAGGGGCCTGGCCGATTCGGTTACGGCGCTGGGCGATATCAACGGAGTCGTCCTGAACCCCGCCGTGACCGGCGGGGCCAGAAAATTCGAGACCGGTGTGCATTTTGAAGCCGGTTCCAGGACCAGCCTCGGACCCGGGGATTTCAACAGCTACGCGTTCAACATGACCGTGCCGCGCATAACCTACGGAAAACTGGGAACGCTTTCGCTGCTGGGCAAATACAACCTGGGGGAGGACTTTTCGGAAAAAACCCTCGGTATCGGTTACGGCACCTGGCAGGCCTTAAAGACCGGGATGGGTGTTGTGGATTTCGGCGCCAATCTCAAGGTGATGCAGGCCGCAGCGGTCAAAAGCGGGGATTCCGGCATGGGGCTTGGTTTCGACCTGGGAGCGCTTTGGCGCGCGGACTCGCGCCGTAACCTGGGCCTTTCGCTTTTAAACGTCAATTCGCCCTCTTTTAAAATAGACGCGGCGAAGGACAAGGCGCCGTTCACGGTCAGGTTCGGCGCCGCCGAGACGACCGACGATTATACCCTGACGATGGACGTCTCCAGGAGAGCGGCGGCCGGCGGAGCAGCGGCGAATTTCAGCCTTAATTCCGGTTTCGAATATGTCTGGCGCACGTACAGATACGGCCTTTTTTGTTCGCGCACCGGGCTTTCCCTCGCCGGGCGGGCCTCTTTTTTAAGCTTCGGCGTCGCCTATAAACATCTGGCTTCCGAGCTGGCCTACTCTTTGATGACGCCTTTGACCGGCGCAATACTTCCGGGCCACGCTTTAAGCCTCACCGTCAGGTTCGGCGACAGGGATATAGAATCCGAATATGAAAGACTGATAACGCAGGAGATAAAATACCGCAAGGACCTGGTGGGAGCCCTGGATGAATCCTTAAAGCGCGAGAACCTGTTGAAAGACGAGCTGAACAGCCTTAAAGGGGAAATAGACGCTCTGAACGACAAACTTAAAGCGGCCCAGGAGCAGAAAGCCGAGATTGTCGAAGCCAAAGAGAAGATGGAGGTCATAATGGAGCGCCAGCGCAGAGCCCGGAACGAACTGAAGGCTCTGGAAGAGAAAAGGCGGCAGAACAAGCTGAACCAGCTCCGGTTCGATTTCAGCCGCGACTGGCAGGCTTATTTGAAGCTCAAAGGCGGCGGCGCTCCGAAAGATGTTTTAAAAGGCTCCCTTCAGCGGCTGATAAGCCATTACCAGAGCGCCGGCATAGACATCAGCCAGGCGACCGGGGAATTGCAGGGGCTGCTTCAACAGCAGTAGGTAGCAGGTGGGCGCAAGGAAAGTAGGTAGTAGGTGGTAGGTGGGGGGGGAGTGGAGATGAAAGTAGGTAGAAAAAGCGGTATTCCTTAAAACCCTATCTACTACCTACTACCTACTATCTACCATCTACCATCTACTTCCCCGGCCTGTAACCTTTTTTTAACATTTATTTCACTACCGTGTAACCTCCCGCTGGTAAACTAAACATAGCCAATAAGACGAATTGGGATAGCGAATCAGACGAATTAGGAGCGAATAACGCGAACATGATTGAGGTATTTATCGTAACTACTCAGCAGCAATACATAGAACGCAGATGACGCAGATGAATATGATGGACGCAGATCATGTTTAATCATAAAAATCGTTACTACTCAGCCACAAAGCCACAAAGACACGAAGGAAATCAGACAACAAACCGTTTGATCCATAAACTTTCTTTGTGCCTTGGTGTCTTAGTGGCTGAGTAGTTACAAGGCCTGTAACCATTATTTAACAATTATTTCACTTCGCGGCAATGTCCGCCTGGTAAACTGATAATGGGAAGTCAGAAATCAGATATCAGAAGTCAGACGGGAATTTTAGAAATCAGAAGACAGAAGTTGGATGTCAGATTATATAAGGGATATTGACTCTCCCGTAAAAAGTCAATTTTGCTCAAAAATCGCCTTTGTAGCCGCAGGCTTCAGCCTGCGTTCTCGTCGGGGAACGGCTTACTGTTTTTCGCAGGCTAAAGCCTGCGGCTACCGTTTGGGACTTTTTACGGATGAATCAATATTCCTTTGCAGGAATCTGACTTCTGATTTCTGACCTCTGACATCTTACATCCGACTTCTGTCTTCTGACCTCTAAAGACATGCCGTATCTAATGAGATTGTTTATGGAAAACAAAGAAATAGACAGGAAAATGAACGAGCTCTGGAAAAAAGCGGCCGGCTCCGATTATGCGCCACAATCCTCCGCCGCGCCGTCGCATTTGACCGAGTCGGGCCTTGAAACCGTACAATTCCTGAGAAATAATTTTTCAAAAGCCGAAAGCGACTGGAAACGCCTTCTGGAGACCAAAGACACTACTATCCGCGAACTTTCAGCGCAGGTTGACGAAGTCCGGGCCCATTTAAGCGAGCTGAAACAGCATTACCAGGAGGCCCGTGAGAGGCTTATAAACGAGGAACTCAGCACCGCGCTGAACCTGGAGGATTCGCGCAAGCTCCTGGATGCGCAGAAGAAGAACCACGCGCGGGAGATAACTCTTTTAAAGGATATCCTGGAACGGACCAAACTGGAGCTGCAGAACCTGTCCGGGCAGTTCGAGGCTTTAAAGGCGGAGCGCGACTCGTGGCAGCGCAAGTTCAGCGACTCGGCCGTCACGGAGGGGGACTTGAAAGACTCGTCCGCGCGGCTTGGCGCGCAGCTTGCCGAGGCCAAAGAAGCGGTGGAAGGAACGCTTTCCGAACTGCTGGCCGAGAGAAAGAACCGCCGGGACGCCGAAGGCAGGATACAGGAATCCGGGAAGAAAAATTCAGAGCTCCAAGACCGGCTTGCCGACATGAAGGCCAACTGGGACGCGGAGCGCAAGGAATGGCGCGAACTCTGGGACCGGGAGCGCTCGGTCTGGGAAACCCACCGGGCTGAGTTCGCGGTCTGGGAAGAGCGCCTGCGCTCGGAGCGCCAGGCCTGGATGGCCAAGCTCAAAGACGAGGAGGCAAAAGGCATGGAGTACGCCTCGGGGCTTGCCAACGTGCTGAAGGAGTCCTCGCAATGGTCGGAGAAAGTGACGCAGATACTCAAACTTTACGCTTTAAAAGGGGTCCAGCTGCCGGCGGTGTTCGTTTCGCCCGACAACAGCGTCATGAAGACCAGGCGGACCGTTTCAAGAATGGCCGCCCTGGCCCTGGCCGGCCTCATGTTCCTGGGAGGCTTTGCCTGGTGGCTTTACGATTTCAGAAGCAAGGCGCATTTCACCCTGCTCAGCCAGTACAGTCTTGAAAGTTCCAATGCCGCGGGTCTGGCCGTTTCAAAAGACGGATTGTGGCTTGCGGACTGGGAAAAAGGGCTTGTGTTGAAGGACGCGAAGGATCTTTCAACCCTGAGGATCCTGAACGGTTCGGGCGCGGAACCTTTCAGGCCGGCCGCCGTAAGCGCTTATGACGGCGGGGCGTGGGTGCTGGATATGGCCCAGCTCCGGTTCCTTAAGAAAGACCTCAAAACCGGCGGCATGCTTGAAACCGTGAAAACCCCCGGCCCGGCGCCGCAGGGCGCGGCCTGGGACGGCTATAATCTGTGGTCTTTTGACGCGGCCACGGGACTGCTGTATAAATACGGCCTGGACCCCAAAGCGGGCGTAACGGCTAGTTTTGAGCTGCCGGGCGTCAAAAACCTTGTTTCCATGCAGTGGGTTAAAGGCGAACTCTGGACCCTTGACGCGAAAAATATTTTGAGGCGGTATGTCCTGAAGAACGGGCTGTTCACGACCGTCTCTTCGCAGGTTTTTAAAAGCCCGGCCCTGGCGTTCTGGGCGGAAGACGGCAGGTTCTGGACCCTTGAAACGAACAGGAACAGGAACGGCCTTGAGATTAAAAAATACGCGGTAAAGACATATTAACAGCGGATGTAACTACTCAGGTTTCTCCGTATTTTTCACGTATTTTTTGTAGTGGCAAAGCTTGCTTTGCCTTTTTGGGCAGAGTAAACTCTGCCACTACGACGACAGACCTGAGTAGTTACCAGCGGATAGCGAAATAGGGGGAATATCAGGGGGATTTCTGTGATTCAGACAGTGCAGAATTTGCTTAAAAAATCCCCCTTCATCCCCCTTTTTGAAAGGGGGAAAGAGGGGGATTCAGGGAGTGTTGACTTTATTATTTAAAAAGTGTCAGAATTAACAGGTACAGTATAGGTTTAGCTGGGCAGCTGGACAGCTGGGCGGCTGGGCAGCCAGATAGTAAAATGCAGAACACCTTAAAAAAGCCGTCAAGCCGTCAAGCTGCCTAGCTGCCTAGCCGCCTAGCTGCCTAGCCGCCCAGCCGTCTAGCTGAACGAGGGATTTATGAATAAAAAGATATGCGTGTTCCTGGCGTTCCTGCTTGCGGGGGGGATGCTGGTCCAATGCTCAAACGCCCAGCAGATTTTTCTTAACGATCTGGATGTGAAATATGTCAACGGCTCCGCCGATAACTACTGCAACAGGAAAGATTCTGCCGGCAATAGTGCGGCTTGGCTGACTGACCCCGCAAACGTGCTTGGTGGAGACGCCAACAATGTGTGGAAATATTCCTCGCGGATAGAGTTTGAAAAGCCCCAGAGTTCCTATCCCGGCGGCTGTCTGTCTTTGTGCACGCAGTTAATCTGCGTCAGCACCACCGCCCCTTTCGGCATAAACGAGCTGACCTTTGAGGTTTTCAAATTCACTCCCGGGGCCAATCCGCTGGACCAGGCCAGCACCCCGCCGCTTAAAACCGTTTCGATGTACAACATCGGCAGGTGCCTCAGCTCCGACGGCAACAAGTATTATGTCAACCCGACCGATGACCTCTTTCCGGGCAATCAGGCTTACCGTTTTTGCACCGCCTGGGACGGCTCCTACAACCTGAACGGCATCCACGGCAAGACCAACGGCCAGTACGGTTTCAGGGTAAAGGTCCATACCAACGAGGTCAGCCTTACGGCCGGCAACATCTCAATAGACGCGATGGCGGCTTTCCCCGGCCAGAACCAGATACCCATACAGGTGGATGTGACCAATATCCACGCGGTCCGCTCAAGCCCCACCGTGGTCGGCAGGATAACCGGCATAGGGGCCCAGCCTTATAATATCCGTTACCGCCTGAGCAAGGACGCCACCACCACCATCAAGATCTATCCGACCAACGTGCCCAACGCGAACCCGAGCAACCCCGCCAGGGTCATCGTGAACGCCAAGCCCAGGGTCGGAGAAGGCATGCCCGGCGGCGACAAGGGCGACACGGGCGGCACGCTTACCAACGGCGATTTCTGGGACGGCCGCAACGAGGCCGGCAGTATGATGCCGGCCGGCGTGTACCTGGTCCAGATAGACGCGGAAACTAACGACCTGTGGGGGGCTACGGGCAATATCACAGATCACGCCTTCACTTACACATTCCAGCTGGGCCTCGATCCGCTCCAGATAACCGATGTGGGGACAAGGGCTTTGGGCGCCGCCTCCACGGATGTCGCCACCATCTCCTATCTGCTGACGGAAGCCGCCAACGCCTACGTGGACATCTATCCGCCGGGCACCGCTTTCGGCAGCGTCAACCAGTCCCCTCCGCTTATCGGCGGCGTCAACCGCTGCGACGGCGAGGCGGATGATCTTTGCTTAAAGCATATAATCGAACAGCAGGACTCCAGGAAAATCGTAGCCACTTACTGGGACGGGCGGGATGAGGCCGGCAACGCCAAATGCGACGGCGATTATATTTACGCCATATACGCCTCCCTGCCTTCGGCGGCCGCGCCGGGCGGAACTTTATGGACCTCAAAGACCATGGTGGGAACCATCTCTGTCGCGCGCGGGCTTATTCTGACTTTTATCTCCCCCTCTTCCACCGTCATGGGCTCCTCTCCTTCGGTGGCCGGGCTTGATCCCTTTTATTTCAGGTATACGCTGAGCCGCGACGCTTACGTCACCTTTAAGATAATACCGACGGGAAGCATGACCCCCGTCAGGCGTCTGGTCAACCGCGAGGTCAGATTCGCTAATTTCGCCAACCGGGAGATCTGGGACGGCAAAGACGACAACGGCGATTATGTCTCAAGCGGGACCTATATGGCGGAGCTTACCGCCGAGGATCCATACCAGTGCGCGACTGCCAGCACCACCCGCGCGACGGTTTTGTTCCCCGTGAACATGTTCAGGGTGATGGATGTAAAGTCCACGCCGCTGCTGGGCGGCGCTTCCGATCTGGCCACTATAAGCTATAAGCTGTCCCAGACCATGTTCGTGGAACTGAACGTTTATCCCCCGCATGTGAGGGTTGACACGTTGAACTGGCCGGGCGTGGTCCCCGCCGATCCGCCTGTCTACGCCGTGCTGGGCTTGAGGCCCGGGCGGTTCACGATAACCGAGCCCTGGGACGGCAGGGATGAAAACGGCCGGCTGGTCAGCGACGGCAGGTATCCTTTCACTCTGGTGGCGCATACCACAAGCACGCTGACCACGGCGCAGGTTATGTACGCAACCGACAAAATTTACGGCTACGTGGACGTGTCCAGGGGGCAGATAATATTCACGGCGTTTGACGTGATACCGAGCATCCCCCAGATGTTCAACTCCTCCGACACCATAAAGCTGCCGCCTTACGAAATAGATTACTCCGTCACCCGCCAGTCCTCGGTCAGCATCAGCATAATGAACCTGAACATTCCGCCGCAGATGATGGCCAATGTGGTCTCCGGCGGTATCCGGGACGGGAATATGAGCTACAGTGATTTCTGGGACGGCAAGGACGACCGGGGCAATTTCGTGCCGGGCGGCGCCTACAACGTGAGAATAGTGGCGCAGGACATAGTTTCCCAGCTGAGCTCTTTTGCCACCGTTCAGCAGACCATAGACGTCTATCCTTTGAGGATCTTTGACGTGGCCATCACGCCGCTGACGCTTGAAAACCCCGCCGTGGTCGCCTACCAGCTTTCGGAACCGATGAAAGTGGTGACGCAGATCTTCAAGCCCGGCACCTCGTTCAACATCGAGGGCAATCCCTACCCGCCGGCAGCCGTCTCGCTGGTCAAGCGCATCATAGGGATCAGGCCCTCGCGCACTGCGATCTCGGAATACTGGGACGGCACCGACCTTACTCTTTCAAAAGTGCCGGACGGCAATTATGTCTTCAAGGTCTATGGCTCCACCATCTCGGAAGCCATAAGCTCCATAGACGGCTCGTACGCGGTCGGCACCCTGCTGGCTGATGATATCATCACGGCCAATCTTCCGGTCACCAAGAGCGGAATCTGGGACCTGTGCGGCGATTTCAGCCACGACACGTTTTTCGCCCCCAACCCGTACACGGGTACGAGCGGCTGGTTCAGGATACCGGTGCTGATAAACGGCGCTACCAAGCTTAAACTTTACAATCTGGCCGGGGACCTGATCTATAAACACGACTTCGGCGCCATGGGCGCCGGGGACGATATAAAGTATTACTGGCCCAGGGTCAACAGTTTCGGGCGTACGGTGGCGAGCGGCGTGTATCTGGCCGTCATCAGGTTCGAGGCCACGGACGGCTCCATGAAGATATGCCAGATAGTAAAGAAGATACTGATTCCTTAACAACAGGGGCTAGGGGCTAGGGGCTAGGGGCTAGGGGCTAGGGGAGAGGGAAGGTGTGCGGAGCTTATGGCTTTTACGAGGGTTAAAGTTATGAAGAAGAAAAAAATTTTTAAAATAAGGTTTTTGGGATTGGTTTTTTTTGCCTTTACCCTCGCCCCTCACCCCTCGCCCCTGTTGCACGCGGCGGACACCAACGTGGGCACGGTCGGCGCCGCGTTCCTGAAGATCCCTGCCGGCAGCCCCAGGGCCCAGGCGCTGGGCAACTGCGGCGTGTCCGTGGTGGAAGGCTCGGAAGCCATGACCATCAATCCCGCCGGGATCGCGTCGTCCCAGATGCGCGAAGCCGGCTACTCCTACCTGAACTGGTTCGCGGATTATTCCGGCCAGTATGTGACCTATATCCATCCGGTCGGCCAGTCCGTCATAGGCCTTAACATGGCTTATTACGGCCTGGAAAACTTTGACGTCAGGGACGCCGAAGGCAAGCCCCAGTACGCCATGGACGTGAAAGTGAGGCACGCTTATACCACGCTTACGCTCGCCAAGAGCTTTTTCCTTGAGCGGCTGCTGGCGGGCGTAAGTTTCAAAGGGGTGCTGGAGGATAATTACACCGCGGAGTATAAGAATTTCGTCTTCGACGGCGGGATCATAATGAAACTGGGCCGCA
This sequence comes from Elusimicrobiota bacterium, assembly GCA_018829985.1. Classification (GTDB taxonomy): domain Bacteria; phylum Elusimicrobiota; class Elusimicrobia; order Elusimicrobiales; family UBA9959; genus JAHJSU01. Next base: position 732 of record JAHJSU010000069.1, on the reverse strand, counting down.
GGCTCTCTATAGGCTGGGCCGGGCAGAATTTTTCCGGCAAAAAAAACCAGGTGGTCAGGATCCAGCGTCTGGGCCTGGGCTTCGTTTTGAGTCCTTTCCTGACAGTAATCGGGGAGCAGAAGACCTATTCGGACCGCAAGGCCAGGCTGGGCGGCGGGGTTGAATTCAGCCTGCCGGAGGAAGTGCTGCAGGTCGGGCGCGTGACGTTCCGGGCCGGCTACACCGGGGCCGACAGTTACGGCAGGAATTACGACGATAAGACGCTCGACTCCCTGGGGCTGACGAACGTAAGCGGCTGGACGTTCGGCATGGGCATCTACAGCGCGCAGGCCATGGGTTTCGGCATGGCGCTGGATTACGCCATGGTCCCTTACGGCGCTTTGGGCAAGTCAAGCCAGCTGATGCTTAAGTTCCAGTTTTAAGAAAGGATAAAGGCTAAAGGATGAAGGATAAAGGTGGAAGAGAAAAGAATCATATGAGCAGCAAAGGAACAAAAAACAAAGAAGTGACAGGGGAAGTTTTGTCTTCCTCTTCTCCGTCCTTTAGCCTTCATCCTTTAGCCTTTAGCCTTTTCCGGCTGCGCCGGAAAGCCCAGACGACCGTGGAGTACCTTCTGGTGACCGCCGCGCTTACGATCGCGTTTTTTATGGTATACCGCATCCTGCAGTATTTTCTTTCCCGCCAGTTCAGGGCAGGCGGGATCATCATTCTTAAGATGTATACGCAGCCCTG
>JAHJSU010000068.1 GCA_018829985.1 Elusimicrobiota bacterium | reverse complement strand
CGGCAGGTTTCACGGCGGCGTATGAGCCGCCAGGAATGGGGGCCTGTTATCAGGACTTCGGCGGCTCTGGGCCTGGAATTATACTGCGAGCTCATGGAAAATCCGTAAGCCCCGGCTGAAAGTATCAGGAACAGATCGCCCCGGCGGGGCATAGGCAGTTTAACATCCCGGGCCAGAAAATCCCCGCTTTCGCACACGGGGCCGGCCACATCGAATTTCATGCCCGGCCCTTTCCTTTTTTCCAGCGCGGCCACCGGGTGTTTTGCCCCGTACAAGGCGGGCCTTATAAAATCATTCATGGCGCCGTCGATGATAATATGTTTGTTTGCGCCGCTTGTTTTCCGGTAAAGCGTCTTGACGACCAGGGCGCCCGCACAAGCCACAAGAGATCTTCCGGGCTCCAGGATCAACCGCAGATCCTTCAAGCCCTGCAGGTTCCGGGTTACGGCTCCGGCAAGAAGCGCAGGGGGAAGCATCCCGGCTTCTTCTTTGACCCCCCACCCGCCGCCTATATCAATATAACTCAGTTTGACGCCTTTGTGCTTCAGAGCTCCTATAAATTTTTTCGCCCTCGCCAGAGCCATGACGTAAGGCCTTGGCGAATATATCTGGGAGCCCAGATGGAAGTGAAGTCCCACCGCCCTTAGATGCCTGGACGCCGCAGCGATTGCGTAAAGCCTGCCGGCCTCGCTGAAAGTCACCCCGAATTTGGTCCCCAGCTTGCCGGTAGTTATGAATTTATGGGTATGCGGGTCCACATCCGGGTTAATACGCACCGAGACGGGCGCCGGCACTTTCAGCCTGGCCGCGGCCGCCTCCACCGCGCGCAGTTCCTCTAAAGACTCCACGTTTATGAAGAGTATGCAGGAGCGGAGCGCATAAGATATTTCTTCAGCGGTCTTACCGACGCCGGAAAATATTATTTTGCCCGGCTTAAAGCCCGCTTTAAGCGCCCTGTAAAGCTCGCCGCCGCTTACGACATCCGCCCCGGCCCCGTTCTCGGCGAGTAAAGCGGCTATAGCCCCGTTGGAGTTCGCCTTCATTGCGTAGCACAGCAGAGGTTTTAAAGCGGAGAAAGCTTTTTTATAGGAATTCAGATTTTGGAGTATCTTGGCTCTGGAATATATATATACCGGCGTCCCGGTCTTGCGGACTATATCTTTAATGATTTTTCCAGGGAAGGGGTTTATCATGTCAGAGGTAAGAAGTCAAGAGGTAGCGGTTTCCCCTACCTTTCAAAAAGGGGGATGAAGGGGGATTTTTTAAGTAAATTCCGCACTGTCTGAACCGCAGATAAATTCCTGCGCGGGGAGGGACTCGAACCCTCAAGCCGTTAGGCACACGCCCCTCAAACGTGCGTGTCTACCAGTTCCACCACCCGCGCATCTGTCGCACCCTTCGCCTTCGGCTCAGGGCGCCTGCCTGCCGGTAGGCAGGGATTAACCGCGTAAAGCAATAAACCATTTTCGAAGAACTTGGCATATTTTACTAAATTAATGATATAAATTGTAAAATATGAACGATGACCGAACTGCTTTATCTTCTGGCGGCGCTGCTCTTCCTCCTGCTCAACGCTTTCTTCGTGCTTTCTGAATTCGCAGTTGTAAAAGTACGCTTTACCCGCCTGGAAGAGCTGGCGGCCAAGGGTGTCACGCGCGCTAAAATAGCAAAAGAAGCCGTAAAGGACCTGGAGGCCTATCTCTCCACAGCGCAGTTGGGTATCACCATAGCCAGCATAGGCCTGGGCTGGGTGGGTGAACCGGCCGTCGCGCACCTGGTTACCCCCCTCTTCGGCCTTTTCGGCGTCAAACTCACCGCGGCCGCCTCCCACACCGTTTCAATAGGCCTGGCCTTTGCCCTAATAACCGCTTTCCATGTGATCATTGGCGAGCTGATACCCAAGAACATGGCCATCCGCATGCCGGAAAAATCGGTTCTATGGATAGCCGCCCCTTTCAAGTTCTTCCACACCGTTTTCTTCGTGCCGATGTGGCTCCTTAACGAAAGCGCCAACCTGGTATTGCGCGCCCTGCGCATAAAACCCAACCAGGAGGAGACCGTCCACTCCGACGAGGAATTGCGGCTGATCCTGGGGCAGTCGCAGGAGCACGGCAGGATCTCGCTGGGCAGGCTGCTGATGTTCGAGCATCTCTTTGATTTCGGCAAAACCAGGGTAAAAGAAGTGATGACGCCGCGCGGCGCGATCACGCTGATTTCCGAGGTAAAGACCTGGGAAGAAAATTTACGCCTGATAAAAGAAAAGAAATTCTCCCGCTACCCGCTGGCTAAGGCGTCGCCGGACGATATATACGGTTTTGTGCATTTCAAGGACCTGGCCCTGGATTTTCTTGACCGCCCGGGGCGCTGCGAAAGCCCCGAACTTTTGAAACTCAAACGCGAGATCCATTCTATCTCCGAGGATATTACCACGGAAAAAGCTTTAAGGGAATTTCAGGAGAAGCGCGTTCAGTTGGCCCTGGCGAGGAACCAGAAGGGCGAAGTGACCGGGCTGCTGACCATGGAAGATATCGTGGAGGAGTTGACCGGTGAGATACGCGACGAATTTGACCAGCCGCCCAGAATAATATTGAGCCGGATACTTGTCAAGGAAGGCTGCGCGCTGGACCTTAATAAGACCTCGCGATTCGACGCCATAAAAGAAGTATTGGAGAGTCTGCACGCTGCGGTTCCCGCATTTGACAGAGAGGAAGCGTTTAAAGCCATAATCAAAAGGGAAAATAATTTTTCCACGGCTCTCGGCCACCAGACCGCTTTCCCCCACGCAAGACTTCAGGATCTCAACAAACCCCTTATTGCCGTGGGAATCAGCCGCCACGGCGTTAATTTCCCATCCCCGGATAACCAGCTTGTAAAAGTCATCATCCTTATCCTTACGCCCTTTAACGAGCCTACCTCGCAGTTAAACATTCTCTCGCAGTTATCCGGCCTTGTTTCCAACCTGACCCTGCGCAAACGCCTGTTTTCCGCCAAAACCCCCGAAAACCTTATAGATATCATAAGGACCTTTGAGAACAAAGTGATGAAGTAAGTAACAGACAGTAACCGGTAATCAGTACCCGGTATCCGGTAAAAAAGCCCCGCGCCGAGCGCGGGGCTTTTTTTCAGCCACTGATTACTGGTTACCGATTACTGATTACGTTGCCAATCACTTCTTCACGGGGCCGCTTTGGCAGGCCCGGTTTTTGCCCCTTCCGCGGCGGGGGCGGCGTCAGGGGCCGCGGCCGGGGCGGCGGGAGCCGCCTGCTGAGCCGGCGGGGCGCCGAGCGGGTACTGCTGCACCACCGAGCGCATCCTGGCGCTTGAGGAGAACACCGTCAAAAGCAGCGAAGTGACGGCGAATATTGCGGCCGCGCCCGCGGTGAACTTCTTTATGAAAGAAGTGCCGCTTGCCGAATTAAAGAGCGCGTCGCCGCCGCCGCCGAACATGGAAAGGGCGGAGCCTTTGCTGGTCTGAAACACCACGATCGCTATAATGAGCACGAACGCCAGCAGGACATGCGTGAAAAGTATGAAGTTGTACATTATGTTGTTCCTCCAAATACAATCATTGCCAAGCCGCTACTACTGCTGGGCAGCGGGGCGGCTGGGCGGCTGGACAGCTTTTTAAGGTTTGCAGACCTTATGGCTGCCTAGCCGTCTAGCTGTCTAGCTGCCGGGCATAACCGCTTCGCCGCTATTTCTGCGACAGCGCCACCAGGCCGGGCAGCATTTTGCCTTCTATGAATTCAAGGCTCGCGCCCCCGCCGGTGGAACAATGCGAGATCTGATCGGTCTTTACGCCGGCGGTCTTAAGCACCGAAAGCGTATCGCCGCCGCCCAGTATGGTGGTGGCGCCGTTTTTGGTGGCTTCGGCCATAGCCTTGGCTATGGCAATCGAGCCTTTCGCAAAGGCGGGCGTTTCAAAAATACCCACGGGACCGTTCCAGAATATGGTTTTAGCGGCCTTTATCTTGTCGGTGAAAAGCATTTCAGACCTGGGTCCGATATCCACGCCTGTCCAATCATCCGCGATCGCCATGGACTGCGTCACTTCCGCGGGCGCGTCAGGCTTCACTTCCTTTACCGACAGGTGATCGGCCGGCAGAAGCATCTCCACGTTGCTTTTGAAAGCCTTCATTATTATCTTCCTGGCTTCTTCCACTTTATCCGCTTCCAGAAGAGATCTGCCTATATTGGTCTGTTGAGCCGCGAGAAACGTGTAGGCCATGCCGCCGCCTATGATAACGGTATCCACCTTGTCTATAAGGCTGTAAAGCACGTTTATCTTATCGGAAACTTTGGCGCCGCCGATGACGGCCACGAAGGGGCGCATCGGATTGACCATCGCTTTATCCAGGTATTCAAGCTCTTTCTGCACCAGGAACCCTATGGCGCCGGGCAGGAACTTGGCCACGGCGGCGGTGGACGCGTGCGCCCGGTGAAGCGCCCCGAAAGCCTCCTGCACGAAAAACTCCCCGTGTTCGGCAAGAGCTTTGGCGAACGTATCGTCGTTTTTTTCCTCTTCGGCGTGGAAACGCAGATTTTCAAGAAGCGCGAGCTCCCCGTTTTTGGCGGCTTTTACCGCTTTCGCGGCTTCGGGCCCCACGCAGTCCGCGGCGAAATATGTCTTGGCGCCGGCAAGCTTTTCAAGGCAGTCGGCCACGGGTTTAAGAGAATACCTGGGTTCCGGCTTGCCTTTGGGCCGTCCCAGATGCGACATCAGAACCACCCTGCAATCGGCCTCCAGAAGGAATTTTATGGTTTTAAGCGTCTCACGGATACGGGTATCGTCGGTTATAACCCCGTCTTTCATCGGCACGTTATAGTCCACGCGGACCACGACTTTTTTATTTTTTAAATGCGCGTCCTGCACTTTTGCCAGCTTAAGTATGGTCTTATTTTCGGTAGGCATAATATTTATCCTCGTAGAAGCAGGAAGCAACGAAGTAAGGAAACAAAGACGCAAGGAAAAACGGCTTGGGATTTTCACATCCTTGCATCTTTACATCATTGCCTCTTTGCTTCCCTGCCTCCTTACCTCTTTATTTCTATCACTAACCCCTTACCTCTTGCTCTTGGTTTCTAAAACCTGCTCGCGTTTTTTCAGCATCGCCCCGATTATCTCTTTCAAGCCCGGCGCGGTCCTTTCCTTCAGGGAATAGGTGACCCTGAGCGAGGGCTTATTGAAACGCAAATGCGCGGCCAGATCTATCGGAGTGCCCACCAGCACCAGGTCCGCCGGAATGGCGTTTATGGTGTCCTTGAGCTCGTCCATCTGGTCCTGGCCGTAGCCCATGGCAGGCAGTATATTCTCGAGATGCTTAAAATTCTCGTATACTTTCTTTATGGTGCCTATGGCGTACGGCTTAGGATCCACGATAGCTTTGGCTCCGTACTGTTTGGCCGCCACGTAGGCCGCGCCGTAATCCATTTCGCCGTGCGTTAACGTCGGGCCGTCTTCCACCACCAGCACTCTCTTATTCTTCACCTGGCCGTTCTCATTTTCAATGACGACCGGCGATTCCGCCTCAATGATCTTCGCCCGCGGATTTGCCCTGACTATGTTATCCTTAACGGCTTCCACGGCGTCCGGCCCGGCGGTATCCACCTTATTAATAATGACCACGTCGGCTATCCGCAGATTGACGGCGCCGGGATGATAGGATTCCTCATGGCCCGGCCTCAGCGGATCGGTCACAACTATATGAAGATCGGGTTTGTAGAAAGACAGGTCGTTGTTTCCCCCGTCCCACAATATTACATCGGCCTCTTTCTCCGCCTCGGCCAGGATCCTGCCGTAATCCACGCCCGCATAAACGATATGACCCGCTTTTATATGCGGTTCGTATTCTTCCATCTCTTCTATGGTGCAGCCGTGTTTTTTCATGTCGGCCACGGAAGCAAAGCGCTGGCAGATCTGCTTCTCAAGGTCGCCGTAAGGCATCGGGTGACGGATGGCCACGGTCTTTTTCCCCATCCCCTTCAGCAGAGTGGCAATAGCCCTGGAGGTCTGGCTTTTGCCGCAGCCTGTCCTGACGGCGCATACGGAGATGACCGGTTTTTTGGATTTGAGATAGGTATGATCGCCGCTCAGAAGCTTAAAATCGGCGCCGCAGGCCAGGACGAGCGACCCCTTGGACATGACGGTCTGGAAGGAGACGTCGGAGTAGGAGAACACCACTTCGTCCACTTTCAGCTTTTTTATAAGCGCGGGCATTTCTTTTTCCTCATATATAGCTATGCCGTCCGGATAAAGGCTTCCGGCCAGCGCGCGCGGGTATTTCCTGCCGGCGATATTGGGAATCTGGTAAGCGGTAAAAGCCGCCACTTCATAGTCCGGATTGTCCCTGTAATATACGTTGAAGTTGTGGAAGTCGCGGCCGGCCGCGCCCATTATCAAAATTCTCTTTTTAGCCATACTATACTCCTTAATTGTAACTACTCAGGTTCTCCGTATTTTTAACGTATTTTTTGTAGTGGCAAAGCTTGCTTTGCCTTTTTGGGCAGAGTAAACTCTGCCACTACGACGACAGACCTGAGTAGTTACCCTTAATTACTGGTCTAAAGTCGAAAGTCTAAAGTGTAGAGATATTAAACTCTGGTCTCTCCACTCCGGAGAATAGTCTAGAGTCTAAAGTCGAAAGTGTAGAATGTGAAGCGGATTCCCTTTTAATCTTTAGACTTTAGCCTCTCCACTTTAGACTTCTGTTTCCGCCTACAGCCCCTTCCCGATCATGTACAGCGCAAGATCTATAACGCGCATCGAGTAACCCCATTCATTGTCGTACCAGGCCAGGACTTTTACAAAGTTCCCGCCGATGACCTTGGTGCTCTTGCCGTCCACTACAGAACTCAAGCTGCAATGGTTGAAGTCCACTGAAACCAAAGGCTCTTCGGTGTACCCAAGTATGCCTTTGAGCCTGCCTTCGGCCGCTTCTTTGATGGCGGCGTTTATCTCTTCAGCGGAAGCCGGCTTTAACAGGGTGGCGCAAAGGTCCACGGCCGACACGTTGGGGACGGGCACGCGGATGGCGAAACCGTCCAGTTTGCCTTTGAGCTCCGGTATAACCAGAGAGATGGCCTTGGCGGCTCCGGTGGAGGTCGGTATCATGGAAAGCGCCGCCGCCCGCGCGCGCCGCAGGTCCGAATGGGCCATATCCTGCACCTTCTGGTCGTTGGTATAAGCGTGAATGGTGGTCATCAGGCCTTTGTCGATGCCCCATTTGTCGTTTATCACTTTGGTAAAAGGAGCCAGGCAGTTGGTGGTGCAGGAAGCGTTGGAGACCACGTGATGTTTCTTCGGGTCGTATTTATCCTCGTTGACGCCCATCACTATGGTAAGGTCTTCGCCCTCGGCCGGAGACGAGATAATAACTTTTTTCGCCCCGCCTTTGGTGAGATGATTTTCCGCTCCTTTGACTTCCCTGCCTTTCTTGTTGACCCCGTCCTTCTTGATAGTGAAAAGTCCGGTGGATTCCACCACGATCTCCACGCCCAGTTCTTTCCACGGCAATTCCGCCGGGTCTTTTTTCTTTAATACCACGATCGTCTTGCCGTTCACGGATATTTCATCCTCTCCCGCGGCCTCCACATTGCCGCCCGGAAACCGGCCGTGGATAGAGTCATATTTGAGCAAATGCGCGTTGGTCTTCGCGTCCGTTAAATCGTTAACCGCGACAAGTTCCAGGGCGTTATCATTTCTCTCCAGGATAGCCCGCGCCACCAGCCGTCCGATCCTGCCAAAGCCGTTTATGCCGATTTTTACCGCCATATTCTTCCTCCTGAAATCAAGACTCGGCTCTAAATCCGCCGTTAGCTAATTATAACAAATTAGATGACCACTCAGGTTCAAGGTTCAGCGGTTTAACGGTTCAAAGGTTAAAAAAGCATGAAGGTCGTGAAAACGATAACCGTGAACCCTGAACCGTGAACCTAACAACCTGAGGAGTTGCCAAATTAAAGTATAATTTATATTGATGCGTTTCATGGAGTTTTTTAATACCGACAAACCGCTTTTTATCGGCGCCGCCGCGCTGGTTATTTTTGCCGCCGCGCTGCCTTTTTCAGTCACGCTCATACAGGGCGGCATACTCCTTTTCATCGCGGTCTCGCTCTACCTGCGCGGCAAAGAAGGAACTCTTTCCCTGCTGCCGGCGGAAATAAAAGCCAACCCGCTGTTCCTCCCCTGGCTGGTCTACCTCGCCGCCGGCGCGCTGGCGGCCGCCTTCGGCGTAAACCCGGCTCGCAGCTTTGCCGCCTTAAACTCGGACCTGCTCACGGCGGTCACTTTCCTGGGCCTCTGCCTTTTTATCAAACCTGAAGCCCGCGATACCGCGCTGAAAGCCTATCTTGCTGCAATTGCGGTCGCGGCGGCTATAGGCATATATCAGGCGCTAAGCGGCCTGGCCGGCGGCCTGGATATACGCGCGCACGCTTTTGCGCACCCCGTGCGCTTCGGGGAAATAATGGTAATAGGCCTGGCGCTGGCATTATGCCGGATTTCCGCCCCGGAAGCACTCACCCCCCGCGTAAAAAAATCGCTGTACGCCGCAATACTCCTTATAACCGCAGCCATTGTATTAAGCCAAACCCGGGGGGCCTATCTCGGCATGGCAGTGGTATTCAGCATGTTTCTTATTATACGCCGCCCGCCCAAGCGCGTGGTAATACCGCTTATTGCCGCCGCGGCGGCGCTGGGGCTCGGCCTTTCAATGCTTAACCCCGTAATACGCTATAAACTGGGCTCAATATTTAAGGGGGCGAACAGCGCCATAAATGCGGACGCAAAAACCGCCGACGTCGCAATAAATACCCGCCTGACGCTTTGGAAAATCGGCTTTAGAATGATAAAAGACAGGCCGTTATTAGGCGCCGGCCCCGCCAATGTAAAAACACTTTTTCCAGTTTACTGCGAAAAACCCTATCCGGAAGACATTGTTTGGGGCAGCCTGCACAACCTTTACATACACCAGACAGCGGAACGCGGTTTTATCGGGCTTGCAGCCCTGCTAGTCCTGTTCGGCGGCATGTTTACCGCAGCCCTGCGCAATTTCAGGGCCGCCCCCTCGCGCATCACTCTTTGGGCCCTGGCAATAATGCCGTCCTGGTTTTTAATGAACGCAACCGAAATCACGTTCCAGCACGTCCACACCTCCTACGCCGTGCTGCTGGCGCTGGCCGTCTCCATCGCCGCCGCCAAAGAGTAACTTTCCCCCTCTGCCTATGGCCTACGGCTTACAGCCTATGGCAGCAGCTTACGGCTTACGCCCATGGCAATATTGGTATAATAATACCACATGACTTTACAAAGCCACCTCACCCCGACAAAACTGAAAAACCGTCTGGGGATACTGGCGCTTTTCGGCCTGGACTTCGCCGCGTTGTTCCTTATCTTTCACGCGGCCGTGCTGATACGCCAGGGGATATTGCCGCTTATATTCAAAAATCTGCCGGAATACCATTACAATTTCAATCAATACTGGTGG
>JAHJSU010000067.1 GCA_018829985.1 Elusimicrobiota bacterium | reverse complement strand
TTATAACCTTTTTCTGTTTTTAAAGCCGCCCAGGAGAAAAACTGCATAGCGCCTGATGCGGAAATTCCCGGCAGGTGCTTTGTCTTAAACGCGCCTTCTTTGGGAAAATCAAAGTAGCGGGGAGAATGCTCCGGGTGGGCTGGGGTAAACCGTATCGGCCGCTCTTTATCCGCCAGTTCCCGCTCAAGTTCTTTATAGTCAAGCCACGCGTGAAGAGGGTTTTTTGCATGAAAATCAGAGGTGCCGTCATCGCGCCAAATAGGCTGAAACTCCTCCTCAATTAATTTCTCATACAGGGGGGCGCTGCCGAAGTCATCCCTATGGGAGGATTGTTCATCTACAAGGACTTCCTTTAGTTTTTCTCTAAGCTGTTTCTGGGGATAGTTCTTCGCAGCAAGCCCGCGCCATTTTTCACGGATTTTTGAAAATCCGCGCAATGTGCGTTCTGAAATAGAATATTCAATTTTCCCGCCGGTCTTATCGTCCGGGTTTTCCGATTCCGCAAGGTATGAGAGTGTGTCCGTCACCAATTTACGTATAAGGGCAATCCTTTTATCATTTTTAAATCCGGAAAGTATTTTTTCCTCTTTGTCTTCAGCATCGCCAGCCGCAACCGGCCCACCTTCCCCCTCAATAAGGGAAATTTCCGCGCGAATCACCTTAGCGGCGCTTTCCCTTTTTTGGGTATCCTCAAAACACCTGTGCGGCGCCATTATCGCTTCAATAAACGCGGCCAAGTCAAAATCAAACCAAACTGCGCGGCTATCTTTCACTTTAGGCATTGTACAATTAGTGAAATATTCAAAAGGCTGGGCGTTGTTATTTGCCACACGCAAGGCGTTGATATAGTCTTTTTCTACAATGACTTTCCCTTCGGCTTGCGCTCTTTCGGCCCGCCTATAATCCCCTTGTGTCCGGGCCTTTAAGGCTTCCCAAATTTTCAGATTAGGAAAATAACGAAAAACTAAGGCGTAGGGGAAAACGCCGGTTGGTTTTCTCCCCAAGCAACGCAGAGGCCATTTTGCGGATTTTTTTTCAACAGCGCTTTTAAATTCCCCGCGATATTTTGCCCAGCCATGCTTTTTCGCTAGAGCATCAAAATGTTTAAGCGCCAAATCAAGAGTATCCTCTTTATTAAGGGAATCACTAGCCGGCGGTCGAGTTATAAAAAGATACGGGTCTGTTTTTACCGCAACATCTTCAAGTTTCAGTGGGTCCGCTTTATGAATCAAGAGAATGAGATTTCCGCTATTTGACCTTTGAGTTTGGCTGACATCCGCGGGAGTTGCGTCAAAATATTTGGGACCGGGAGGGGAACAGAAAAAAGGTAATTTAACAACACAAAGTTTATTAAGATCCGACTTATGCCGGTCGGCTTCCGCAAGCAGTGTCAATACTGCCCGTATTCTGAAGTTCCTATCCGCCTTACATGATTTAGACAAAGCTTTAACACATTCTTCAAAACCGGTAATCTCAGGATTTAAACCAAGAACCGGAGCGATTCGTTTATGCGGGCCATCAAAAGAAACTGCTTTGCGCTTGGCGGTTTTCCATGTTTCAGACACGCGTTGCTGCCATTCATAGAGCGCCTTTAACTGATACTGAGCGTGCGACCTTGCCTTAACAATCTCTTTTTCCCGCTCCGCCGGTTTTGCCGTTTCCCCTGCGCGGCTTTCCGCGTCCGCCAGATACTTTTCACTGAACGCCTTGTTGTTACAACCTTGCGCCAAGGCGGCAAGCATTAAGGTGTAATAATTTACCGCATCCTGGAACAGTTCGTGGTGTTTCCAAAGGTGATTAGGCCAGTTTTCAAGTTTAGCCCACTCGTTTTTAGTTTCGGGCAAAAGAGTCTCAACATTTACGACACGGCCTTGATAAATACGATTCATAATTTTCCCCTTTTTATTAAATGCGAATTTTTCGATCTTTTTAGATACCTCAGCCTAACCAATAATGAATACTTGCCATCGTAATATCCGCAGATAAGCGCAAAGTAAAAACCCCGTATAAAAAATTCTACATCTTTACAGCTTTAACCGCCACACTTTTGCATTAAATATTCTGAACTTGTGAATGACACCCCCCCTGCCCGGTTTTAGATAATCCGGATTTTTATAAAATAGTCTACACCATCACCACGACAGCATCGTGGGTCAAAAAGCAGCCTGACTTTGTGATAAAGCTGACTGCGACCTTGGTGGCGGGGATAAATGTATCTTAAAAGGGTGGGATATATTTTAAAAAAGGCGTGGGGTGAATTGATTGGCCGCCGGGTGGCGGCGGGGTATCGACGGAGGGGTGACGCGATTTCCGCCTTTTCGACCCCGCAGCGGAAGGTGAACAGAGTATGCTCCTCGCCTTCCTAGCAGGGGATGGGTGGAGCGAGGGAAGCGAAAAGGCGGGAAGCGCGGCAGGACCCCGAACTTGCAGCCCGCCGCCACCCGGCCAATTGTTTAATCAGCCCAAGGATGGCACTTAGCGGGAGAGCGACACCAAGCGATAAGGTAATTTAATATAATAGACCTGTCGCTGATCCATGCTTACGGAGGGAACGATGAAATTTACGGCACTGATCCCATGCCTACTATTGCTTTGCGCGCCGCTGCACGCGGGCGCGGGCACCGGAGACGATATGACCAAACTGAAAAAACTCGGCGCCGAGGTGGAAAAAGACGCCAAATTCCCTCCCGTGGTCTCGTACACCATGAAGAACGGCCTGCGACTGCTCATCCTTGAAAAGAAATTCGTCCCGACCGTATCGTTCACGATGATATTTAGAGTCGGCAACGTGGACGGCCTGCCCGGCAAGACCGGCCTGGCCCATCTTTTCGAGCACATGGCGTTTAAAGGCACCAAGACCATCAACTCCGCCGGCTTCTCGAAGGAAAAAGTCCTGCTTGAAAAAGTGGAGACAGCGGCCAAAGCAATGATAGCCGAAGAATCCAAGGCCTCCCCGGAACCGGCGAAACTGGAAGAGCTGCGCAAGGCCCTGGCCGGCGCCGAAAAAGCGGCCGACGCGCTGATAGTAAAGGACGAATACTGGAAGATCTACAACGAGCTGGGCGAACACGGCATGAACGCGATGACCTCCACCGACTATACCGGTTACATCGTCTCCCTGCCCTCCAACCGGCTCGAAGCCTGGATGATAATAGAGTCCGACCGGTTCAAGAACGCCGTCTTGAGGGAGTTCTACCGCGAGCGCAGCGTGGTCATGGAAGAGCGGCGCATGGGAGAATCGGACCCGAACCGCCTGATGTGGGAGACGCTGTTCATCAACGCTTTTGCGGCGCACCCTTACCACAACCCCACCATCGGCTGGATGGACGACCTGAAGCGTCTTACCCGCACCGACGCGGACCAGTTCTTCAAGACCTTCTACGCCCCGAACAACGCCACGCTGGCCGTGGTCGGGGACATAAAGCCGGAGGAAGTCATAAAGCTGGCTGAGAAATACTTCGCTTCCTGGAAAAAACGCCCGCTGCCGGAACGGAACTATACCAAGGAACAGCCCCAGAAATCGGAAAAACGCATAAACGTGTTCTTCAAAGCCAAGCCGTCCCTGCGCATGGGTTTCCATAACACTGGCTGGGGAAACCCGGATATTTACGGCCTGCTGATGCTCAGCGAGATCCTGTCCAACGGCAAGACCTCGCGTTTCTACAAAAACCTGGTGGAAGGCAAACAGCTGGCCCTTTATGCCAACTCCGGGCCTTCCACTCCCGGCGACCGCTATCCGTCGCTGTTCGTCATACTGGCGGCTCCGAAAGCCCCGCATACCGTTGAGGAAGTGGAAGACGCCATTCTGGAAGAAATAGATAAACTCAAGAAAGAACCGCCCACGCCGTGGGAAATGGAAAAGGTCATAAACAATTATGAAGCCTCCCTCGTAAGGCAGCTGGAATCGAACTCCGGGCTGGGCATGAGCCTGGCAAGCAACCAGCAGATACTGGGCGACTGGAAATTCGACTGGAAAGTGACGGACGAACTCCGCAAGCTGAAGCCCGAAGATGTTTCCAGGGTCGCGGGCAGGTATTTCACCAGGGACAATAAGACCATCGTGTTCCTGCGCGAGCCGGACGCCACCCAAGCCGCCCCCCCCGCCGCGCCGGCGAAGGGAGGCGTGAAATGAAAAACATAATCTTAAAAACCGCCGTCTTAGGAGCCATCATGACCTTAAGCATCTCATCCTCGTGGGCGGTGCCGCCCAGCCTGCCCAAGATCGGCGGGATAGATTTTAAACCTCCCAAAGGTTCGCGCTACACGCTGGAGAACGGCATGGTCGTGTACCTGTTGAAGGATAACACCCTGCCCGTGACGCATATGACGGCCATAATCAAAACGGGCAAGATCTACGACCCGAAGGAAAAGATCGGCCTGGGCGAGCTTACCGCGGGACTCCTTAAGGACGGCGGCACGCTGAAATACAAATCGGACGAGATAGACAAGACCCTGGAATTCCTGGGCGCTTCCGTGGAGTCCTCCATTGCCAATGAGGAGGCAAGGGTGGATATGTTCGCCCTGAAAAAAGACCTGGACAAGGTGCTGGACATTTACGCGTCGGTGCTTATGGAACCGGCCTTCGAAGACGACAAAACGGCTCTCAAAAAAGCCGAGGCGCTGGAAATCATACGGCGCAGGAACGACAACCCCAACCGCGAGGCCCAGCGGGAAGCCCTCCGTTATTTCTACGGGGCGGACCACCCTTACGGCTGGCGCCCGGAAATCTCCACTGTCGAGCCGCTGACGAAAAAAGACCTCAAAGCCTACCACGGCAACTATTACCGGCCCAACAACATCATCATAGCCGCCGCCGGGGATTTCGGCAGCGAAAGTGCGTTCCTCGCCAAGCTTAAGGAGAAATTCGGCGGCTGGACCGGGGGAGAAGTCAGGTTCCCGGAGATCCCGCCGGTAAAAATAAATGAAACCCGCCGGGTCTATTTTATAGAAAAGGATATTTCGCAGACATTCATAGTAATGCTGCAGAAGGGCGTAAAGCGGCATGACCCCGTGGAATTTCCGCTTTACGTCACCAACGAGATGCTGGGCGGCGGCCTCTCCTCGCGGCTGGCGGCCGAGATACGGTCCCGCAAAGGCCTGGCCTACAGCGTGTACAGTTATTTCGCCAAAAGACCGGATTACGGCTTTATCAACGCCTCCTGCGGCACCAAGCCTGAAACTTACTCCCAGGCGCTTTCGGAGCTGCTCCGCCAGTTCGAGCTGATAAAAACCGAAACCGCGCCGGACGCGGAAGTGAAAAGGGCGAAGGACTCCATAATCAATTCTTTCGTATTCCGCTTCCCCACGCCGTTCGACCTTATAAGCGAGCGGGCTCTTTACGAGCATTACGCCTACCCCGCCGATTACCTGGACACCTACGTGGACAATATGGCCAGGGTGGATCCCAAGGCCGTGCTTGAAACCTCGCAAAAGCTTTTTAAGCCGGAAAGTTCGTTTGTTTTTGTGATCGGCAACACCAAGAAATTCGATAAGCCGCTGTCAGAGTTCGGCCCGGTGACGGAAGTGAAGGAAGACTAACCCGAATTTCTCAATCGGCCATCAGACAGTAATTTTGCCCGGGCGGTTTTTCCGCCTGACAGCGGAATCATTGCCAAAAACCGCGTTAACCCGAAAATTGCCGTGGATATTTTTATCGAAAGGCTTGTAAATCAAAATCGACTTCCCCGCCAAACAGCCCGGCGCTGTGCCCGCCGTGTTGTATTGGCGGGGGTCCGCCTCAGGCGGAAACTGCAATTTTCGGGTTAAGCGGTGGTTATATGTTTAAAAATTCATGGGATTTTCAGCATGCCGGAACGCCATAAGCTTTCCAGGCATACCTTAATTTTGGCGAAAAATATACTTTGCTCTCAAAACATGCTTTTTAGCCATATTTCGAGCAGTAGGAGAAATTGGTGAAAATCATGGCTCTTGTGACTTTTCCGATCCTGTTCTCCGGAGAAGTGATGAATGAGGCCTTTTCCCTCAATTCATCATAGTTCAGATTGCCTTCGAATGAGGCATCCAGGACCACGGCATCTTTTTTGACGATATCCGAGGGGATCCTGAAATTTTTGTCCGGGACAGCCGTAACGAGAATATCCGCTTTCGCTATTGCATTCTCCAGATCTTCTTTTTTTGTCCTGTCATAGCATTTGACGACAGTGGCCCCAAGATTCTCCAGCATGAGGCCGAGGGGCTTGCCTATTCTCATGGAATTGTTGACTATAACTGAAAACGATTTTTCTATGGGGATATCATAATGCTGTATTGTCTTGACGAGGGCCTTTGCGGTTGCGGGGACGACACATTTCAATCCAAGGCCTTCATCCAGAAATCTCTTGTATTTTATGAGGTAGCCGAAATTTATGGAATGCATGCCCTCTATGTCTTTCCCGGGGTCAATGAGGTCCATGATGTCCTCATCCTTCCTTCTGAAGCCGAGGGGATACAGCACCATTATGCCCTTGATATCAGGGTCTGCATTCACCGCTTTTATCTGAAGCTCGAGAGCCTCTTCATCCGACGCCCTAATGTCGGAAACCGGGATGCCGAGGGCTCCGGCGTCTTTCATCACCATATTCCTGTATACGGAAGATGGAGAATCCTCCTCTTTGGAAAGCACCGCCAATGACGGGATGCCTTTCAGGCCATGCATCTCCTCCCTGACCCTGGAAAAGCACCCTTCGGCTATCTTCTTGCAATCGAAAATCTGCGCAGCCATGATACTCCGTCAGCAGGATATATTAAAAACCTAAGGAGCGCCGCCCAGCCGGCATTACCTTATCGGGCTAGTTTTTCTTTCAGGGACTGCGGCAGTTCCCTTAATTTAAGCGCTTTGTCCACGCAGACCATGTCGGTCACGGCCTTTGACAAAAGCTTCCCGTCCTGGTTGATTATCTCGTAGGCGAACTGTATCCGCACGGCGCTGTGCTCTTTCACCCGGGTCCTTATTTCCAGCGTGTCTCCGTAGACCGCCGGATATTTATAATCTATCTCCTGACGCCTGACCACGAATAAGACGCCCTGGCCCATCAGTCCCTTGACCGAGAAGCCCAGCTCTTCCAGATACTCGCTTCTGGCTTCCTCCAGGAATTTAAGATAGTTCCCGTAATAGACCACGCCGCCGCAGTCGGTGTCATGATAATAAATGCGTTTTTTCATATTAGTTAGTTAGTCCTGAAAAACTTAAGGACTAACTATGATTACGGTGATCTTAAAAACCGATGACAGCGATACTTTATTGAGGAAATTTATCACTGTAATCATTTCTGTCATCGCTGTAATCATTAGTTGCGACTTTTTCAGGAGCAACTAGTTACTCCCCGATGATCTTCACCAGGACCCGTTTCTCCCTGCGGCCGTCGAATTCGCCGTAGAAGATCTGCTCCCAGGGGCCGAAGTCCAGCCCGCCTTTAGTCACGGCCACCACCACCTCCCGGCCCATGACGGTCCTTTTTAAATGCGCGTCGCCGTTGTCCTCGCCGGTCAGGTTATGTTTATAGCCGGCTTTCGAATAAGGCGCCAGCTTTTCCACCCACTCCAGGAAATCCTTATGCAGGCCCTTTTCATTGTCGTTTATGAAGACGCTGGCGGTTATATGCATGGCGTTGACCAGGCAAAGCCCTTCCCTGACGCCGCTTTTTTTAAGTTCCGCTTCCACTTGCGGAGTTATATTAACTATCGCACAGCGGTCCGGCGTATTCATCCAAAGATAGGCGGTGTGGGAGCGCATCATTTCTCCTGTTCCAGGATCTTCACTTCGCAGGCGCCGCAGAGATTCTGGAACCTTATGGCGTCCTCTTTTGAACCCACCACCGAGCCGTAATGCATCGGCACCGCCACTTTGGGCTTTACAGCGATGGCCGCATCGCAGGCGTCACGGGCATCCATCGTATAAGTCCCGCCGACGGGAAGAAGCGCCACGTCGGCCTTAACGGTTTTCATCTCGTCTATCAGATCGGTATCGCCCGCGTGATAGATCCGCAGTTCGCCCACGTCCACCACATAGCCGAGAAAGCCGGAAGCCTTCGGATGGAAGTTCTTATCGGTGTTATAGGCGCTCACCGCCTCCACGGCCACGCCGGCCGCCTCCGCCCTGTCGCCGGGCTTCAGCGCGGTAAAATCGCCCTGGACCTTTCCGGCCAGCGCCTCGGGGCCGAAGAGCTTCGTGCCCGCCTTAACCACTTTGTTTATGTCGGCCGGTGAAAAATGGTCAAAGTGCGCGTGGGTTATCAGCACGATATCGGCTTTTTTTGACTGTTCCTTAAGATTGTAAGGATCTATGTAGACCGCCGTTCCTGCCGGACTTTCAAGCCGGAAAGCGGCATGACCCAGCCAATGCACCGTTTTTTCGATGTTTTCCATTATTCCCCCATCAGTTGGACTATTATCTGCCGCGTTCGCGGCCGGTTGTCGAATTCCGCCGCCACCACCTGCTGCCAGACGCCGGTCAGCAGCTGGCTGCTTCTGAACGGCAGGGTCAGCGACGGGCCCTGCAGGGCCGCGCGCAAATGGCTGAACCCGTTGGCGTCGCCCCAGGTGTCGTCATGGCCGTAAGAGCGGTTGGAGGGGACCAGCTTTTCATAAAGCTCTTTCATATCCTTGATCAGCCCCGGCTCATACTCAAAAGAAGTCACCGCGAAAGTGGACCCGACCGCGAACACCGTCATGGCGCCCTCTTTAAGCTTTGACTCCTTAAGGATGCCGCGCAATTCATCGGTGATGTTTATCAGATCGCCGGCCCCGGAAGTCTTAAGCGTCAGGTCCCTGGTCAGTATTTTCATTGTTTTCCCTGCCCGTATATTTTACAAAATTTGCTACAATATGGTTTATGGCATACAAATGCGAAATTTGCGGAAAAAGACCCGTCTCCGGGAACTCTTACAGCCACTCGCACAAGGCGACCAAGCGGATCTTCAAACCGAACCTGCAAAAACAGAAAGTGGTTTTGAACGACGCGGTGCAGTCCGTTTACGTCTGCACCGGCTGCATCAGGAGCGGTAAAGCGCAGAGACCGGTGAAATGATCCGCCGCGTTGCGGCCCCCGGCACGCCGTTCCCCCAGCCCGCGCCCCATACTTTCCTGTTACAATAATTCAATATTTTCTAAACATACCTTATTGTATAATTCCCTTAGAAGAGATTACAGTGATGCGTGAGAGATAACAACGATTTTAGTCGGAGGGAGCCGTCTCTCCATAATTTCTTCAATACATGCGTAGGCGCCGTATCAGGGGCTGCCTGCCTGCCGGCAGGCAGGCGCCCATTCCGCCTAAGGCGGACCCCCGCCAATACAACACGGCGGGCACAGCGCCGGACTGTTTGGCGGGCAGACGGCCGACTGAGTTCGCCTATTTATTATCACTGCAATCGTTGTTTTAGCGCCGTAATCTCTTTAACCGGAGGCTTTTAAATGGACTTTACCAATCAACTGGACCCTTCCACCATCACCGACGTGGAAACAGCCAAACTCGCTTTGCGCTGGGCAGTCGAGAAGATCCACACCCTGTCCGACGACAACGCCCGCCTGAAAGAGGACAACCGCAATAAGGTCAATAGCAACCGCACGCTTACCCAGCAGGGCGAGCAGAAAGACGAGATCTTGAAAAAATGGCAGACCACCATTAAGACCTGGGAGGAGAACTGGAAGACCCAGACCGCCATGGAGGCGGACCTCAAAGCTAAATTGCGCGAGCAGATCCTGAACGAAGAGACCGCCCACTGGCGACAGTCCAGGGCACAGTTGGAGAACGAAATAAAAGCCCTCAAACATGAACTTGCGTCCAAGGAAGCCGAAATCGGCAAACTTAAGCTTTATGCCATAGACGAGATCAGGAAAGCCGCCGAGCTCAAGAATGAGGAAACCCAGGCCATCATCCTGAACAGCCGGGATTCGCTCGTGGAAAGAGAAAACGCCATGCGCGCCAAATATGAGCGGTTCGAGAAAGAATTTATTGAAACCCTCCGGGTAAAGACCGAGCAGGAAGAGCTGTCCCTCCAGGAGCGCTACGAGGTGAAAATGCGGGAATTTTCCCGCCTTTATCAGGCCAAGGAAGCCCAACTGGAGGATTTCAGGAGGAACCTGGAGGACGATTATCTTAAAAAAGCCGAAGCCCTGACGGCGGAAAGGGCGGCAAAACTCAACGAGGAGCGCCGGGAGATAGCCGTCAAAGCCGAAACCGCAATAGCCGAAACGGAAAAAGACGCGGCCAAGCGCATCAAAAGCCTTGAGGAAGAATTGAAAGCCCAGCGCGAATCCATGCGCGCCGAATTTGAAGAAAAAGAGCGCGCCGTTGCCGCGGAAAAAGACCGCGAGATAGCCGCCTTAAAAGAGTCCAGCCAGAGCGAACTTGCGAACTTGAGAGGCCGCCTCCAGCAGTACTTGCAGCAACGCGAGCAGGACTACGTTAACATGCGCCTGGGGATGGAGACCCAGCTGGTTGAGCTGGTCAAGAAACATAACGAAGCCGGCGCCGCCGCGTACCAGGAAGCCGCCAGGGAAACCAGGGAGAAATGGAACCGCCTGGCCATTGAGAACCAGAAAAAACTGGACGCCATAGTGAACGACATCAACGCCCGCTGGGAAGCCGCCTGGTCCAAAAGGGAAGTTGAAGTCCTTGCGCAAAGGGAGGCGCTGCTAGCCGCTGAAAAAGAGCGCCTCGCCGCCGAGTTCAAGTTCAAAGAGGAAGCGCTGCGCAAAACCCTGCTCAGGGAGCAGAACGAATGGATCGCCAAACAGGCGGGCGAACTTGAAAAGAATAAAATGGACCTTGAAAAAGCCCACGAAGAAAAGCTTGAGCTGATCAAAATATCCCTCACCAAGGCCTACGCGGCAAAGGAGCGCGCGCTTGAAGAACGCCTGGCCGCCGCGCAGAATAAAATGCGCGCTGAGTGGCTGGTAAAAGAAGAGGAATGGGCCATTGAAAAGGACAAACACCTTATTGAGGAAAGAAAAAAACTCGAGGAAGAATTCTCCAAATGCAAGGAAGAAAGATTGAACTTGAAAACGGCCGAACTTGAAAAACAGTTCCCCGCCCGTGTCCAGGCCGAAAAACAGCGCCTGGCCGCCGACTTCGACCTGAAAAAGAAAGAGCTGGCCGAAGAGATGCGCGCGGATTTAGTCAACCGGCTTAAAGCGGAAAAGTTAAAGATAGAGGAAAGCTATAATAGCCGCGAGGCCCATCTTAAAGCCGGGGAAGGCGAGCTGGAAAGCCTTAGAAACACCCTCCACCAGCAGCACAACGGACTTAACATAAAGCTTTATCAGGAAATCCAGGAGAAAGAAAGCGAACACCTCGAGCGCCTGGCCCGGGCCAAAGAAGAGATGTTCCGCGCCATAAACGAGCGCCGGGACGCGCTGGAGAAGGAATATGAACAGCGCCTGGCCGGCAGCCGGGCAAAGGAAGTTTCCCTCCAGGAGGAATACGACAAGAAAACGGCGGAATGGCTTAAAAACTTCAATGATCAGAAAGAAGCGGAGTTTGAGCGGCAGCAGATGGAATTCGCGTCCAGGAAGGCGGAACTTGAAAAAGACCTCGGGCACAGGGAGGAAATGTTCAACACCGCCTGCGCCGACAAGCTTGCCAAATTCGAGGCGGACCGCGCCATGAAGATGAAAGAACTTCTCGCAGGCCAGGAGAGCGAACTCCAGAGGCGCAGGGAGGAACTAGAGGCCCTGCACAATCATCAGGCCGCGGAACTGGAAAAGAAATACGCCGGGATGATGCGCGCTTCCAACTCGG
>JAHJSU010000010.1 GCA_018829985.1 Elusimicrobiota bacterium | reverse complement strand
GGCTTTTATTTTTTCTCTGACAAGGACACTTTGTAGACGGGAACGGTTTCGTTCTTTCCTTTAAGCGCCATGGAACCGAGGCTCTCGAACCCGAAAAGGCCCTTCACCCGCGGGTTGAGCGCGTCATGGACCGCGCCGCTTATCAGGATATCAGCGGAAAGGTCCTTGGTCTTTGATTCAAGCCTGGACGCAGCGTTCACCACGTCGCCTATCACCGTGTATTCAAGCCGCGCCATCGTTCCCACGTTCCCGGCCACCAGCAGGCCCGTGTGTATGCCTATGCCGAACTGTACCGGCCGGAGCATCTTCCCGGAGGCGTTGAACTTTTCCAGCGCCGCCGCCATCGCCGCGGCCGAAAGCACCGCGTCGTCGGCGTGCGCCTCCGAGCCCAGCGCCGGAGTGTAAACGGCCATGACGGCGTCCCCCATGAATTTGTTTATGACGCCGCGGTTGGCCATTATCGGCGGAGTAACGTAGGCGAAATAATTATTCAAAAAATCTATCAATTCGCCCGCCGACAGGCGCTCGGCTAGAGCGGTAAAATTCCGTATATCGCAGAACATGACCGTGGCGCTGATGTTTTCGCCGCCGAGATTTATTTTCCCGGTTTTCAGCAATTGCCGGGCGATCTCTATGGAAACGTATTTCCCGAATGTCTCCCGCAGGTATTCCCGCTCCTTCAGCTGGTCCGTCAGCCGGTTGAAGCTGTTCTTGAGATGCGCTATTTCGTCGGTAAAATATATCCGGGTCTTAACGTCGTAATCTCCCGCCGACAGGCGCTTCATCTTGGCTATCAGGCCGTTGACGGGGCCCTGGAGCATGCTGTAAATAACGCCGTAACCGAGCACCATCGGCGTGAAAACGGTGACTATGAGCAGATTGTTCACGGCTATCAGGTCGTTCCCGGCCAGGCCGCCGACCCGGCGGAGATAGACATACATCATCGCCATCGGCACGACCGCCGTGGACAGAAGCAGCATGCCGATCTTGACGCTGAAGGAAATGTTGAACCCTTCGCGCATTACATAAAGCTGCTCCCGGCTGTAGAGCTTTTCCAGCAGGACGCTGGTGCTTTTGATAAGGATATTGTCAAGAAAAACCAGCGCGTAGCAGAATTGTATTAAAGTGGATAAGACCAGGGCGCAGAGAGCGTAAACCACGAACTCCCCTGAAAGACAGCCCAGCGCCAGCGCGGCCAGATGCGCGGCTGTCTCAACGGAAAGGATTATCGCAAAAAACAATATAATGGCGCGGTAAATGGAGTTAAGACGTTCTTTAACGATACCTCCGGCATCCGGGGTGAAGGTCCTGCAAAAGCGCCATATGGGGGCGTACCAGTAAAGCAGCAGCGCATAGGACAGGGCCAGCACGATGAGCCCGTTCCATATCGCGGCCGTCCTGAACGTCCTGACAAGTTCCATTTTGCCGAAAGCGAGGAAAAAGAAAAAGGAAACGGCGGAGTTGACTCCCATCAGGGCGCAGGGCAGAACCAGGATTACCGAGATGTTATCGGCGGACTTTCGCGGTTTAAGCGTAAAAAAACCGGTGAACATCCCGGTCTTCCCGTTCTGCGCGCCGGTAGCTTTATAGGACATTCTTTTTTCTTCCGAAGCGCAGTTTCAGGGTGAGCAGCGCTTCCCCGGAGAACAGCCTGCCGGCTATGGACACGAACAGGGCGAACACCCACGCCTGGTAGATTATCCCCCAGAGGACCTGTGCGGTATTGCCGGACATTACGGTCTGCGGGGCTATGAAGGCGTGGGTGAACGGTATGGCGTAGAGGAGGAATTTCAGGCCGGTCGGCGCGAGGTCCAGATCTATAAACATCGGCAGCAGGTAGGAGAGCATCAGCATCATCATCAGCGGCGTTATCATGCCCTGTATGCTCTTTACGTCCTCTGCGAGCACGCCCAGGATGAAAGCCATGGACAGCGCGCAGAGGATGCAGAACAGGACCGATAAGCCTATCAGCAGATAGCCCTGCGGCGTTATCAGCAGGCCTAGTTTCTCAAATGCTGAACGCGCGGAGACTGCTGTTTGCGAACCGGCGGCGCCGGTTATGCCAGACATGAACGAGCGCATCCCCAGCATGTAGGCCCCCGAGAGAACGGCGGCTATGAACGCGGACGCCGAAAGCTTGGAAACCACCAGCAGCCTCCTGTCTATGGGCGAGCTGAGCAGCGTCTCAAGCGTCTTGTTCTCTTTTTCGCTGGCCACCGCCATCATCACCATCTGCGCGGAGAGCACGACGATGAAGAACACCGCTATGGGGAAGAAATAGGTCTGTGACTGCGCGAATAACAGGACCTGCGACACCGGCACCTGCGCCACGGCGCCGCCGACCGCCACGTACTCGACGGCGGTTATCGGTTCTTTAAGGAACGCCGGATCGGCGGAAGGCGACTTCTTTTTTATGGCGTAGTCGCTCAGTTCCTCGTTGACGCGCGAGATGATCTTTCCCGTCCGGGGGGCCGACATGGAGGCGCCCATGCCGGAAATGGTTTTTTTAAACTTCGCGAAAAAACCGAGCTCGGGCTTTTTGCCGCAGTCAAGCGCCTTCTGCATGCCGGCAGGCAGCGTCACAAACAAGCTTTCGTCCGCGTATTGAGGGGAAAAAAGCGCCTCCTCCGCGTTCCCGTCCGCAGCCAGCGTCACCTTGTAACCGGTCTTCTCAAGCCCGGCGATGACCATGCCTGAGAGGGGGGACCGGTCCAGGTCCATCACTACCACTGCGCTTTTGCGCGCGGCCGACGCCTTGCTTTGTTCGCCGGTGAACTTGCCTATGACCTGGAAAATAAAGAGCATCGCCGCAATGGAGATCACCAGCTGTTTTGTGACGAGCTCTTTTACCTCTTTCCTGAACAGGATAAAAAATATTTTCACTTCCCCGCCTATGCGCCGCTCTCGGCCAGTTTCACGAAGACTTCTTCCAGATTGCCAGTGGCAAAACGCTCCTTCAGGGCGGCCGGGGTGTCGCAGGCCAGCAGTTCGCCCCTGTTTATCATGCCTATCCTGTCGGAGAGGAATTCTATCTCAAGCATGTTGTGGCTGGAAATGATGAAAGTCATGCCCTGGGCGGCGAGCTGCTTAATCGTGCGCCGGATCTCGTAGCCGTTGATTATATCCATGCCGCTCGTCGGCTCGTCCAGTATGGCGAGCCTCGGCTTTATCATCACGGCCCGGGAGAGCAGAAGCTTCCTGGTCATGCCCTTGCTGTAAGTCTGTATCTTATCCTTCAGCCGGTCCTTCAGTCCGCAAAGCTCGGCGCCATAGCGGACCGCGGCGGCCGCTTTTTCTCCGTCGCGCAGGAACACCGACGCCATAAAATCCAGGTATTCATGGCCGGTCAGATTCTTGTAGGCGCCGGCTTCTTCCGGCAGGTAGCTTATGATCTCCCTGACTTTTGCGGCGTCGGCGACCGTGTCCAGGCCGAACACCTCCGCGCTGCCGGCCGTGGGGACCAGTATGGTGGCGAGCATCTTCAGGATAGTGGATTTTCCGACGCCGTTGGGCCCCACAAGGGCGAAGATCTCGCCCTCCGTCACGCTGAAGGTCACGCCCCTGACGGCCTCGATCTTCTTGTACCGTTTAACAAGCCCGCTGACATTGACGGCGGTCATATTAGTATAAAGTATTACTTTTCGTTGCTGATTAGCAAGCCCGCGCATCGCCCCGGCTATGGCTAATCATGGGGCGGCCCCAAAGATTAGACACGGATAAGCAAGGAAAGTTATAATAATACAGACAGCGCGAACGGAGGGACAATGACCGACAGAAACAGAGCCAAAGAGATACTCAATATCGTCAATAAGAAAGACATCAGGTTCATAAAGCTGTGCTTCGTGGATATTCTGGGCCAGCTTAAATCCATTTCCATCAGCCGCAGGGAACTTGAGCACGCGCTCAGGGACGGGATGGGCCTGGACGGGTCCTCCATTGAAGGTTTCGCCCGCATCTACGAGTCAGATTTGCTGTTCATGCCGGACCCCGAAACTTTCAAGCTCATGCCGGCCGCTTTTGACGGCTCGCAGAGCGCCATCATGTTCGGCGATATAGTAACCCCTCAGGGCGAGCATTACCCGGGGGACACCCGCTATGTTTTAAAACAAAACCTTAAAAAGGCCGCCGGGCTGGGATTTGACGGTTTCATGGCGGGGCCCGAACTTGAGTATTTTTATTTTTCCAATTCCTCCAAGCCGGAAGCCCTGGACAACGGCGGCTATTTCGACACGGTTCCGCTGGACGAATCCACCGACCTGAGAAAAGAGACCATCCTGCTGCTGGAAGACCTGGACATACCGGTTGAATACTCCCACCACGAGGTTGCGCCAAGCCAGCACGAGATAGACCTGCGCTATTCCAACGCGCTCGCCATGGCCGACAAGGTCATACTTTACAAGGTGGTCGTCAAGCAGGTGGCTTCCAAGCACAACTGCTACGCCTCTTTCATGCCCAAGCCCCTGAACGGCGTCAACGGCAGCGGCATGCACGTGCATCAGTCGCTTTTCAAGGGGGAGAGAAATACTTTCTTTGACAAGAACGACACGGCCTACCTTTCCCAAACCGCCAGGCATTACACCGCCGGCATCCTTAAGCATGTCAGGGAGATCTGCGCCGTTACCAACCAGTGGGTCAATTCCTATAAACGCCTTGTGCCCGGTTTTGAAGCGCCGGTTTACATAGCCTGGGCCCGCAGCAACCGCTCGGCGCTGGTGAGGGTGCCGCAATTGCGCATCGGCGCGGAGAAATCCAGCCGCATAGAGTGCCGGTTCCCCGACCCGGCCTGTAATCCGTACCTGGCGTTCTCTGTGATGCTTGCCGCCGGCCTGGACGGCATAAAGAGAAACCTGCCTTTGGCCAAACCCGTGGAAGCCGATATATACGAAATGGACCATCTTGAGCGCAAGGCCAATAAAATAGAAACCCTGCCCGGCTCTCTGCTTGAAGCCATCGAAGAGGCGGAAAAGTCCAAACTGCTCAGGGAGGCGCTGGGCGAACATGTCTTTGAGAAGTTTATCGAGAATAAGCGTATAGAATGGGATAATTACCGCACCCAGGTCACCGATTACGAGGTGAACAGGTATCTGCCGATACTTTAAGAAGAGAGGGTTATTATTCAGGTTCAAGGTTCAGCGGTTCAGCGGTTGAACTCTAAATCGTGAACCCTGGAACCCTAAACTCTGAACCGTGAACCTGACAACCTGAGCAGTTACAAGAGAGGCGCGCATGAACAGAATACTAGCCGCCGACGACGACTCCGGCGCCAGAGAGTTTTACAGGATATGTCTTGAGGACGCCGGGTTTACGGTGGAAACGGTGGAAGACGCCACGGCCGCGATAATCAAATGCCTGGACTTCATGCCCGACCTGCTGCTGCTTGACGCCGACATGGGGGGGGGCGGCGGGGAAAAAGTATTCGAGAAAATAAGGGGCTTGCTCGGGAAGGACATCCCGGTAATTTTCGTGACCGGGCTGCCCGAGCGGGTTAAATCTTTCGCGTCGAAAAAGAACGTGCTGATCCTTCAGAAACCGGTATCGGTGGACGTCCTTGTGCGGGAAGTCAACAGACTGCTTGCGGAAAGCTGGAAACAATTTATTTAGGACCTATGAGGAAAATTTTCGTTTCCGGCGGTCTTTTTTTTGTGTTTATCAGCGGCCTGAGCGCGGAAAACCGGACCCGTGAGAGCTATCTTAAAGAAGCGTGCGCCGCCTCCAATGACCTGAAAAAGGCCGAAGAGAACGTAACGCTGTCTTGCGAAGAGTATGTTTCCGCGCTGGCGGCTTTTTTACTGCCCGCGGTCTCCCTTAATGTTCCGAACTCCCCTTATTCCGTCTATAACGACCCCCGGCTGAACTTCGGGAACGGTTATGCCTCCGCCGGCGCGACCGCGTCCCTGAATCGAGGCCATGCTGCCGGGCTTTTTCGGAGGGGCGGCCGGCAGCCTTATCGGAATGGCCGGCATACAATACCTGGCTTCCAAGGGCGATACGGACATGATGATGCTTCAGTGGTGGATGCCTTTTGCCGCCATTGCGGCGGCGGTGCTGACCGGATTTCTGGCCTCGCTCTATCCCGCCTATCAGGCCTCCAGGCTTGACCCGATAGAGGCCTTAAGATACGAATAAATTAATTAACACTCCTGTGACACCG
This sequence comes from Elusimicrobiota bacterium, assembly GCA_018829985.1. GTDB lineage: Bacteria > Elusimicrobiota > Elusimicrobia > Elusimicrobiales > UBA9959 > JAHJSU01. Next base: position 3,046 of record JAHJSU010000010.1, on the reverse strand, counting down.
CAGGGGTATGCTATTTCCGCCAAATGCGTACTTTCGGTTTGGCCGCTTGGGGCACATAGTGCTTGATGCGGCACTACCATAGGTTTGACACGAGCGGAAAAAATATGTAAAGTTTTATAAGGTTATAAATAATTTGCCTAAAAAAAGATTATCCTGCATAATCTTTTCCATATGCCGATAACACAGCCGGACGATATACTGACTACCGCTGAGGTCTGCCGTCTTCTGAAGATCACCCGCCCAACCCTTTACCACTGGATAGAAGAAGGCAGACTTACGCCATGGAAAAAGCTCGGCGATGGCTCCACATTCCTTTTTCTGCGCAATTTTCTGGCCCGCAAACATCTCAAGAAATATTCGCGCCCGGGCGCGTCCGCCTTAAGCGGACAGGCAGTCAACCCCGTTAGAGACAACGGGCGCTTCGCGGATAAAGATGGCGGCATTATACCGCCATCCGCAAGGAACAATCTACACCGCCGGCAGGAGCCGGCGGCATTCTCTAACGGGGTCAATAGGCCTCGGCCGCCGGAAAGGGTCGTCGGCGGGCCGGCGTCACAAACTCCGTTAAAAATAAGGACGCCTGCAAGGATTCTTCTTGTATCGCGGGATACGGCCGTGGCGCAACAGTCGTGTTCCGATTTGCAAAGCCAGGGATATTATGTATCCGTCGCCGGGGACTTTTCCCGCATTGAGGCCGTTTTCAAATCGGGAGAACCCCCCAATATAGTCGTTTTGGATTTAGAATTTCCTTGCGGATGGAGGCTGTTTGAGGAAATTAAAAGGCTGGTTAAAGAGTCAAACCAGCCCTCCCCCGGTTACCTTCTGCTGTCCGGCAGCCACGGCGCGCCTCAGGATGCCGCCAGGGCTTTTAAAAAAGGCGCCTGGGACTTTTTGAAAAGACCTCTGGCTTCCAGCGTATTTATGGCCAGAGTCCGGTTGGCTTTGCGCAGGCGTTTTTGGTCGGAACTGGACGCAAGTCCCCGCGGACGTGTTTTGACAAGCCGCGACGAGCTTATAGCCCTTGACCCCAATAGCCGTATATTGGAAATTCGGGATCCTTTTAAACAGCCGGTATCCATGCCCCTCACACGAAAGGAAGCAGAATTACTCCGCCTGTTCCTGAAAAGGCCGGGGATGGTATTCAGCAAAACGACGCTTTTGGAAGTTGTCTGGGGTTATGTCGTAAATATCAAGACCAGAACCGTAGATTGCCATATAAAAAACCTCCGTCAGAAATTAAACCCGCACGGCAGCCGGATTGAAACCCGCTACAGTTCGGGGTATTGTTTTATAGATACTCCGCCTGCCAAACCCTGAAATATCCGCCACCTGTAAATCTCCCCTGAATTCCCTGAAACCGGGGTGGAATCATGTCCAAATGAGCAAGTTTTTTGGGTAGCGTCCCCCCATAGCATAAAAATTCACATTTTTCTTTACATTTGCGCTCTACACTATCTATATATATTCGAGCGACATGAAGAACAATACATATCAATGTATGGAAATTTCTATGCGCGCGTATACAAGAAATTATATTGACAGGATAAAAAACACCATATGCGCGTTCAGGAAAGCCATAACCCGTACGGGAAAACCCGGCGGGATTTTTTTTGCCCGGGCATTAGATACGCCGTATCTAATGCGAATCTGGACAAGGAGAAACTAAAATGAGAATGAACAAAACAATGATGTATGCGCTGGCATGTCTGTGGGAGCTGGCGCAAGCCCCGGCCGACTGGATACTTGCCGCCCGCATCGCGGCAAAGCACGGCCTTCCGATAGCTTACTGCTATAAGGTTCTGGAAGCGCTTTTCAGGGCAGGGTTGGTGGAGTCAGCCAGGGGGCAGGGCTTCAGGCTGGCAAGGCCGCTGGAGCGCATAACCTGCCTGGAGCTTATCAATGCCTGCAACGGAAAACCTTCGCAAGAGGAGAGCTTAGGCCTTGAATTTACGAGAGGCTTCAATTCCAAAATAGACGGCCTTCTCGGCAGCTTGACCATACAGGACCTGGTGGGCACATACAATAACCAGGCGCAGCAAAGGTAAAGACAGTGGCGAGAGTTCAATTTTCGGACTGATGGCGGTATTTCCGAGCGGACGCAAGGCGTCCCGCGATGCTAAAAATCAGGAGGAGAAAATATGCTGCGAAAATTACTGATGCCTGCGCTTGTCTTAGCGTTATCAACCCCGGTTTACGCCCAGAGCGTCGACATCCTGGAAGTGACTTATGACTTCACCAGTTTCGCCCTGAACACCTCCTCGGTGGCGGTGAGTTCCATCACAGTGACCAACAACGGCACTGTTACGGAAACTTTCTATATCCGGGCGGCCACGAACACGGCGGGATCTCCCTGGACCGTGTCCGCCGACTCCGCCAACGGATTCAACAAACTCGTGCTTCAGGGGGTCTTCCACACCGACACCGTGCAGCCTTCGCACGCTCAATTCGGCGCGGAGGACGTGATCAATGAAACCAGCCAGGCCAGCCAAACGACGGCGGGAGGCGGGAGATACACGATTGACGACAGCCAAACGGGGGTAGACGTACCCGCCGGGGAGTCGCGGGCGCTGTGGCTCCGGTTTACGCTGCCTCTGGGCACTTCCACCACGGATCAGCAGCAGGTCAAGGTAACAGTGACGGCGCAATAGTGACCGGTGACCAGTAATCAGTAACCAGTAACCGGTGACCAGTAGAAGAACAAGGAGAATGAGATGAGAATTATGAACAGCAATGCGGGAATTGGCGGCGGCAGGCCCTCCCAGCCGGCGGGCGGGCAAAACACGTTTTCAATCACGGCATGGGCGCTGTCGGCCCTGCTTGTGGCCGTGGCTATAGCGTTTGACCCCTGGATGGAAGACGGCTTTGAGATTCCAAAAGCCGCTTTACTGCGGCTGGGCTCCCTGATTGTCCTGTTCCTGTTTGTGTTGGACCGTGCCTGCGATTACAGGGAAGCGCTAAGACTACGCGGCCTGGACTTGCCCGTCCTGGCGTTCCTGTGCGTCGCCGGACTCTGCACGGTGTTTTCCATCCACCCGCACCTGAGTTT
>JAHJSU010000066.1 GCA_018829985.1 Elusimicrobiota bacterium | reverse complement strand
GAGAATCCCCCAGTTCCGCCCGGCCTCCAACACCGATTGAATTGGTTCGCCGGTTGGCAGAGCTTGCTTGAGACACTCGAAGGCCGCCTTGTTACTGGCCAACCGGCCTTCCCAGCAGATCTCTCCAGAGTCAGTCATAGCGACAGCATGCGAAAACTTCTTGTGATGGTCGATGCCAAGATGTATCATTATACAGACCTCCTGTGTTTAGGGTGTGCTGGTAACACTGCCCTGATAGTTTAGCATAGGAGGTCTTCGCTTTCATGTTATCTTTACAATGCTTTGGGTAGCCGCAACCTTTTCCGCCAAACTTTCCGGCGGATCCGCCGTGCGGTGTGGCGGAAGGTTGCGTTTCATACGCCGAGCATACGCAGGCTAAAGCCTGCGCCTACCAGTCGGGAACTGTAAAGGAAACTCTGACTCACTACACTAGCTTACAAGCATACAAGCAATTACGGGAGGTTTTTATGCTGCAGCTGAAAGGCGCGTTTACCGCCGTTATAACGCCGTTCAAGGACGGGAAGCCGGATCTTACGGCTTTGAAGAAACTGGTCCGGTTCCAGATAAAGTCCGGCATAAACGGCATTGTGCCCTGCGGCTCGACCGGCGAGGCCGCGACCCTGACGGGCGGGGAATATATTTCGGTCATAAAGACCGTGGTGGACGAGGTTAAAGGCAGAGTGCCGGTGGCGCCCGGCTGCGGGACGAATTGCACGGCCAGGTCAGTTGAGATGCTGAAGAAAATAGAAAAACTCGGCATTACCGGCGTATTGGCCGTAGTGCCTTACTACAATAAACCCACCCAGGCCGGGCTGCTGGCCCATTTCTCGGAGCTTGCCGAAAACACCCGCCTGCCGATAATACTTTACAACATCCCCGGCCGGACCGGGGTCAATATGCCGCCTTCAACCGTCCTTGAATTAAGGAATAAGTTCTCGAACATCGTCGGCATCAAGGAGGCTTCCGGCAGCCTTGACCAGGTAAGCGAGATAATAAACGGCGCGGACAGGGATTTTGCCGTTATGAGCGGCGACGATTCCCTGACCCTGCCGATGATGTCCGTGGGCGCGCGCGGAGTCGTTTCAGTGGTTTCAAATATCGCGCCCGCCGAAACCGCCCAGATGTGCGCCCTTTTCCTGAAAGGCGAGACGGAAGGCGCGGCCAGGCTTCACCACAAACTGTTCCCGCTGATCAAAGCGCTGTTCGTGGAAACCAACCCCATACCGGTAAAACACGCGGCTTCGCTGATGGGCCTTTGCGGCGGGGAGCTGCGGCTGCCGTTGACGCCGTTGTCGGAGCGGAACCGCGAGGCCTTGAAGAAAGCCATGGTGGAAGCCGGTTTGTTGCAAGAGCACGAACGGCGGTAACAGCAACAGCTGTAATCGGTAATCAGTGACCTGTAACCGGTGTAAACAGCCTGGTAAATAATAAAAAAACTCTGTGCCTTTACCTATTTCCGCTTTGTTACCGATTACTGGTTACTGATTACACTTTCCCCTACACCCCGTCTATTATCTGTTCCGCCGCTTCCAGGCCTTCCTTTACGCTTTCCTCCATGAAAGAATATTTCCAGGCGCCGTAACGGCCTATGGACTGCGTTTTATTGCTCTTGAGCCAGTCGAAGATGAGCGGCAGGGCTTTCGCCCGTTCGCGATTGTAAATCACATAAGCGCAGGGGATCTTCAGCCAGAGTTTTTCCGCTAGCTGGCCGGCGCTCCTTATAAGACCGCAGGCTTGAAGTCCCCTTATCACTTCCGCCTCCGCGGAGGCCAGGTCCAAGGCCCTTCCGTCGGTGGCTATTTCAATGTAAAAAGTGGAGCAGCCGGCCGGCGCCAGATGGTTTGAGAAATTAGTGGCTATGCCCGCCCTGTAAAAGGGGAAGCGCTTCTCCGGGAAATAGCCCCAGTGCATGGCGGATTTAACGCCGCGCGCTCCCAGGTTAAGCACATACACCGTATTATGGCGCAGTCCGGCCGCCGCTTTCTTGATCCTTTCAGGGGCGTCCTGTGTTCCGGCAATGAATTCGTTTAACGGGGAGGTGTTTATAAGTCTGCGGAAACTTACAGTTCCGAAATGCCTTATTGCGGCTTCCCGCTTTTTAAGATTGACGCTTTCAACCTCAAGTCCCAGGCGCAGGCCGCGCAGTTTCAGCGCCAGCGCCGTGGCAAGCGCCCCTATGCCGCCGCGTTTGGGGTAATGGAATACCGTGTTGTAGCCAAAGCCCTCGGTCCTTTTGCCGTAGGCGCCCTCTATCACTTCCTCCGGTTTGGGCACGGGCACGAACGGGGCGCACCACTCCGTGGTAAGGCGTTCCAGCGGGTACTGCCAGAGCTTGGCGTTGTAAGGCAGCATGAAGTGGCGGGAAATACCCTCGCCGAACACGCGCCGTGTCCAGCGGGTGAAAACTTCAGGCTGAAGCCGGGAAGGATGAGGGAGGAGGGATGAAGGATGAAGGGTGGTGGAGTAGGCTTTTAAGAAACCCGCTACGCATTCCGACTTCACACGTGCCGGCATGCCGGAAAGGTTGGCCTGGAACGGATACGGCGTCCAGCTTTTGTGCGCGAAGACGCGCGCATCGCGCTTTATGCGGGCGCAGTTGCCGGCCAGCGCGTCCAGGATGAACCTGGAGGTCTCCGGCCAGCGCAAATGCAGCAGATGGCCCGAATAGTCGAAGCGGAAGCCGCCTTTTTTTACGGTAACCGCCAGCCCGCCGGGGCGGTTCTCCCGCTCGGCTATGAGATAGTCCGCTTTCCCTTCCAGGCATTTCGCGGCCGAAAGCCCGGCCAGGCCCCCGCCGATAATAAGCGTTCCCGTTTTCAGCATTGCCTCTCCTTTTTTGGACAGGTTGTAAAAACAGAAAAAAAACCGCCAATAGCGGCATGGCCGTAAAACTTGGAATTTTCAGTCCACGCGGTTTTTATTTTCCCAGTCATTATCGGGTAATTTCCATTCCGAGGGATCGGTTTTTCTCCTGAACTCGTCGGCCGGGTCGTATTTACGGCTTAAATAAAAAACCATAATGGAGGGTTCAACGGCCAGATAACCGTGCCAGATGCCCGGCGGCACGATCAGGGTTTTATGACTGCTCCCGGTCATAATAAATTTTTCCTCTTTCCCGTCTTCGGGAACAAGCCGGAACATAACTTTGCCGGAAACCACCGCGAAATAATCGGTTTGCTTTTTGTGCATGTGAAGTTCTTCCGGAATTATGCCGGCCGGATGTCTGGTGAAATTAAAATCTCCTTCTCCGGCCGGAACGAGATCATAAGAACCGCTTCTTCTGCGGTCCGAATGAGTTCTGTATTCATAAAACCGGGGCATATTTATTTCTTATCATATTCCAGCATGAAATCGCCGAGCGCTTCCTGCCATGGCCGCATATTTTTGATTCCTTCCCGCTTGAGATTTTCGCTTGTTAAAACCGAATATTCCGGCCTTTTGATCTTGGAAAGCCCGTCGCCGGACTTTATTTGTTCAAGATTCGGCGCTAATTTCGCCAATTCAAAGATCTTTTTCGCAAATTCATGCCACGAACACGGGCCGGAATTGGCCATGTGATAGATCCCGGCCGGCGCGTTTTTATCGATCAATTCCTTGATTTTTAAAGCCAGGTCGTGTGTATATGTCGGCAGGCCGAACTGGTCGCCGACCACTTTTATGGTTTCGCCGTTCTTCGCCTTTTCAAGCATTAAAGTGACAAAATTATGGCCCTTGCCCGACCGGTGAATGCCGAAAAGCCAGCTCGTCCGGATGATATAATAGTTGTCGTTCCCCGCGCTGGTCAGCAGTTCGCCCGCCAGCTTGGAGGCGCCGTAAACATTAAGGGGATTGGGGGCGTCGCTTTCGGTGAAAGATTTTTTACTGCCGTCAAAAACATAGTCGGTGCTGAAAAAAACAAATTTGGCGCCGGTTTCTTTTGCCGCCTTTGCCACATTATAGGCGCCCAAAGAATTGACGGCGAAGCTTCTTTCGGGATTTAATTCGCATTCTTCGGTCTTGTGGAATGCCGCCGTGTTTATAATGAGATCCGGCCTCGCTTTTTTTATAAAACTGCCGGCCGCCGGGCTGTCGGCGACATCAAAATCCGCGCGGCTGGAACCGATAACTTCATGACCGCCCTTCAAAACCCGTATCAAATCAAAAGCCAGTTGGCCGGTTGAGCCGATAATTAATATCTTAGACATGTGTTCGGAATTCTTTTCCCTCTTCCGTCGTAAAATATTGTTTATACCACTTATCGCTGTAATGCCTTATATGGTGGGGGTCATGGTTCCCGTCGTTCTCCAGATGGTCCCAAATTTCAAACAAAGCGTTCTCGAGAGAACGGCCCGGCTTGAACTTAAAAGCGTTAACGAAGGCCGTTGTGTCCGCTTTATAATTTCTCGTCAAATTGACCGGTTTGATATCAAGGGCGATGTCGATGCCTTTTTTTTCCTTTAAAATCCCCTGGATTTTGCCTGCGAGGCTGCCGATGTTCCAGTTTTCGTGGGCCACATTAAACAAGCATCCGCCTACCTTTTTAAGCGGCAATTCGATCGCATCGATATAAGCATCGGCGGCGTCCTGGATATCTATCATCGGCCGCCAGATTTCCCCGCCGGCATCCACAGTTAAGACTTTTTTATGGTAGGCGTCTTTCACAAAAGAGTTAAAAACCAGATCATAACGCATCCTCGGCGACCATCCGTAAAGCGTTCCCTTGCGGAACATGGTGGGCTGAAAATCCTCGTTTATCATTCCCCATAAGACCTGTTCCGAACAGCGTTTGCTCAACGCGTACGCGGAAATAGGATTGATCGGATCGGTTTCCTTATATAGCGGCGGTTCAAGCGGCGTGTTCAGCGTAAAATACACCGAACAGCTTGAGGCGTAAACGAACCTTTTTATTCCGGCTGCCCGCGCTAATTTTGCCAGGTGTTCGGTGGCGATATGGTTGACGATGTCGGTAAGACGGGGGTCGAACTGGGATGTCGGGTCGGTCGAGAAACCGGCCAGGTGTATAATGGCATGGATCCCGTTCATGATCCCGGGACCAACGGTCCTTGTATCGCCTTTAATAAGTTCGATCCTGTCCCTTACCGGTTTTATCGGGTCCTCGCCGAAGATCAAAGCGTCCAGAACGCGCACCTCGTAGCCGCGTTCCAGCAATTTCGGCACAAGGACCGCGCCGATGTAGCCGGCGCCGCCGGTAACCAGAATCTTTTTCTTTTGTTTGTCTGTCATCATCGCGTAAATTGTCGGTTAAAAAGAGCCCGGTTCCGGGTGGTTTTTATAAAACCCCCGGTATCCCTACCGGCAGCACGAATTTAACGCCCGCTTTTACCAACGCCTCCTCCTTTTTGAAAATCGCATCCTTATAATTCCACGCCAAAAGCAAAAAATAATCCGGCGGATTTTTCCTGGCTTCTGCGACATGGATCACCGGAATATGGGCGCCGGGGGTATACAGGCCTATTTTTGAAGGCAATTCCTCGGTGGCGTAATCCAAAATATCGGCGCCGATCCCATAATAATTAAGCAGCGTGTTGCCTCTGGCCGGAGAGCCGTAAGCCGCGATCTTCTTCCCGCGAGCTTTCAGCTCCGTCAGGAGTTTAACGGTCTTGCCTTTCATCTCTTCTAAGCGCCGCACTAATTCCAGGTGCGTCGACAATTTTTCAAGGCCCATTTTCTTTTCTTTTTCGATCAATTCCCCGACGGAAGATCGGACCCGGCGCTTTCCGGCCCTTCCCGCGTAGCATCGCGCGGAATTGCCCTGGACCGGAAAGATCTTTACGTCAAAAATCTCCATTCCGAACTGTTCAAAAAGATTCTTAAGGGGCCTTATTGACAGGTAAGAAAGATGCTCGTGGTAAATGGAGTCGAAGGCGAAATTTTCGAACATGTCGACAAAATAAGGGGCTTCAAAGATGAAAACGCCGTCATCGGCGAGAAGTTTGCCCGCTCCTTTGAGCAGATCATGGAGGTCGTTTATATGCGCCACGACATTATTGCCTATCATCACTTTGGCGTTGCCGTATTTTTTAGCCACTTTTTCCGCCATTTTCTCGCTGAAGAACTCCGGCAGCGTTTCCACGCCCCGTTCGTTGGCGACTTTCGCGATATTTACCGCCGGATCTATCCCCAGGGCCCTTGCGCCTAAATTCTTGATCGCGGCCAAAAGCAGGCCGTCGTTGCTTCCGATCTCCACGACCAACTCCTCTTTTGACCTGAGATATCCGCTTACGGCTTCCTCGGCGTATTTTCTGAAATGCTCCGGCAAAACCGGCATGCCGCTGGAAAAATAAACATAATTCCTGAACAAGACTTCCGGCTCCACGACATGGATAAGCTGGCTCAGGCCGCAATCTTCGCAAAAATAAACCTTAAGCGGATATTTAGGCTCCGGCTTGTCAAGAGCCTCTTTGGATAAGAACGAATTGGCCAGGGCCGTTTCGCCCAGATCGAAAAACAGGCTCAACCGGCCGCTTTTGCACATCCGGCATTGGGTGTTGGTTTTCATATTATCACGGCTTTTCCGCTTCAAGATTTTCGGGATTGGGCCTGTTGCCGAACAGGATCCATCGCAGCCAGAAGGCAAAAATAAATAATTGGATCTTTATTGCCCACCTGGCTTGCTGGGAGAACGTCTGTACGAAAGTGGAAGTCCCGACCCGTTTTTTAAACGTGACCGGGATCTCGATAAAATGGGCGTGTTCGCTTATGGTTAAAAGCACGAGTTCGGTCGCAAAGAGCGAGTTTCGCGTCCTCCAGAAAGGCTCGATTTTCCTGACAGCTTCTTTGGTGAAAAGCTTGAAAGTACAGCCGACATCCGTTAAGGCGTTGGTATTGAACAACACTTCCATCGTTTTGGCTTCAAAAACATTGGCAAATTTCCTGATAAGCGTCATATCGGCGGCGGAAAGCGGCGTGTTCTGGCCGGTGCGCGAACCGAGAACTACGTCAAAGCCGCCCGTTTTGGCATAAACCAGAAAACGTTCAACGTCTTTTCCTTTATAAGTGCCGTCAGGCTCGCATAGGATGACGTAATCACCCCTTGCTTCCTTCATGCCCCGCTGAAAAGTATAACCGTAGCCTTGCCGATTTTCATATACCATGCGGGCTTTTGTCTTTTGCACTTCCTCGACCGTGCCCGGTTCGGCGTTGTTATTTACAACGATGATTTCATCCACAAAAGGGGTCGCGTTGAAAAAATCTTCAATTACTTCCCTGACCGAATCTTTTTCTCTGTAAGTGGCGAATACCACCGAAACCAGTCTGCCATTATACATATTATGTAAATCATATCTCTTTTCCAGTCTTCCCGTCAAAAAAGCATGGCATTTTGTCGGGGCAACGGATTTATGGTAAAATTAAATCATTAGCGGAAACCGGCAATTTCTACAAGTTTTCTTAAAACTAAATGGTAATACGGCGTTCTTTACTAATGAAAGTCATGGTAGGCGTCTGGTTATTGGGCACCCTATATGCCTATGGCGACTATCTTGCGAACGATCCCGTCTTTATACAAAAGATCCGCTCTCCGATAGTAAAAATAGCGCAACATCTTACTGCGTATGATACTCATTGATTTGTTACTGCTGGT
>JAHJSU010000065.1 GCA_018829985.1 Elusimicrobiota bacterium | reverse complement strand
TTTTTACAGCGGCGGCGGCTTTGGTCTCCTCGTTGTCGAGGACATTGGCAAATGACGAGCACAGCCGACTCATGATAGATGCTTCACATATGAGACAAACCACAAATAAAAGCGTAAAAAATAAAAACAATAAACCAAGTCTTTTCATAAAAACATTTCCGGGGACAGGCATGGGGTTGGTCTGGAGCCACATAGCGGATGGGGGGCCCCGTTTCGGGGGGAAACCACGGGAGGGTTTCCTACGTGGCGTAAGGGCAACCCCATGACTGGCCCCGTCCCCGCATTCCAAGCCTGCAGCAGGACCACCGTGTCAAAAACCGGATCGTCCAGCCATCTTACAGTAAAGACAATATTGGAAGTAGCACCCCCGAAATCCTGATGTTTTCTCTTTGTTATTTCAGTATCTTGTACGGATTATCCGTGAGGCTCAGCATATAGACCGCCGCTTTTATATTACTGGTGACGGCTTTTTCTATGATGGCGGCGCCGGGATAGAAGCCTCTGCCTTCCAGCTCCGTGGTGAAAGCGAAGATTTTTGCGGCATCGTAAGCCCAGTCGCAGGTGTCGCCGGTGGCGATGTACATTTCGTTGGATTGTTCCGGCGTGTAATCGGTGAGTTTAGCCATTTCACCGGCCGCTTTAATGAATACCTGCCTGTCCTTCTCGTTCTCCACGGGGGCGTCCTTCCCGCCCCAGGGATACATGACAAGGCCCCCGTAGGAATGATAACTGTTCATGGTCTTCAGGTTCTTCCGGGCCAGCACGAAATTCTTTATGGCCAGGGATTCCGGCTCCGAGAAAGCCGCAGTGCCGCAATAGGTGTCGGCGGAAGGATAATGGGAGGTGCCCTGGCCGCCGAACCAGGAGTCATAATTGCGGTTCAGATCCACGCCCACGCTCTTGTCGGAGTTGACGCGCATGTTCTTGCGCTGCCACTGGTACTTGCCGGTCTTGATATCAAATTCCACGCCGTCGGGGTTCAGCATCGGGACGATGTAGATATCCAGAGCCGCGATATATTTTTTTATATCCGCGTCGTTCCTGTAATCCAGCAGATATACCGCCAGTAAAAGCGGCACTTCGTTGGAGAGGTGCTCCCTGGCGTGATGATTGCCTATATATACCGCCCCCGGCTTGCCGCTGGCTTTCCGGCCTTTGGCCGTGGAATTTATCCGCAGGCACCAGATCTCCCGGTTCTCTATGGTCTTACCGAGGGAGAACAGCGAAGCGATGTCGGAATTTTTGGAGACCAGGGTTTTCAAAAGGTCGGTCGTTTCTTTATAATTGTGATAGGCTGCGTCCGCGGCCGGAAAATCCTTCAGATTCTTGATATACTGCGAAAGCGGGATCTTCTTCTCTATCGTGTAGCCTTTCTGCGAAAGCCCCGCAAGGACGTCTTTAGGCGCTATGCCCGAGATCTTATTCTTGTGGACCTCAACTATATCCACTCCCGCTTCCAGGAGCCTGGTGCGCACGTATCTATCGGAGGCCTGGACGGTTATCCAGTAACGGTTGTCCTGGACGCCGGCCGCTTCGGCGTCGGCGGGCCTGGCCGGTTCCGGCATTTGAAGGCCGGCGGTATACTCTTCGGTCAGTTGTTTTAAAAGCTGGTTGAAAGAGACGTTATCATTTTTACCCGGCTGCGCCGCCTCCTCCGCCGCGAAAGAAAAATGGGAGCAAAAAAGAGCGAACAACAGGGAGAGCGCAATTTTCTTCGTCACAAGCAGACCTCTAAACCGGGTTGACTTATATCAATAACATTATAATAGAGTATAAGCCGAAATGCCCGCCCCGGCAAGACCAAAGGACCCAGACCCATATAGGCCCTAAGGTCCTTGTTCCGTCAAGACTTGACAAAAACCCGTCCGCTTGCGGCAGACGGGAGTATATGAGTTGTAAGTTCACACTACAGGAATTTCCTTTTTTGGCAGCGTAGGATTGGCCACAAAAGGCACATAATGCGCATAAACAGTAACTACTCACCACAGAGGCACGGAGACACGGAGTTCTTTCCTCCATATTTCTCTGTGCCTCTGTGTCTCCGTGGTTTTCCAGCTGCTGAATAGTTGCTTTTTTGTGGCTAAATTAAAAAAGTCCCTGCCTGCCGGCAGGCAGGCGCCCGGAGGGCGTTAATTTATAACTCAAAACTGCCGTTTATACGAGCCCTTTAAGGCCCAGTATTAAATACCAGACGCCGGGGATAAAAAGCGCCATGCGGCCTATATCTTTCACCCTTTCATTGAACAATGTTATGGCCTTTACAAGCACGGGGCTCACCCGCGTGGTTTCGGTAAAGACATAAAGCGGTATGCCGGTGTAGTCATAGCGGCCGAAGACCGGGATCTGGGTATATGCCGGCGGCTGCGGGACAGGCAGTTCAAAGGAAAGGG
>JAHJSU010000064.1 GCA_018829985.1 Elusimicrobiota bacterium | reverse complement strand
GGTCGCGGTGTCTTTGAAAACGGTGTAGCCCTTATCGTCTTCATTCCAATGATAGAACTCATCGCCTTTAAGCGAGATTTTAATTCTGGTCCCGTCCGGCTGGGATAATTCAACCGGCTTCGGGTTGGCCGGGACGCCCCAGGAAAGGCCGGGCCGGAGAAAACAAAGGCAGAGCAGCCCGCCTGCCAAGCAGACAAACCAGCGCCAGTCGGCCGCTTGGCGGGCAGGCAGCGCGGCCGGCAGCAGGCCGCGCGCGGTAAAAGCAAAGGTCGTTAAAAGCGGCTTTTTCATTATTTCTCAGGCTGCTCTTGTTAGTACTCAGTAGACAGGCTCTTTCAGCGCGTCGCCAATGGGTCGTCTATCCTTACCTCGCACGGCTCCGACCAGGGCCCGGAAACCGAACTGTCCGCGCCCATAAGACGCATATAATAGGTGACGCCGTATTCAAGCGGCAGACCGGCTGTCCTGTAAGAGTTCTTATCGGTGAAATCATCCGCGATAAGATCCGAGAAATCATTTGTGCCCGCCATTTGCACCCTATAGTATTTAAAAGCCGGGTTTTTTTCCCAGGTAAGCGGCTTCCGGCCTTTCAATACCATGGTTTTAGGGATTTTCGGAGCGGGCGCGGGCTTGTCCGCCATAGTCCCGCCGCCGGCGGACGCCCTGGACGCCGCGGCCCGCCCCTTCGAAGCCTGGCGAAGGGGGGCCGGTTTTGAGACGGCAAAGGAATAAACATCCGAAAAGCGGCTCTGCATTCTCTCGCCGTTATTTAACGTCAGCAGTCCGGCCACGCGCCAGTAGTATACCCCGTCGGAGAAAAAAGCGGGGTAAAGCTTATAGCGGTTCTGCTCCAGGGACGCCCTGAGAACGACCTCGTTGAAGTCCGCGTCACGGCTTATCTCCAGCTTATATTCAACGGCCTTCATTACCTCGTTCCAGGACAAAACGATGGCTCCCCCTTTTTTTGCCTGCCGGACTTGATGGCTTATCACCAGCGGGGCTTCGGGGGGATCTTCCACAAAGCGCTTGTTCCACACGTTCACGGCATAGATGATGCGCTCCCCGTATTTGGCCAATTGGTTCATATCGTCGATCCTGGCCCTGTAGACCGCTACGCCGTACTTCTTGTCCAGGGTTTTATCCAGAGCCGCCGGGATATAGCCCATGAAAGCGTGGGGCGGGAAGGCCCGGATGATGCGCGCGCCGTTATCCGCGAGGTACTTCTGGAAATCCCTGTTAAACGCCTCCGTTTGGGAATCTACCACCAGCAGCGCGTTCATATCGGCCTCGTTCTGGGAGCGGGCGATTGGGGCCAGCGCGGTAACAAGGACGGCAAAAAGCGCCACAGCGAACTTTCTCATCTTTTGCCTCCGCAGCGGTTCATTAAACAGATTATACTTTAATTATATCAGCGATTATTTGCGGATTTATTACAGGAATAATATAATACATATAATGAGCAAACACATAGAGCCCTTTAAAAAATCTTCCGGCGACGACTATATTGAGCCCGAACTGGTCAATAACGGCTCCGGCTATAAAGGCCGCCACGGGGAGACGCAAGCCGCCGGGGACCGGGACCGGTACGGCGGGACGGCGCGCGCTTCGCGGGAGACGAACCCTTTCTACGCGGCTTTTATTAAACTGAAATTTGTTTTTACCGCGGCGGTATTGCTGGTCAGCTTCGGCCTGATAGTTCTGGGCGCGGTACTGACTTCCACTTTGATAGGCGCGGTCATAGGCATACCGCTGATCCTGCTCGGCGTCCTGCCGCTCTGGCTCTTATTTAAATTCCTGACCTTCGGCGGAAAAAATAAATCCTTCATCTTCAAGCGTTTTTAAACCCGGCGAACTGACCCGAAAATCAAGGTTTTTTTGTCCACCCCCTCCCTCATCCGCCTGAGGCGGACGGGGGTGAGGGGGAACTGAAACTTTTAGGTTAATTTTGTCCCTGATCGCCGGCTTTGCCGGCGAACCTCAGCGTTAATGAGAGCCGGTGCGCTTTTCCGAGATCGCCCATTGGGGAATAGGCGTAATCCACGGCATATTTTTTCGTATCCACGCCGAACCCGAAAGAGAGGCCTCCGGCGCCGCCGCCGGCATGCGTCTTATAGCCTCCTCTTAGGGCGCATAACGTCCCTTCCGTGTAATTGACCATAAGCTCCAGGCCGAGGTTCGCGTAATAGCCCGGGCCTTTCATATAGTTCAGATCGGCCAGAACGGATACGTTTTGCGCGTTCCTGTCGCCCGTTCCGTCTTCGGTCCTGAAAAGATACCGTCCGCCGGCCTTAATATTAAGCGGCAAAGGGTCGTTGTCGCTCAGGTATTTTAACTGCGTGCCGAGGTTTTGCAGCACAAAGCCCATATTGAAGACCCCCGGTACGGAGTCGTATTTGATGCCCGCGTCAAGGGCTAGCGCGCCGGCGGAGGCGGACTCCAATCTGCTTGAGATATATTTTATATCCAGCCCCCAGCTTCTCCGGGGCGTCGCCTGCCGGCCATATCCGAACGTGACAGCCATATCCCTGACCGAGTAACTGTCCATAAGCTGGTTTCCGTATTTATCATATTTGCCGATGGAAGGCGCCGAAAGGTAATTAACAGCCAGCCCGTAAACCCCGGCGGCGGATTTTCTCGCCAGGGCCAGGTTTGAATAGTTTATGTCCATTATCCATTTGACCTGTGAAAACGAGAATTCCGTGTCTTTTACATCGCTGAGCCCCGCCGGATTATAGAACATGCTCTGCGCGCCCGAGGCCGTCGAACCAGCTTCGCCCAGCGCGGTCGCTTTTGCCCCGACGCCGATTCTGAGGAATTGCCCCCCGGCGGCGCCCTCGGCGTTCGCGCCGGAACAGCTCAGCGCGAGCAGCATTAACGCAAGGATACAGGTTTTCAGCATATCACAGTTCCTCCGCGTAAAAATTCAATTACGGTAACCACTCAGCCACAAAGTCACAAAGACACGAAGGGAATCAGACAACAAATCGTTTGAGCCCCTCTTTTATCACAGGCACGTTGAAATTAATCAGAAAGCCAAGTCGTTTACCCGTCAGTTTCAGATGACTGAGGAGTTGAGCTTCCCAAACAGGATTTACTTGATCAACTGCTTTGAGTTCACAGATAACGAGGTCACCGACCAACACATCAAGTCGCAATCCTTCGTTAAAGATAATTCCATCATACATTATGGGAATATCAACTTGACGCTGCAGTTGAAAGCCCATTTTCGAAAGTTCGCGGCAAAAGCATACCTCATAGATCCTTTCCAGCAATCCTGGGCCTAAATTTTTATAAACAATGTATGCTGCTTCGACAATGGCCTTTGCTATTTCTTCTTCACGCTCTGAAAGAGGCTTATATTCCATAACTTTCTTTGTGCCCTGGTGTCTTAGTGGCTGAGTAGTTACCAATTGCGCAGCATTATTTAATAATCGTTATTTTACCGGTCTTCTTGTCGCCGGAATTGGCGGGGTTCGTCGCCACATAGAAATAAAGCCCGGACGCGACGCGGGAGCCGGTCTTGCTCCTCGCGTTCCACAGGCATCTTCCGTCGCCGTCGTCGTCGTTCAGTTCGGCCACCAGCGCGCCGGCGATGTTGAATATCCGTATCTTCGCCCTGGCAGTCAGCCCCTCAAAGACGATCCCTTCGCCGAACACGGACTGGTCGAAATCTCCGCCGCTTCCCGGCTTGTAAGGGTTGGGATAGGCGCGCACGTCGGTCAGCGAGCTTGTAACCGTGAGCATGCTTCCCAGCGCGTAGAACGAGAAGTGATTGATGTCGGAGTATACCGACTTGGCGGCCTTGTCCAGCCTGGAAGAGGCCAGCGGATCCCATGCCAGGCCGGCCGTATCCAGGTTCAGCAGTTTCAGGGTATTGGCCTGAATCTGCGGGGGAGCGCCGTCGAGGACGTCGTCGTTATTGGCGTCGGTGTAGGTAAGCGTGACCCTCGCCGGCAACGCGAAATTCCCGGTGAAGGTGGAGCCGTACAGGTCGTAAAAATAGAATTCCGCTATGGAACCGGTTACCAGCCTGCTCGGGGACAGCTTCGCGGCCGCGGCGTCCAGATTGGCTTTGGAAATCTCTATAGGGCTTGTTCCGGCGTTCGTGCTGATGAAAATATAGCCGTCGGACGGCGCCGCCCCGGCCGGCAACTCGACCGTTATCAGGCCGAAACCTGAGAGGACAACGGTCGTGCTCTGGGTTACGGCGGAGGTGGAGAAAATGGGGGTCACATCGGCGGGCATATCAAGAGTCCTGCTTGAACCGCCGCTGTACGTCGCGCTCGCAAGCGTCAGTATGCCGTCCTG
>JAHJSU010000009.1 GCA_018829985.1 Elusimicrobiota bacterium | reverse complement strand
TAAAAAGTCCCAAACGGTAGCCGCAGGCTTTAGCCTGCGAAAAACAGTAAGCCATCCGCCTAAGGCGGACGCAGGCTGCCCGCCAAACAACCGGCGGGTCCGCCGAAGTTGTGTGGCGGAAAGCCTGCGGCTACAAAGGCGGTTTTTGAGCAAAATTGACTTTTTACGGGAGAATCAATTTCCAATGCTTGTTTTGTCGCCGTAATAGTTGTGCGCGTACCGGCCCGCTTCCTGCCGGGGATGGCGGCTGTTACTCCTCTCTTCCAGGCTGTTATCCCGAATCCTTCAACTGACGGATTCGGGTTAATACCAACAGCGGCGCCGGCATAGCCCCTTGCCGATAAAAAAAAGTTCAGGTATACTATTTGCGGGTTATCCCCCATATTTGCTTAACGCAATATATCGGGGGATAGCCCTTTTTTTTGGCCGTTTGATGGACATCCGCCTAAGGCGGACGCCTGCGCAAGTATTGCGGGCGGCATGCGCCGCGCGGCCTGTATTGCGCTTTCTGGTTTAGTTTGCGTTTAACGGACCTTGGCTTTCCGGTCTGTAATGTGGTAATTTGTATATGCGCGTTTTTGCGCCCCCATTCTTCAATTTAAGGAGACAATATGAAGCTGAACTGCCCGCATTGCTCAAGGACGATACCGGCCGAGAATATAAACATACAGACCGCCATCGCCAAGTGCGGGTCCTGCAGCGCCGTGTTCGGCTTCGCCGACAAAGTGCCGGGCACGGCTCCTTTCGGCTCGTCCAAGCGGACCGTCGAGCTGCCCAAAGGCTACAGCGTGGACCACGACGGGACCGGGCTGGTAATAACCCGCAGATGGTGGTCCTGGAAGTATCTTGCCCTGCTGGGTTTCTGCGTTTTCTGGAACGGCTTCCTGGTCGTCTGGTACTTTATAGCTTTTACCAAGGGCGGCCCTCTCATAATGAAGCTCTTCCCCCTGCTGCACGTGGCCGCCGGGGTGGCGCTCACCTACACGGGGGTGGCCGGACTCGTCAACCGGACGCGGATAACCGTGAACACCGCTGAAGTGAAGGTAAAACACTTCCCGCTGCCCTGGCTTGGCAACCGGCTCATTCCGCGGCAGGAGATTGACCAGCTTTTCTGCGAGGAAAAGATCACCTCCGGCAAAAACAGGATGCATTATTCCTACAACCTTAGCGCCGTGATGAGGGGGGGGAACCGGCTGAAACTGGTTTCGGGCCTGGACACGCCGGAAAACGCCCTTTTTCTTGAACAGCAGATAGAGGGTTTTTTAGGGATAACCGACAGGCCGGTGGCCGGGGAGATGCGGCCTGTGTGACCCCTCTCTTTTCGTCCGTCCGGACCTGTTGATAAGAAGCAGAAATATATATAAAAAGTAACATTGACAGACTATAATTGATTATATAGACTTATCCATAAATAGGCGAGTTGCTGCGAGGGGACTTGGAAATAGGGAATGTCAATCGTAAAATTTACCATTTCAATTATCGCAGCGTTCATGCTGGTACGGAACGCTCAGGGCGCTTATATTGCCTCATATAAGGGAAAGGTGGAGCATAAAAAAGCCTCGTCCCGGGAGTGGAAGCGGGTTGAAGGCGCCCCCGGGCTGCAACTCACGGGCGGAGATGAAGTGCGGACCAAGTCCGCTTCCACGGCTGAAATAATAATGGATTCCGGCTCCAGGATAAAACTGGCCCCCGTATCGGCTTTCAAGCTCTCCGGCGAGAACGGCGGACAGGCCTCGCTGGAACTCTATGTCGGCAGGATGCGGGCCTGGGTGAGAAAAAATTTAGCGACTAGATTCCAGGTAAGGACGCCGGTGGCGATCTGCGCCGTGCGGGGCACGGAGTTCTCCGTGGAGGTGGACCCGCAGACATCCCGCACGCAGGTGGACGTTTTGCGCGGGACGCTTTCAGTCACGGACAACCTGGGGAACGAAATGATGCTTCAGGAAGGCCGGAGGCTTTCCGTCACCCCTGAAGGGCTTGGCGTGCCGCAGCAGATCTCAAAGGCGCTCGAGGACGAGCGCCAGGCCGGCAGGGAGACGCTGACAAAGGAAGTGGGGCTGGCGATGTCCAAAGAGGCGGTGCTGGCCGCGGCGGCTCAGGAGATAAAGCTGGCCGAGTACCAGCAGGGTAAATCGCTGATCGACGTTTTTGGGAACCGCGTACAGCTTGAGGAATATGTGATGCGGCCCGCGGCCGACCAGTTCAAGCTGGTAGTCCTCAATAAGCGGGAAAACCGGCTGGACTACTTTTTCTACCTGGGCACGTTCAACACAACGCTGCCCGCAGATTTGAGCCTGGCCCTGGGACAGCTTGGCGGCGCGCCGCAATCCCCTTCATGGTATCTGACCGCATACCAGACCGGAAGGTCCAATACTATAGACACAGTGGAGGAAAACGCCTCGGGCGGCCATCTTGTGGACCTCAACGGCAACCCCGACCCGGCCGACGATGTCGCTTCTTATTTCGATTCCGCCACGGATCTATATGTGCCCGTGACCGGGGCATTTTACAAAACTCTCTTTGACTACTATTCCATAAAGTACAACGGGACCCAGACCTATGCCTGGGCGCCCAACTCGCCCGGTGTGCAAAGCTATCTTGACTCCGCTGTCACAACCGCCATTTTCGGCGGCAACGCCAACTACTCCATTGATTCAAGCTTCCCGGACGGGACGTTCCTGCACAACCGTATACTTGAAACATACGGCACGGGGGATGATTTTACGCAGTACGATAACTATATTATCGACAACGACGGCAATACGGCGGGCATCGCGGACTTCGCGGGCGT
>JAHJSU010000063.1 GCA_018829985.1 Elusimicrobiota bacterium | reverse complement strand
CAAACGGTTTGTTGTCTGATTTCTTTCGTGTCTTTGTGACTTTGTGGCTGAGTAGTAACGATTTTTATGATTAAACATGATCTGCGTCCATCATATTCATCTGCGTCATCTGCGTTCCATGTATTACTGCTGAGCAGTTATAAAAAAACCAGGATTAAGTAGTAAGTAGTAAGATATGCGACTTATAAAGAACCCAATACTTAATCCTTACTCCTTAATCCTTACTACTTGCCTGCTGGCTTGCGCCGGCTCCCCGGCCGGCGCGGCCGAGATCGTTCGGGGACCTTACCTTGAGAATATGACCGTGAACATGGTCACGGTGCGTTTCCGGACCGACGTGGACACGGCGGCCTGGCTCTCATACGGGGCCTGGCCGGACTGCGAACGGTTCATGACCCTCTCGCCCGAAGTAAAAGAACACGCGATAGGCCTTTTCGGGCTTTTGAGCGATACCACCCATTGTTACAGGATCTATCTGCCCGACTCCGTCAGCACCGGCGTCTATAAAGCCGAGGAAAACACTTTTAAGACCTTCCGTGGCGGCGATAAGCCTTATTTTAATTTTCTGGCCTTCGGCGATTCCGGTTCCGGGTCCGAGGAACAGCTGGAACTTGCCGCGCAAATGGAAAAGTTCGATCCGGATTTCGTCGTGCATATGGGGGATATGGTGGAGGGGGGGCTGGATGCCGACGCGGATATGCGATATTTTGAGCCTTATAAAAAAATGCTCGCCAGGCAGCCGTTCTTCCTGACTCTGGGCAACCATGATTACGGCAAGAGGAACGAAAGCAAAAGATTCCTGAGGGAAAACTATATTCCCTTTCATTCCATGCCGCTGACCGGCCGGCCGCCGTACTATTATTACTTTGACGAAGGGGACGCCAGATTCTTTGTGCTGGACACCAATTATTTTAACGGCGCCAAATGGGCCCAGCCTCTGGATAAAGGCACAAGGCAATATAAATGGCTTGAGCGCTTCCTTTCAAAGACCAAAAAGACCTGGAAATTCGTCATTCTGCATGAACCCGTCTATTCCACAGGCGCGCACGGCGTGATAGAGGCGCAGAGGACTACGCTCGAGCCGCTCTTCCAAAAATATAAGGTGGACCTGGTTTTCCAGGGCCACGACCATAATTATGAAAGGACCAGGCCCGTGAAGGACGGCATGCCGGACGACGAAGAAGGCATTGTTTATATCACGCTCGGCGGCGGAGGGCAGATTTTATATTTCCAGCGCGCCAACGAAGACTGGTCCGAGAAATTCCTGCCGGTCTATCACTTCGCCCACATAGAGATAAAAGAAAAAAACCTCACGATGAACGTTTATAACAAGGACGGCCAGGTGATAGACACGCTTGAAGTGCAGAAGTAACCAGTAACCGGTCACCGGTAACCAGTCGCAGAAGTCCGAACCCTCGTACTCTAATTGCCGATTACTGATTACCGGTCACTGGTTACAGTTGACTCTCTCGTAAAAAGTCCATTTTTAAAAAATTATTGCTTTTTAATCCGTTGTAGCCGCAGACTTTAGCCTGCGTCCGCCTAAGGCGGACGGCTACCATTTGGGACTTTTTACGAATGAATCACAGTTTCGCCACGCGCTTTTTTTTGCCTTTCCCGCATTTTTCTGCTATACTATATCTGCGGGGTAGAGCAGCCTGGTAGCTCGCAAGGCAGTTCGGGGGCGAAACCAGTACATGTCACAATGCATCAGCACGACGAGAGTCGTGCTTTTTTATTCTCCTGGCGAATCAGGAGTAGTCCCTAGACAGACCTGGAACCGATCACCAAAACGATCACCATTCTCACCAGATCACTTTCCGACGAATCGAAGCCTTACCCCCATAGCACAGGACATCCTTCCAGAACCTGGCGTTGCTGCGGCTTTGGCTGCCAAAGATATACACGAAGGCGGGCGTGAAAAATTAGTACAATTACGTATAGTGGTATCCTGCGGAGTATGTGAGGGAAAATCATGAAAAACGCATGGCTGTTAGCGGCGGCTGTTCTTTTGTACCCTTCTTTTTGTTCCGCAGGGAATAAGTACGAGTTGGGCCTGATCGTCGGCGAGCCGACCGGAATAAGCGCGAAACAGAATCTTGGGGGCAATAAGGCGGTGGACGCCGCGGCCGCCTGGTCTTTTTCCGGTGAAAAGAGCCTGAGCCTGCACTCCGATTACCTCTGGTTCCGTAACGACGTGTTCAAGGTGGAAAAAGGCAGGCTGCCGCTTTATTACGGCCTCGGGGCCAGGGTGAAACTGAAGGATAAGTCCCTGGTCGGGGCCAGGTTCCCTGTAGGCCTGCAGTATTTCTTTAAGGACGAGCGCTTTACCATTTTTGCCGAAATTGCGCCGATCCTGGACCTCCTTCCGGATACGGAGTTCAGGTTGAACGCAGCCATCGGGTTCAGGGTGCTGCTGTAGGGGGCTGCAGCCCCGTATTCAAAACATTTGTGGGTTTTGTCGCGGCCAGAGTAAGGACCACTATGCGTCCCAATAAATATCTATTCACGGTTATTGCCGCGTTCTTGTTTTGCGCCTGCGCCCAGCCGGCCCGCAAAAGCCCGCCGCCCGCGCCAGCGGTGATAAAAGCGGCGGCGCCCAGTATTTCACAGGAGGACGTTAACAAAGTGGAGAGCCTGTATTACAAGGCGGTAGGTTCCTACAGCGGCAATGACATGGGCGCAGCCCTCAAATTCCTTGACGAAATATCAGCCATACACCCCTCCTATCAGCCAGCCGCGGCGCTGCGTAAAAAGATAAAGAGCGCTGCCGGGAGCAGATAAGTTCCCGCAGTCGGCATAAAGATCATGAAAACAAAAAGGTTGAGGGAGGCCGTTCTAAACGTCTCCCTTGTTTTTTCCTCGCTGGTGTTCCTGGTCATACTCGCGACCGCCGGTCTTATACTTGAGGGCGCCAGGAACGACGTCTTCGAGGATATGCGCCTGCGCACCGCAATCTCCTCGCGCATGGCCAGCAAATCGATGTTCCCCAGGGAAGACCTGTTCGCGATGCACTTCATGGTGAACACCCTGATGCTGGACAAGGTCATAAAATATGCCGTGGTGGCCGACCAGTCCGGTAAAATACGTTCTCACTCCGATTCTGATAAAATTGGACGGAAGGATGAAAGCCGCGAAGCGGCCGCAGCAAGGAACTCCCGGGTTCCCCTGATGCAGGTATTTAAGGGCGCTGACGCCCTTGAATATTTTTATTTTTCGGAACCCATCACCACGGGTAAGAGGCGGCATGGCACTATCGCCGTGGCGATCAACAGCGAGACCATAAAATACCGCCTGGCTGCGACCACCCAGAAGCTCATGTTTATCCTGCTGGCGGCGTTGGGAGCTGCCGGGCTGCTCCTGGTGATAAGATCGCTGATGCGTAAAGAGCAAAAGTTATCCGCGTTAAAATCGGCCATGGTGCACCTGGTCAGCCATGAATTCAACAACGCGCTTACGGTCATCGACGCCGTCATTTTTCTTCTGGAGGAAACCGAGCCTAAAAAAACGGACGCTTCGCGCGTGGGCCTGTACCGCACCCTGGCCGATGAACGGAAATCCCTGAAGAACTATGTAAAGAACATCCTGAACGAGGCCAGGATGGAGGCCGGCAGGTTCAAAACAGAAATGAAGCCGCTGGCGCTGTGCGACATGGTGGCCGCCTCCGTATCGGTAATGGAAGAGCTGATGCGCAATAAGAAAATTTCTTTTACTCTTGATATGACGAAGGAGCCGTTCATCGTGAACGCCGACCAGGAGGCTATGGCGCTGGTGCTCTCCAACCTGGTAGGCAACGCGGTCAAGTACACCCCGGAAGGCGGCCTGATAACGGTCAGGCTGGCGCCCGAAAAAGCCGGGCACATAACCTTTCAGATAGAGAATACCTGCCGCGGCATCTCCGACGACGACCTGAAGAGGATAAAGACCGAGTTTTTCAGGACCGGCGAAGGCCAGGCCTCCGCCGAGGGCTTCGGGCTCGGGCTTAAGATCTGCAACGATATGCTGCTGCTGCACGGCAGCTCCCTGGAAGTTAAAAACGAGCCCGGCAAAAACGCCTGTTTCTATTTTTCTCTGCCCGTGGAGAAGGACTCCCCGGCCGCGCCGGCCGGGGATAAGGCGCGCTGAAAGCCGGGCCGGGTATGCTGTTATGCTGGAGCGCATTAAAAAATTCTACGAGGCCCATGAACCGGCCTGCACTGCGGGCCTGTTTGCGGCCGGCTTCCTCTTCGATATACTCGCGGTAGGACGCATAGACAGGCTGCACAACGTCATCCACCAGGCAACTTACCTGTCGCTGTGCGGTTTCTTTATAGGGCTGGAACTTAGCCAGGCCCACGGCAGGTTCACGCCTCCGCCGCGCCTTAGTACCGCCTGGCGCTACCACGTTGGAGCCACCCACTTCATGCTGGGGACGCTCCTTAACATCTACACGCTTTTCTATTTCAAGAGCGCCTCGCTGGGCACTTCCCTGCTGTTCCTGCTCGCCCTGTTAGGCTTACTGGCGGTCAACGAGTTGAAGCCGTTCAAGAGTTCCGGGCCGCTGCTGCGCATGACGATGTTAAGCCTGTGCCTCCTTTCCTAGTTTACCTACCTGGCGCCAATGCTGATGGGCCGCATAGGCGCGCTGCCCTTCCTGGGCTCCATCGCAGGCGCGTCCCTATGCGCGGCGGGGCTCGCTTACTGGCTTTACAGGCGTTTGCCGGGCCAATGGCTGTCGGTGCGCAGGCACGCGGTGTATCCGTTCGCCGCGGTAGCGGTCCTCTTCTCGGTTCTCTATTTCGCCAAGGTAATCCCGCCGGTGCCGCTTTCGCTGTCCGAAATCGGGGTCTACCACGAAGTGACCCGCCAGGGCGACAGTTTTGCGCTGAGCTCGATGCGTCCCCGCTTGAAGTTCTGGCAGCGCGGGGACCAGACCTTCCTGGCGCGGCCCGGCGACACGGTTTTTTGCTGGGTCGTGGTCTTTTCGCCCACGAATTTCGCGGAGCGTCTGGCCGTGCGCTGGCGGCAACGCACCCCTGAGGGCTGGGGCGAGCCTGACGCCATCCCTCTCGATATTGCCGGCGGCCGCGACGGAGGCTGGCGCGGTTTCACATATAAAAAAAACTACGCCCCGGGCCGCTGGCGGGTGGAGATAGTCACCTCCGACGGCCGGGAGCTCGGCCGCATATACCTGACCGTTATCCCGGACAATTCCACGGCGCCGCGCAAACCCCGGATAATCCGGCGCTGAATCCGTGCCTGGGCGCCGCTTTTTTGTATTATAAATACGGTAAGAGAATACCTCGCGGGAACTCGTAGGAGACAAGAAAATGCTCTGGGGAAAAAAAGCAACCAAATTACAGGAATACGCTGAGAGCATCATCAATACTGTACGTGAGCCCTTGCTCATTCTGGACCAGGACCTGAGGGTGGTCACCATCAGCGCGCAGGGCATAATCACCGACGTGAATGAAGCCTCCGTGCAGGTGACCGGCGTCGCGCGGGAGAAGCTCATCGGGCGCGACTTCTCTGATTACTTCACCGAGCCGGACAAGGCGCGCGCCGGCTAGCAGAAGGTTTTCTCCGAAGGCTTCGTGCGGGACTATCCGCTCGCCATCCGCCACACCACGGGCCGGATCACCGACGTGCTTTATAATGCCGCCGTTTACAAGGACGGCGACAGGTGGTGTACTCTGACCGCCCCTGAAGGGAGGGCTGCCGCCAGGCCCGCAACCGCGTGAATATTACTTATAACCCCGAGTATAATTCCGTATATCGGCCAGAGTACTATACAGATAGGCCACTGGGCAGAAGTCCTGCCGGGGAAGTAAATCCATGAAAACACTATTGGCTTTGGTTTGCATGTTCTCGACGGCGATCGTCAGCGCGGAGCCCCTGCCGGAGGCCGCCCGGGAAACGGACTGGAAATTCAGCTCTTCGGTCAATTATGATACCGGCAAATACGGAACACCGGACCGCACTAATTCCGTCTATATACCTTTCACGCTGAAACGCTGCTACAGCAACGCTGACCTGTCCGTAACGGCGCCGTATCTGCGCCAAAGCTCGGCGGGGCAGGTAACCTGGGTGGGCGGCAAGCCGGTGCAGGTAGGCAAGGGAAAGGGGGCCGCGTCCGCGGGAACCACCTCGGAATCCGGCCTTGGAGATATAATGCTGCGCGGCGCCTATACGCTGAAGCGTGACGGACCGAAGTCCTTCGGCCTGGGACTGTCCGGCAAGCTGAAACTGCCCACCGCAAACGAAAATAAGGGGCTGGGCACCGGCGAAATGGACGAGGGGGTGGGGCTTGAGTTCGCAAAGGAGATCAATCCGGACTGGTCCCTGCTGGCCGCCGGGTACTTTACGATAATCGGCGATCCTGACGGCGTTGATTTCAATAACCAGGTTTCACTGGACATAGGCTTTTACAAAACGCTGCGCAGCGACCTGGGCCTGACGGTGTTTTACCAGACACAAAGCGCCATAGTCGACGGCAACGCGGACCCGCGCAGCGTCAGCGGCACGCTGTCTTACAGCGCGCCGGACGGGCTTCAGTTTTCGGGCGGGCTGACGCTGGGCCTGTCCGACGGCAGTCCTGATATCGGTTTAAGCGCCGGTTTCAGCCGAAGGTTTTAACGGAATTACCAGGGGCAGGAACATAAGGAGAAATAAATGAAAAACAATAAAGTGCAGTTGATGTTCGCGGGACTCTTCCTGTGCGCGGCGGCGATGCCCGCCTTCGCGCAGAAAAAAGACAAAGAAGAGAAGAAGCTGGAGACAAGCGCCGGTGAGCTGGACAAAAGCGCCACAGAACCCGAAGGGCGGCAGCGCGTGACCGATAAGATAAAAGCGAGGTTCGGCGTGGCCGACGCCCGCGTGCAGGGCCTGTGCGACAAGAATATGGGCTACGGCGAGATCTCCATAGCGCTGGGCCTGGCCCAGGGCCTCCCCGGCGGCATTACGGACGCCAACGTGGATAAGATAATGGCGCTGCGCCAGGGGCCGCCCGTCATGGGCTGGGGTAAGATAGCCAAGGACCTCGGTCTGAAGCTCGGTTCCGTGCAAAGCAAGATCCATAAGATGGCCGCCGAAGTGCGCAAGCGGGAGAAGGCTGCCAAGGCTATAAAAGATAAAAAGGCCGAAGGCGAAAAGGGCATGAAGGGAAAAAAGATGCAGAAGCATGAAAAGATGGAACGCCCGCAAAAGCCTGAAAAGGGCGGCAAGCGCTAAATCTTCGCGGCAGCCATAAAATACGGGGACAGCGGTTTGCGTTGATACCGTACGGGGAGTTAAGCCCGCTGTCCCCTTTTTATTATTCCCTCCCGGTATATGGTCACCAGACCCAGGGAGTTGTTCATATACTCTCGGCGAAACAACGGAAAATGACCAAAAAGAATAAGATACGTATTTTTTTAGCGGCTTTTGCGGCTGTGCTGGTCTCAGCGGTCTGCCTGTCTTTGCTGGCCGAATATAAGCTTTCCCGCCTGGCGCCGGGCGGTCTCGGCGAAGCCTTTCCCACCAGGATATACAGCGCGCCTTTTGAGGTGAGGACCGGCGGTTTCACTCCTCCCGGTTCGCTGCTCCGACGGCTTGGCAGGCTGGGTTACCGCGCTCTGGAAAAGCCGTCGGTTCCCGGCGAGTATTCCTGGCAACCGCCCATTTTGACCGTGTCCCTGCGCGGCTTCCGCACGCCTTCGGCGCGGCAGGAGCCGTTTGAAGCCGAGCTTGAATATGGAAGGGACGGCTGGGAAATACGCGTAACCACCGGCGCTGAGACCGTCAGCGTTCTGCTGGAGCCGGAACTGGCCGCGGAACTTTCCGGGCCAAATAAAGTGCGGCGCGAGCCGGCGGAAGCGGCTGACATCCCCGAAAGACTGCGCTTTGCAGTGATAGCTGTGGAAGACAAGCGGTTCATGCGGCACCACGGCGTGGATTTTAAAGCCACAGCCGGGGCGCTTTGGCGTAACCTTACGCGCCGCGGACTCTGGGGCGGCAGCACTATAACGCAGCAGCTCGCCAAAAATATTTTTTTGACCCCGCGCCGCACGCTGCGCCGGAAACTGGCCGAAGCTTTCCTGGCGGTTTACCTTGAAAGGCGCTACACCAAGCAGGAAATACTGGTTCTCTATCTCAACCAGATATATCTGGGGCAGGACGGCCACGTCAGCGTGGCCGGCGTCAGGTCCGCCGGCAAGTTCTATTTCGGAAAGGAGCCGGCAGGGCTGAGCCTGGCCGAGTGCGCCATGCTGGCGGGGATTATCAGTTCCCCTTACCGCTATAACCCGCGGCGTGATGCGAGCGTTGCGCTGGCGCGGCGGAGCTATGCGCTTTCCCGCATGTTTGCGGAGGGGATGATCACCCTCTCGGAACGGGCGGGCGCCGAGGCTGAACCGCTGACCCTGGCAGAACTCCCGTACCGCCCTGAAAAAGACGATAACGCTTATTTCACAGCCGAGGTGGTGCGCCGCCTGATGCAGCGGCACGATGAAGACGAAGTGTTCCGTTTCGGACTTGCTGTTTACACCACACTGGACACCGAGCTTCAGGCCGCGGCCTCGGAGGCTGTCAGGCAAGCCCGCTTTGAGGCCGCGCTGGCCGCGATAGACCCGGACAGCGGTGCGGTGCTGGCCCTGGTCGGGGGCAAGGCTTACGGCAGGTCGCAGTTCAACCGGGCCACCCAGGCGCAGCGGCAACCGGGCAGCGCCTTCAAACCATTTGTGTACGGTGCGGCGCTGGAGGCCGGTTTTACCCCTGCCACCCTGTTGGAAGACTCCCCCAGGCGGTACCATAATCCCGGCGGAGCGCGCTGGGACCCTCACAACTACGGCGGCGTTTATTACGGCACCTCTACGCTGCGCATGGCGCTGGCCCGTTCGCTAAATTCGGCTACGCTGGATCTGGCGGGGCGCGTGGGCCTACCCAAAATAACCGCTTTCGCCGGGCGACTCGGCGTTAAAAGTCCGTTGGAAAACAGTCTGGCCGTTGCGCTGGGAGCATCGGAAGTAAATCTGCTTGAGCTGACCGCCGCCTATGCTCCTTTTGCCAACGGGGGGTTCAGGGTGGAGCCCGTGCTGATAACCGCGGTAGAGGACGCCCGGGGTAACTTGCTGGAATACGGGGGCTGGCAGAGGACGCCGGTCATACAACCCGCGCTGGCCTCCCTGATGACCTCCCTGCTGGAGAGCGTGGTTCGCGAAGGTACCGCCGCTGTCCTTGGCCGGGTTTACGGTTGGGTATTGTCTGCGGCGGGAAAGACCGGTACCACAAATGGGGGGCGCGACGCCTGGTTTATCGGTTACACGCCGCGGCTTCTAGCCGGCGTCTGGGCCGGCGACGATTCAAACCGCGCGGTCGGGGCGGTCGGGGCCACTGACGCGCTGCCTCTTTGGGCCGCGTTCATGAAAACCGCATTAGGCGGCCAGCCGGCGGGAAAGTTTACAACTCCGGCCGAAGGGCTGAGCTCGGTGAAAATAGACCCGGCCAGCGGGCTCCTTGCCGTGGCCGGCTGCCCGGAACGCAGGACCGAAATATTCCTGGCCGGCACGGAGCCGGTTAAAAAGTGCCCGCAGCATTCCCGGGGATTGACGGGCTGGTTTAAGCGTCTGTTCAGCATAAAATAAAGGGCAGTAGTGGAAAGTTAGTAAGATGATGGCCAAGCGGCTCCCTGCGCGACTGACCCTCTCCCGATAATTTAGCCCAAATCCAATTCAGGCTGCTAATTCCAGACAACGCTGCGCCACATAGGGGTTAGTTAATCAGTAGGTATCATACGGTATCAATTCCTGGAGTTTCATGGCAAACCGACCGATCACTAATCCGATCACCATCATATAGCCGATCACTGTTTTGCATTCGAACGCACAATCTGAAAGATCCAAAACAGGCATTTATCGTCGGGAGATAGCATTTGCATATTGCCTTTGCCTTGTGCTATACTAATCATGCGGGGTAGAGCAGCCTGGTAGCTCGCAAGGCCCATAACCTTGAGGTCGCTGGTTCGAATCCAGCCCCCGCAACCAAAAGCCCATGATTATTTCATGGGCTTTTGATTTTCCGCTAAACCATAAGCCCTCTGCGGTTCAGACAGTGCGGAATTTGCTTAAAAAAACCCTTCTTCATCCGGCCGCCCCGCTGTTTCCCTTCCGCCCCTCATCCTTCAGCCTTTCCCCAAGGCTGTCTATATCCATTTTTCCTGTCGCCAACTCCAGAGCGATACCCGGTAACCCCTTGACTTTGCTTGTTTTATCATGTATTCTACATAAGTAGCAGTATTGCTACTTATATGAAATGGTTTGAAATAGAATCCAGGCTGCGCGAAGGCGGTTTCCGGCTCTTTACCGCCAGGGAATTCCGCCAGGTAACCGGTTTTGGGGACGTGGCGGCCAAATTCCTGCTTATCCGCTATACCCGCCGGGGACTGCTGTGCCGCCTTAAACGCGGCCTTTACGCCGTAAAAACCCGGATGCCGTCAAAATGGGGCATCGCCAACCGGCTTTACGCGCCTTCCTATATTTCACTGGCCTCGGCTCTTTCTTATTACGGCTTTATACCGGAATCCGTTTACGCCGTTACCTCAATAACCACAAAAAGCACCCGCGAATTTGAAGCTGACGGGACAACCTGTATATACCGCACAATAAAACGCGGCGCTTTCGGCTGGTATAAAGGCGCGGAGATAAACGGGGAAACCGTGCTGCTGGCTGAAAAGGAGAAAGCCCTGGCGGATTATCTTTATTTTGTGTTCCTAAAAAAAGAGACGCCCAATAGCCGCCTGAGCCTCCGGGGCGCGGATGCGCGCCTGCTTGAGGCCCGCCTTAAGGATTTCGGCAATAAAAAACTTCTGGACTGGTACCGGCATGATTTCAAAATCGCTGATAGAAGACTTGAGCGTTAAGTGGCGGACGCAGGAATTCAATATTGCGCGCGAATACGCGCAGCATGTGCTGCTCTCCGCCCTGTATGGGGCCGACGAGGACATAAAGCTGGCTTTTAAAGGCGGCGCCGCCCTGCGGCTGCTGCGCCAAAGCCCCAGGTTCTCCGAGGATTTGGATTTTACAGGCTGGGCGAAGGCTTTTCACTCCGGAAGATACGTGGAACTGGCGGTAAAAGAGGCTTCCAGAGCCGGCCTGGAGTTTAAGACGCTTGAATCAAATAAGACAAGCGGCGGCTGGTTCGCGCTGATGGAGGCCAGGGTTCACGATTGGCCCGTCCGGGTTGAGTGGAATATCTCGCTCCGCGCGGGGGGGGCGCCGCTTTCTGAAACGGTTCTGGTAGGCACGCCTCTCTGGCTGCCGTATTCCGTTCGGGCGCTGCCCGCTGCCGATATGGCCTCGGAGAAGCTGGAGGCGCTGTTCCGCAGGGAAAAACCGCGCGACTTTTTTGATATTTACTATCTTTTGCGAAACCGGCTGGGCGTGGCGGAAATAGCGGCCCAAAAAACAGGGCTTATAAAATGCGTACGGGGCTTAAACCCGAAAGCGGTGAAAAACGAGCTGAAACAGTTTCTTCCGCGCAGCCAAGGGGCGCTTATTTCACGGTTTCCGGAGATCCTTGAACGGGAGCTGGAAAGATTATGATAAGAAAACCGAAGGGTGAGAGATTGAACCTGATTCGGAACTTCCGTTTCTCCCCATGTCGCGTCCGATATAATTGGAACATATTTGGAGCGCGGAATCCGCCGGCATTGTGATCGGCGGCGGGCGCCTTATTCGCCGGCAAGGCGCGGCAGGGAAGCAAAAACATACAGCAGGATTTTCAGGCTTGCCCTGTAAATGCCCGGAGATTTGGATTCGCGGGGTCCGGCCACATTTAAAACCCGCGGCCTGTGCGTCCGCAAAAACTCAAGCGCCTGTTTTGCGGCGTCGCGGGGCCGGGATTTTTCAAGCTGCGCCAGAAAGAAAGGCTTCCCGTGCAGCCGGCAGACTTCCGCCGTATAAAGCGTTCCTCCCGCAAGCTCTCCGATGTTGAAAATAAGAGTCGCGTCCGATTCAAGCGCGTTCCGCCTGGTCCTCGCCGGGTAATCCTCTCCCGCGCATTCCTCAACGGGGTAGTTGTCCGGGATGCGTCCGTCTTCCGCGAGCCTCCCTTTGGGAACAAAACCGCCGCGCTCGAGGCCGAGGCGCATGGCGGCATCCAATGCCGCGCGGTCAACCCCCGTCTGTCCGCCGGAAACGATTTTCATTTTCCAATTCTAGTAAATTACCGCACCGGCGGGAAAGGTCAAAAGACATACAAATTGGTATACTATTCTGCGCGGGCGCTTCACAAATACCGATATTTCGGCATATGGAGAATAAAGTTTCTTCTGTTAATTCATCAGCCGGATCCGAACGGGGTTTTTTAAAACCCCTGTTCGTTTTTGCCATTGTCATAATGGGCA
Organism: Elusimicrobiota bacterium; assembly: GCA_018829985.1. Classification (GTDB taxonomy): domain Bacteria; phylum Elusimicrobiota; class Elusimicrobia; order Elusimicrobiales; family UBA9959; genus JAHJSU01. The sequence goes on along the minus strand of JAHJSU010000063.1, from coordinate 12,368 downwards.
TAAGCGGGTTTGCGGCCCAGCTGATCCTCCTGCGGGAACTGCTGGTGGTCTTTTCGGGCAACGAGATTTCAATAGGGATAATACTCGCGAACTGGCTTATCCTGGAGGCTTTCGGGGCGGTTTTTTCGGGCAAATACATAGATAAGGCGCGTGAAAAGCTCTTGTCTTTCGCGGCGCTCCAGATGCTTTTCTCCGTTTTTCTGCCCCTGTCGGTTTACGGGGCCAGGCTGCTTAAAACCGCGCTCGGCGCGATGCCGGGCGAAGCCCTGGACATCTGGCAGATGACGTATTCCTCCTTTGTCCTCCTGGCCCCCGTAAGCGTAACCCACGGGGCGCTGTTTGTTTTCGCCTGCAAGCTCTATTCCCGGATGCGGCCCGGGGCGGCGGCTTTGTCCCTCGAAGCCGGCGGCGCGGGGGACGGCTGTTCCCGTGAGGCGGCCGGCGCGGGGCGCGTTTATTCCTATGAGACCCTGGGGACCATGCTCGGGGGGATCGTACTTACCTGGTTTCTGATTCCGGTGTTTAACTCGTTTGAAATAGCGGCCGGCGTAAGCCTGGTCAATTTTATCGTCTGCGCCGCGCTTTTAACGCCCGGCCTGACCGGGAAAAAATATCTGCCGGCCGCGGCGGCCGCCCTGATCGGCGCCGCGGTTTTGGGCTATATGGAATTCGGCGGGGCGGCCGGAAAAATCCACCGGCAGTCGGTCCGGCGGCAATGGAGCGGGCAAAATGTGGTCTATTACCGCAATTCCAGCTACGGCAATATAACCGGGGTTGAAAGGGACGGGCAATATTCGTTCATCTCCGACGGCAGCCCCGTAATCACCGCCCCCGTTCCGGATATAACCTTCGTCGAGGAATTCGCGCATTTCGCGCTTCTGGCCCATCCCGCCCCCAAAACCGCGCTTGTGCTGGGCGGCGGGGCGGGGGGGCTGCTCAACGAACTGCTTAAACATCCGCTGGAGCGGCTGGATTATGCCGAGTTAAATCCCCTTCTGCTGGAGGCGGTCGCGGCGTTCCCCACCCGGCTGACCGAAGCGGAGCTGTCCGACACGCGGGTAAATACCAGCCGCGTGGACGGCAGGCTGTTCGCGCGGCGCGCCGTACGTCGTTATGACGCTGTAATAGTGGGCAGCCCCAACCCCTCCGACCTTCAGGCCAACAGGCTTTTCACCCGCGAATTTTACGCCCTGGCAAAAGACAGGCTCAATCCCGGCGGGATACTGGCCTTAACCCTGCCGGGCGGCTCGCTTGGTTATATAGACGGCCGCTTGGCAAAGCTCAATAACTGCGTCCTCAACACCCTTAAAAGCGTGTTCACGCATGTTAAGGTTATCCCGGGCGAATTCAACCTTTTCCTGGCGTCCGCTTCGGACGAAGTCCTGCGCGCCGATGCCGGGATCCTCGCCGGCAGGTTCGCGGCGCGCGGAATAAAGGCCGGCCTTATAACCGCGCCGCATCTCGCCTACCGCCTTAATCCGGGACGGGGCAAGTGGTTCGAAAACGCCGTCTCGTCGCGGGGCGGGAAAGAAAAACAGAACCGTGATTTTTCGCCGAAAGCGGTTTACCACAGCCTGATCTACTGGAGTTCGATGGTTTCGCCGCGCGCGGCCGGGCTGCTGGAATGGCTGGAAGGCTTAAGCCTGAAATGGATCGCGCTGTCCGCCGGGCTTTTTGCGCTCGTCCTAATCCTGTTTCATGCGCGGTTTAATCTGTCCGGGGCGGCGGTCCCGGTCGCCATCTGCTTCACCGGATTTTCCGGGATGATTTACAACCTGGTCCTGCTCTTCGCGTTTCAGGCCCTTTACGGCTATGTTTTCCATTGGATAGGCGTTTTAACGGCCTTTTTCATGGGGGGCATCGCTTTGGGAAGCGGGCTCGCGGCGCGGCTTATCCGGCGGACGGGCAAAGCCGGTTTTGTCTTCGCCGGGCTTGAAGCCGCCCTCGTGCTGTTCTCCTGCCTTTTACCCGCCGCGCTGGCCTTTCTTCAATTCCTTTCCAATGCGGCGGCCGGACAGTTTGCGCTTAAAGGGGCGTTTTTGGCGTTATGCCTGGTTTCCGGGTTCCTTACCGGGGCGCAGTTCCCCGCCGCCTGCGAGGCGCAGTTAAGCGCCCGTCCCCGGCAGGGCGGCGCCGTCGGCCTGCTTTACGGCCTTGACCTGCTGGGCGGCTGGGCGGGCGGCATCGCGGGAGGGATTTTTCTGCTTCCCGTTCTGGGCCTGAACGGGGCCTGCCTGGCGGTTGCGATTATAAAGCTCAGCAGTCTCGCGCTTGTGGCGGCCGGTAAATTTTCCCCGGCCTCCGCCGGGCTTCACAAGGAGTGACGCATGAAAAAGGTTTTGTTTTTATGTATTTTGCCGGCGGTTATCGCGGCGGCGGGCTTTATTACGACCGCCGAACCGGGGAAGGAAAAGAAGAAAACCCCCGGGGAGGCGATGTTCTATCAGAAACTCGGAAACAAAACGGCCGCCTGCGGGCTGTGCCCGAGGCGGTGCATGATCCCGGAGGGGAAAAGGGGCTTTTGCCGCAACCGCGAAAACCGCGGCGGAACCCTTTATTCGCTGACCTACGGCAAACCCTGCACCATGGGCCTTGAGCCTATAGAAAAGGCCCCGTTATATCACTTCAACCCCGGCCACACGCGTTTTGTGATAGCGGCGGCGGGCTGCAACTTAAGGTGCAAATACTGCCAGAACTGGAGCATTTCCCAGAAGGCGGTGGAGGAGGTGCCGTATCAGCCGGCTTCGCCGGAGGAAGTGGTGGCCCTGGCGTTGAAAGAAAAGGCATATTCAATATGCTTCACCTTCACCGAACCGATCTCGTACTACGAATACATGTACGACATAGCGAAACTCGCCCGTGAAAAGGGGCTGAAAACCGCCGTCGTGTCCAACGGCTACATAAATCCGGAACCGCTGAAAAAGCTGCTTACGGTCATAGACGCGATAAAAATAGACCTCAAGGGCTTTACCGAAAAGTTCTATAACGAAACATGCTCCGCTGAACTTGAGCCCGTGAAAAAAACCATAAAACTGGTGAAACAGCGGGGCAAATGGCTTGAAATAGTGAACCTTATCATTCCAACGCTGAACGACGACCCCGAAGATATAAAGAAGATGTGCGAATGGATAAAAAAGGAGGCCGGGCCGGATGTGCCCGTCCATTTTACCAGGTTCGGCCCCGCGTACCTGCTTACCGGCATTCCGCCCACGCCCATAAAGACTCTGGAGAGGGCCTATGACATAGCCAAAAAAGCGGGCTTAAATTACGTTTACGTGGGAAACGTGCCGGGGCATCGGCACAACAGCACCAGCTGTCCCAAATGCGGAAAAGTGGTCATAAAAAGGATTCAGTTCATGGTCATGGAAAACAACGTGAAAAAAGGGAAATGCGGGTTCTGCGGCGCCCCGATTTCCATGTGGCGCGAAAAAAAATAGCGCGGCGTTTTATTATGGCGGAACACGGAGCGGATAACAAAAGCAGCGGCGGCGAAGCCCGCGGGGCGGCCGGCGGACGCGCCTTCGGCCCCACGGGCATGCTGTTCTCGGCCGTCGGCCTGGGAACCTGGCGGCTGGAAGCCGACGAGCGCGCGGCGGCGGCCGCCCTGCGGCGCGGGATAGAGGAAGGCGCCAATCACATCGACACGGCCGAGATGTACGGCAACGGCGGGGTGGAGCGCATTGTGGGCAAAGCCATACGGGGCATGCGCGACCGCGTCTTTCTGGTTTCCAAGGTGCTGCCCTGCAACGCCTCCTTCGCGAATACCCTGCTGGCGTGCGAGCGCAGCCTGAAAAACCTCGCCACGGACCATATAGACGTCTATCTTCTGCACTGGCGGGAGCGGGCGCCTTTAGAAGAAACTTTCCGGGCATTCGACAAGCTATTGCAGGACGGTAAGATTAGAGCTTTCGGCGTCAGCAATTTCGACGTGAAAGACCTGGAGGAGGCAATTCGTATTGCGGGACCGGGCAGGATCGCCTGCAACCAGGTCCTTTACCATCTAAAAGAGCGGGCTGCGGAGTTCGAAGTCCTGCCGTGGTGCGCCGCACACGGCATCCCGGTGGTTGCCTACAGTCCCCTGGGCGAAGGGAGCCTGGCCTCGGACCCGGCGCTGGCCGGGATAGCGGCGGCCTCAAATGCCGCTCCGTGCCAGATAGCTTTGAACTTCCTGATACGTTGCAAGGGAGTCTTTGCTATCCCGAAATCATCAAATATCCGCCACGTCATTGAAAACATTCAAGCTGAAGCGCTGACGCTGACGGAGCGGGATATTGAGCGCATAGAAACGGCTTTTCCAGCGAGAAGAAAAACAAGCCTGCCGATGCTCTGATTAAGTTGGTTAAAATTTCCAGGAAAGAGCGAGGAAAAAACCTTTGCGGGCGGCGTTCAGGTCCATGATTTGCGCTTCTGACTGTGTGCCGTTGGCGTAATAAGTTTTTTGAGTGCCTGAGGTGATCCTGTAAAACCAGCCCAGGTATCCGGCTTTAAGCTGGAACCGCTTCCAGAAGGACCATTCAGCGAAGGCGGATAACTCCAATACCTGGCCGGTAACGGTGTGCCGGAAGCTGAAGCTGTCAGAATAATAGGCGCCAAGGTTCCAGAAGCCTTGTCCCCTGTATGACATGGTGGGGCCGAAAGCGAACTTCGCGTTTATTGTCCAGATACTGGAAAGCCTGGTTTGTTCCCTGAAGCCTGCGCGCCAGCCCTGCCAGGTCATATTATAAACGGAGTTCAGCCCCGCTATAGGGCCGATCGAAGGGGGGGGACCGAAGATGTCAGGATCGAAGATGTCAACGGACAGCAGGGTATAGCCGTCCGTGATTCTGATTCTGTCTTCGTACCAGCTGTAGCCGGTAAAAAGCTCAAGGGTGTGCTGCAGATCGTATTTATCCCGCAGCGCGCGCGCGGCGGTTTTATAGACGCGGAAATAGGCGTCGGCGGAGTAAAGCCTTGTTGTTCCGTTTATTTTGGCGCGCGTCTTGGCGTAATCCCTGTAGTCGGGCGAAGTCCATACCGTCTCGTTGTAAAAGATAAGGACGCTGCGGGGGCCGTCCAGCCAGTTATGGATATAAACTTTTCCGTTTGAAAAGCGGCTGTCACCGATTTGAAAATCCACCGCAACGCCCTTTAAAGGCCGGACCTCAGCCGAAAACAGCGGGAGGGCGCTATCCATGTTCCGGTAATCCAGAGTGTCGCCTAGGAGAACCTTCTTCGCGCCGGGCGGCGATATTTGCGTGGCTATGCGGTATTTGATGGAGCCGTAGGTGTACCAGTCCCTGACTTCAGTCTTGATAATGAAGGCTTCATCCTGCGGGTTCTGGTAGTATCCGCGGGCGGAGCAGGGGAACATGGCGCTGATAGCCCCCAAAAAGGCAAGGCTTATCAATACACCGGGCAGGAATTTCTTACCGGCTGATCTCATGGGCTCCAGAATTTCGTGTGGAAACATCGTTTTTCCGCGTTCCATTGATATTCTATATCATTTTGCGGCATTTTTCCGAAAAAGTTCCCGCTTCATAAAAAGGCCGGTTTAAGGCCTGGGCGGCCGTCTGATAGGCATAGTGGTTCGACAGGCTCACCACCCTGAGCAAAGTCGAAGGGCTCCTGATACGGCGCCTGCGCAGGCATTGGATTTTTGCTATTATATTATAGATGTGGGTTTGTTACAGGAGGATTATCGGAATATGAATAAACTCGCGCTGCTTACTTTAGTATGCGTCCTGTCTACGTTCGCCGGAGCGGCGGGACCCGCTAAACCGGCTAAGGGAACCCCCAAGGCCGCCAAGCCGGCTGCGGCCGTTAAGATGACCGAAGACCAGAAAGCCCTTTATTTCCTCGGAAACAAGATGGTGGCGAGGAGCCTTAAACCGTATAATTTCACCGCCGGGGAAGCTAAATATATAATTATGGGCATGAGCGATGCCTTGAAAAATATCCCGGCCAAGGTGGAGGATTCCTTCGGGCCCAAGTTCAACGACTTTATGACCAAAAAGCAGGCCGTCATAATGGAAAAGGAAAAAGCCAAGGCCAAAGCCGAAAAGGACAAAGCCAAGGTCTTCCTGGACAAGATGGCCAAGGAGAAAGGCGCGCAGAAACTTGCCAGCGGCATCATCTATATCCCGATGACGGAAGGCAAGGGCGCCAATCCCAAGGCTGCCGACGAGGTTAAAGTCCATTACCACGGCGCCTTCACGGACGGGAAAGTTTTCGACTCTTCCGTGGACCGCGGCATCCCCGCCGAATTCCCGCTCAACCAGGTGATACCCTGCTGGACCGAGGGCGTGCAGCTGATGAAGGTCGGCGGCAAAGCCAAGCTGGTCTGCCCCTCCGACACCGCGTACGGCGACGACGGCAGGCCCGGCGTCATACCCGGCGGAGCCACGCTGGTGTTCGAGGTGGAACTGCTGGATATCGTGACTAAGGCGGAAGAAGTAAAGGTCGAAGTCCAGCCGGCGGCCGCGAAAGCGAAACCGAAGGCGAAAGAAGCGGTCAAGGCGAAAAAGAAGAAATAATCCATCGGTTTAAAGTTGGATTTTCCGCCAGAGGCGTCCGCTAATCCAGCGGACGTCCGCCTAAGGCGGACGGACCCCCGCCAATACGGCCCGGCGGGCGCGGCGCCAGGCTGTTTGGCGGGAAACGGGGAGCGGAAAATTCCGTTCCCCGTTTTTTGTCTCCCGTTTCCCACCCTCTACCCTGATATACAAAGGCGGGGCATGACGCTGTCATCCGCTTTGCGCTTGCAATACGCGCGAAGATAATTTAGAATTATTGGATACCGCCGGTTTAGCCGCTTAATACGGCGACTGCGCATGCATTGGAGGGAATATGGAAAAAACATTTGACATAGTGCTTTTGCTGGCCCTGCCCGCTTCGGGCAAATCAGAGGTCAGGAGATATCTGACCAGCGTGCCGCCTGATTCGCTCAAAAAGGATTTCCACATAGGCGAGAACCTGCAGCTTGACGACTTCCCTTACGTGCACCTGCTGCGCCGCATCGACGACGAACTGATAAAACTCGGGCGTTCGCGGATGTTCTTTGCGTCCGGGGACAAGCCGTTCATAAATCCCCTGGACTGGGGCACGCTCATCCATATCCTGAACGAAGACTATTATGACCTGATGAAGAAGAGCGCTGTGAAAACCGATTCGGCCGGCGAGCTGCTGCTGAACCGCATAGACAAAGCCGGCGAAAAAGCCGGGATCCCTCCGCGGCTCGCGGCCCTGGACCCCGAAACCTCTTCGGCGGTGGCCGCGGCGCTGGAAAAAGAGTCCCGCGACCTGCTGGACGAGAAACACGCCGCCTACCCCGCGTCTTTCGACGGCAAGACCATCGTGATGGAAGCCGCGCGCGGCGGCCCGGACGGCTCGCCTATGCCGCTGAAAACCCCGTTCGGCTACCGGTATTCGCTGGGCGAGCTGGCCCCGGAGATACTTGAGCGCGCCGTCATCCTTTATGTGTGGGTCACTCCGGAAGAGTCGCGCAGAAAGAACGCCGCCCGCACCGACCCGAACGACCCCGGCTCCATCCTGCACCACGGCGTGCCGATAGACGTCATGATGAACGATTACGGCTGCGACGACATGGGATGGCTGGAGCAGAACAGCGAAATCCCCGGCACTATTACCGTCGCCAAAGGCGGAAAGAAATACCATCTGCCCATCGGGCGCTTTGATAACCGCATGGACAAAACCTCGTTCCTGCGGGACGACAAAAAGCTCTGGCCGCAGGACAAGGTGGAAGCCGTGCACAACGGCCTCAAAGCGGCTACCGATAAACTCCATTCGCTGGTGACCCTGGCGAGACAGTAGGGGTTTTCGTCCAGAAAGCCGGCTGGCCAAAATCGCCGGCTGTTCGCAGAATACCGCCCAGCGGGACATCGCAGACCTGGCAGCGAAAGGCATAATGCTGAAAGACCCGGCAGGCGGACGAAGCACCAGTTATTCGCTGGCGGCCCCCAAAGGCGCTGATTGACACGGGTAATATTTTGGCAATCAAGTCATAATATTTATCTGCGCGGTTATACGTAGAATTGGTATAATCTACGTATAACTCTTTATGAGAAGACTATCCCCTGAGACACAAACCCTGTATGCCGAGCTGATGGAACAGCTCACTGCCATAGAGGCCCGCCGCTCCATAGGCAATCTGAAAGGGTGCTTTACCACAAAAGAGGTAAAGGGGGAGAACTACTGCTACTTCCAGTATTCAGGCCTTAACGGCCTTTCATACCAGGTTTATATAGGAAAGAAAAGTCCCGCCTTGGATAAGCTGGTCAAGAGATTCAAAGAAGAAAAAGTACTGCTGAAACCCGATACCGAGCATGTCCAAAAGCTTTGTGCCCAGATAAAAGCCGGCGGGGCCATGACCGCAGACTCTTCCACTACCCGGGTAATAAAATCTCTGGCAGACAGCGGCGTCTTCCAGCTTAATAGCGTTCTGGTGGGCACACACGCTTTCGGGGTCATGGGGAATATGCTGGGCGTACATTGGGAAACCCATGTTAAGACCCACGACATTGATATAGCGGCTTCAAAGCACATAGATATTGTTGTTCCGGACCTTAAGCCCAATGTTCCGGACACGCTTGAAAAGTTGCAGCTCGGGTTCCTGCCGGTTCCCGCCCTGAACCCAAAGAACCCTTCAACTTCTTTCAAAGTCAGGGGCAGCACGCTCATGGTGGACATATTAACCCCGGCTTCTAAAGAATCGGAAAAGCCGGTGTTTATAGCCAGCCTGAATACTTCGGCCCAGCCGCTGCCTTTCCTTGATTATCTGATAGAAGGTTTTGAGAAGGGGGCCATAATCAACAGTACAGGCATCTTGGTTAACGTTCCCAACCCGGCGCGGTTCGCTTTCCATAAGCTTATAATCAGCCGGGAAAGAAGTATCGCAATGCATTCCAAGGCGGAAAAGGATATAGCCCAGGCGGCCAACCTCTTCGCGGTATTGGCGGAAGACAGGACGGGCGACCTGCTGATCGCTTTTGAAGATGTTAAGAAGCGCGGAAAGAAATGGATTTCCAACCTCGGGAAAGGCCTTGCCCTTTTAAAAGTCAAATCCCCCGTCGAATACGGGAAACTCCTCTCTGCTGTACCGGCAATTATCCGGAAATAGGCGCACGTCGGGACCTTCCCCCTGAAAACCAGCCCGGTTGAAAGTTGTAAAACCACCGATCGGTTTTGCCCTGTTTAGTTGTATTCAGTTTGGTTCGTATCCTGCCTGGTGGCCAATAAAGTGCCGCCAAATTGGCCGCCAACCGCCCTCGCAACACGCCCTTCTCCTATAGGAATTTTGATTTTCTATTGAAATCATTATATAATCAATATACTTGCGCCGAGGTAGCTTCCGCCGGAGGCGGACCCGCCGGCTGTTTGGCGGGCAACGCGAGCGCAGCGAGTCCGCCGCGCCGTTTGGCGGAGTAGAGCGTCCGCAGGTCTTTTTAATTTGCGCCGAGGTAGCTCAACGGTAGAGCGATCGCTTCGTAAGCGATAGGTTGTGGGTTCAAATCCCATCCTCGGCTGAAATACTGCAGGGTATAGGGGTTAGGGTAGAGGGTAGAGATTTTTTTAAAAAGCGGCACGATTGATAATCAGACTGAAATTAAAAGCGGGAGGGATAAAGGCATGGTGAAGGTGGATTTTGGATTCAGGGCAATACCTTCCCTCTACCCTCTACCCTCTGCCCTCTACCTTGTTTTCACTTATGTCTAAAAAGGACTACCCTCAAATCGCCGAGTTTTCCGATATTAATTTCGCGCCGGGCGTCTTTTTCGCCAGAAAAGTAATCTGGTGGTGGCTGCCGCTGCTTTATCTTCTGATCTCCGACTCCTTTTACCTGCGGACCTACGATTCCGCCCAGGTCAAAATAACCCTGCTGCAGATGGGCGGCTTTTCCCTGCTGGGAATTTGGGTGTCCCTGCTGGTGCTGGAGGGCAGAAAGGCTTTCAGAAAAGAGGATTTTGTCTTATTGGCGCCTTTCTTCGCTTATTTTGCCTATGTGATAGTCTCGTTTCTGCGCACGCCTTACACCGGCTCGTGCGTCGATGATTTCGTGCGCTACACCCTTTATATGTCGGTTTCGCTCATTGTGATCAGGGAATTCAACGAGAGCGCCATCAACCGCCTGACCAAAATACTCGTCATCACCGCCTATATAGCCATTCTTTACGGTCTTGTTCAATTCCTGGACACCCGTTTTTTTCCGGCCAAAAACGTGGGGCCGGGCATAGACCCCTTTATCTGGCGCTGGGCTTTCGGCCCGCGCGTTTTCTCGACTTACGGCAATCCCAACTTTTTCGGCAATTTCCTGGTGCTTATCCTGCCCATTATCGTCACGCAGTTCCTGAAGACCCGGTCCGTCTACCTGCTGCCGCTTATTTTTCTGGACGTCTTGTGCCTTTACGGCACCCAGACCAAAGGGGCGTGGCTCGGCTTCGGCATCTCTTCGTTCATCTTCACCGTTTTCTACGGCTACTTTTTTCTGCGCGACCGGCTTAAGATAAGCAGATTCAAATTCATACTCCTGGCCCTGGTTATCCCGGCGGTAACTTTCAGCTTTGTGGCGTTATATCTCTACAGAGTCCCCGTTTCCATCAATTTCCGGGTGGCCACCTGGCTTTCCACCTGGGAGATGGTGGAAACCCATCCGCTTATCGGCACGGGAGTGGGCAGTTTCAAAGTGATCTATCCCTCCTTCAGAAGGCCGAGTATTTTCCACATAGAGGGCAAGCATAACACCGAAACCGACCATGCCGAACTGGAGCACCTCGAACAGTGGATGGACCACGGTCTTATCGGCTTCGGTTTTTACCTTTGGCTGATAGTTTTTGTGACCATCGTGGGGCTGCGCGGATTGGATTCACTGACGGAAAATCTCAAGGGCGCCAGGCCCCCGCCGGTGGCTTATGACCTGCTGGGCTACCTCACGGCGCTTTTGGGGATGCTCATCCATAACTTTACCGACGTCAGCATGCGCTTCGTCTCCTCCGGCATATTCCTGGGACTGCTGCCCGGCGTCATAATCAACCTGGCCCGGGGCCGCGCGCTCTGGGAGCTGCATTATATGGAGGAGAAAACGGAGGTCCGGGATTCCGAAAAGCCGGCCTCGTCTTTTTACAGCGCGGCGCTCTGGGTGTTCCGGACGCTGGCGGCGGCGGCCGTGCTTTACGCGGCTTTCCTTATCCTCACCGAGTTCTCGCAGTTGCAGGGGCCTCTGAAAAATTATGCCGCGGGCGGGGAGATCCTCCAGTGGTGGATCTCATGGACGGTAATGCTCTCTGTGACGCTGTTCCTGGGCTATGCGTTCCTAAATATCGTTTTTAAAGGCGTTAGCTTGAGCGTGCCGCTGATCGTTTTAATAACGCTTCTGCCGGTCTATTATTTCTGGGGCTGGTTCAAGGGCGACGTCTACCATAATATGGCCATTTTCTTTTCCAAGCAGAGCAAATGGGAAGACGCCATAACCTATTATAAGAAAGTCAATAAGTTTAACCGGTATTTTATCATGCCGTATTATTTTACCGGGAACGTCTTCAACGACCGCCTGAACATGGAGCGGCAGTACCGGCCTGAATGGGGGGATGAGAACGAAGTCGCGCGCACGGATTTTGAGCGGGCCATGGACGCTTACGAGAAGGTCAGGTCGATAGCCCCCAATTATGTGCAGATGCACCACCAGGTGGGTACGCTGTATATGAAGATGCATGACCACATGGCCGGCCAGGGCAAGGCCCGGGAAGCGGCTGAATATCTGGATAAAGCGCTTGGGCGCCTTAACCTTTACGAGAACCTGGACCCGGTTTACGCGCCCAACTACTACAGGAAAGCCCAGATCTATATCGCGAGAAAGGATTTTGCGAACGCGGAAAGGGAATACCTGGACAACATTAACGCCGCAAAGTGCCATATCAAGGGGCATCTGCATGAGACGCCCGAAGCTTACACTTATCTGGGAAATGTGGAATATGCCAGGGGAAAATACAAAGACGCGTATGTTGCCTACGGCAAAGCGCTGGCCCTGAATCCCAAGGCCCAGCCGGCCAAGAACCAGTATGAAGCGCTTAAACAGAAATTCGGCCTTAATGTCTGGGTGGATACAAAACCGGCTCCGGGCAAATAAGGATAATGCGTAACTGCTCAGCTTCCTTATACGGTTGATCCTGGTTTTAACCGCAAAGACCGCAAAGCAAACGCAAAGGACACGGAGTGAATCTATTTGAAGAGATTACGTAACTACTCACCACAGAGGCACAGAGGGCACGGAGTTTTATGGAAATAACCCTATTAGCAGTTTTATTGTTACTACTCAGCCACAAAGTCACAAAGACACGAAGGAAATCAGACAACAAACCGTTTGATCCATAAACTTT
>JAHJSU010000062.1 GCA_018829985.1 Elusimicrobiota bacterium | reverse complement strand
CCAGCCCGCGGTGAGCCCGGACGAAGTTACCGCGCTGAATTCCCCGGCCACAGGCGCCTGGGGAAATGTTATCGTGGAGCTCAGCTGGCCGAAGCCGGACGGCGTGCCCCCCCGGCCGATTGCCTGCGCCTTCATGTAGTAGGTAGTGTTGCCCGCCAGGCCGGAGAAGTCCGCCAGGGTGTTGATCGTATCGGCGCTTTTATCGGCGCCGCCGGTAAAGCCGGAACCGGTTGAAAGCCGCGCCAGATAGTTCGTTCCTGCCGGATTCCCGTTTTCTGTCCATTGAAATCCGAGTGAAACGCTGCTCAGGTTGACCACCGGCGAGGCATGTGTTCCGGGAATATTTGCCAGGGTGACCGTCGCCCCTAATGCCGCAAATGGCCCCGGACCGTTCAGACCGACGGCCTGCACGCGCAGATAATAGGTCGTGTTCGGCGTTAAAAGCGAACCTTGTCCTCCCAATCCAAACGAGGCGAACGTATTCAAAGTGCCGGAAGAATCCATGATCGGAACGAATGCGCCTGAAGTCGAAATCTGTGCCAGATAACTCAGGCTCACGAAGCTGTTTATCCCGGCTGTCCAGTTTGCCGTGATCCCCGAGGAGCTGACTGCGCCGAAACTTCCCGGCGCCGGCGGCTGTGGAATAGTCGCGGTGGCGATAACCGTATTGAATGCTGATGACTGCCCGGTCAGGCCGATCGCCCTGGCTTTAAGATAATAGAGGGTATTGCCGGTTAAATTGAAAAAATCAGCGTAGGCATTAAGGGTTTGGGAGCTTAAGTCCGCGCTTCCCGTGAAATCGGACGCGGTGGACAGATAAGCCGTGAAGTCTGTGCCGGGAGGATTTTCGTTTCCTGTCCATTGAAAGCGCAAAGAAACCGAACTCAGATTCAGTATGGGCGTTGAGTGGTCCCCGGGCGGATTTGCCAGGGTGACGGTGGATGGCAGTAAAGTGAAATTCGGCGCGCCCAGCCAGTTCAATGAACCGACACGGGAATAGCAGGTGGTGTTGGGAACTAATCCCGCTATTACAAGCGTGCTCAAAGAAACCTTGGACGTTGAACTTGAATAGATCGGACCGGCAAAATCGCTGTTTGTGGAAAGCTGGAGCAAATAACCCTCGGCGGCGCTGGAAGAGGTTTCAGGCGGGCTTGCTGGCAGCGGCAGCCAGTTGGCCGTGATGCTCGTGGAATAAACCGCATAAATCTGCGCCCCGGAAACCGGCACGGACAAAGTAGAAGTGGAACCAAGGTCCGTGAAAGGGCCTGCCGCATCGGTAGAAACCCTGGCGTAATAGGTCGTATTCGGCCATAGCCCGTCAAAACCGGCCGACGAATTAAGTGTGTCGGAACTGAGATTCCCGGAAAAAACGTTCGGAAAAGTCCCGGTTGAAATCTGGGCGTAGTGGGTGGTTCCCGACGGAATAAAAGTAGTCCCCCAATTTGCCGTAATAGAGGCCGTGCTTACCGGGGAAAACGGCGGATCCGAAATAGTTATGGTGTTTACAACAGTGTTAATCGCATTGGCAAACCAAATATAATTCTCTATTCTCTGCGCTGTTGTCAAGCCGGTAATTCCCTCGTTTTCATAAGCTTCCGGATGAGGGCCCGCTAAAAGCAGGTTGTTATATTTTATTACTGCCGGCAAGCCGGGAATTACATCGTAAGTCAATAATGCTTCTCCGGGACCACTTGGAGTCTGGCTCCAGCCTGTTGCAGGCCCGCCGTAATAGATCATATTGTAGCCGGAAACGGGAGTTAAAGCATAAGAAGGATACGTGGCGATATTTGTTATGCTTCCTTCAACAGTGGGATATTTCCCCAGCAAATTCGGCCACGCATAAGGGATCCCGGCGAAGTAATAGTCTGTTGCCGCATAATAAAAGCCGGCGCAAATCCCGACATAAACTCTTCCGGAATCTATGTAGCTGTTTATGTTCGTTTTTCCCGCTGAAGCGAGCGTGTTCTGCTGATTATAAGCGTTTCCGCCGGGTTGTATGTAAACTCTCACATTCGGGTAACTAACAAGATTGCAGTCGGTTTTAATATCAGTACTGTCAAGTTCAACATATCTTATATTGGAATCCTGAATTTTCCACCAGTCAAGAAAATGTATCAGCCAGCCTCTGCTTCCCGCTTCAACGCCTCCGGCTCCCGTCTCGCCGTAAAAAACGATGTTTGTGTCGGAAGCTATAGGGCAGGTTCCCGAAACAGGGCCGGGGAGGAGCGGCGCCGCGGCCGCTATTAACGCCAGACATATAACATGCCGCTTCATACGCTGATTTCGCAAACTCCTTTAATAGACATTTCACCAGGCCGTTATTCCCGCCTGGCAGCGGAAAGCATTGCCAAAAACCGATAAACCGGCTCTTCAACAGCCTTTATAGGTATTATAACCTATTAGAAAGTTCTGCTGCAAGGTCGCAATAGGCGGCCCCTGCGCTGCCTCAAGCCCGGAAGAGGCGCATATTTGATATAATATTCCTGACGTTCTTCAGGGCGGGGTGAAAGTCCCCACCGGCGGTAACCCGAAGGGAAGCCCGCGAGTCCGCCTGAGGCGGACAGATCTGGTGAGAAGCCAGGGCCGACGGTAAAGTCCGGATGAAAGAAGAACACTACAGCAGCGAATAGCGAATAGAAAAAAGCGAATAGCGCGGAATTTTCAGCTTTTCTCTAAACCCGGGGTCTCCCCCCTTATTACTGTTCGCTATTTGCAATTCGCTGCCGTTTATACGCCCTGAAGATAAAACTTCAGGGCTTTTTTTATTGGAAAAGACCGCCGGGAGCATGAAAATGGAACTAAAAATGGACAACGGATTTTCAAACGTGGAAGAGGTACTAGAAGACCTGCGGAAAGGCAGGATGGTAATTATAACGGACGATGAGAACCGCGAGAACGAAGGCGACGTCGTGCTGGCGGCGCAATTCGCGACCCCGGAAAAGGTCAACTTCATCATCAGGAACGCCAGGGGGCTTCTCTGCGCGCCGATGGAGGAGAAACTTATACACCGCCTGCGCCTTTTCCCTATGGAGCGCGAGAACACCGACCCGTTCAAGACCAGCTGGATGATCTCGGTGGACGCCAAAAAGGGCGTGACCACCGGGATCTCCGCCCACGACAGGGCGCATACCTTAAAACTGCTGGCCGGCGCCAGGACCCGGGCCGGGGACCTCACTAAGCCGGGGCATGTTTTCCCCCTCAAGGCGAAAAAAGGCGGGGTGCTGGCCCGGGCCGGCCACACCGAGGCCTGCGTGGACCTGCTGAAGCTGGCGGGGCTCCAGGCCGCGGGCGTCATCTGCGAGATCATGAACGAGGACGGCACAATGGCCCGGCTGCCGCAGCTTTTATCCTTCGCGAAAAAACACCGGCTTAAGATCTCCACCATCGCGGCGCTTATTGAGTGGCGGCGCCGGAAGGAATCCCTGGTGGCGCTGGAAGCCGAGTCCCGGCTGCCGACCCGGTACGGCGTGTTCCGCATCAAGATATATAAGGATAAAATGACCGGCCTGGAGCACGCGGCGCTGGTGCTGGGCCGGGTCAGGGAGCCGACGCTGGTCAGGGTCCACTCGGAATGCCTGACCGGGGACGTCTTCGGTTCAAGGCGGTGCGACTGCGGCCCGCAGCTTCAGGCGGCCATGCGTATGATAGGCCGGGAAAAGGCGGGCGTCATACTTTATATGCGGCAGGAAGGCCGCGGCATAGGGCTGCTCAACAAGATAAAGGCCTACGGCCTCCAGGACAAAGGCTACGACACCGTCTCGGCCAATCACGCGCTGGGCTTCAAGGCCGATCTGCGCGAGTACGGCATCGGCGCGCAGATACTCTGCGACCTCGGCGTGCGCAAAATGCGGCTGCTGACCAATAACCCTAAAAAAGTGATAGGGCTCGGCGGTTACGGGCTGCAGATAACCGGCCGCGCGCCGCTGGTCGTAACGGCCAATTCCTGCAACCGGAAATACCTGGAAACAAAACGTGAAAAGCTCGGGCACCTGTTTGCGTCCAAGCACGAGTGAGAAGGAAAATACGGAGGAAAAATGAAAATACTGGAAGGTAACCTGACCGCTGAAAAACTGAAATTCGCCATCGTAGTCTCGCGCTTCAACGACTTTCTGACCGCAAAGCTGCTGGAAGGCGCGGCCGATACGCTGAAGCGGCACGGCGCGGACGAAAAGAACATCACGGCCGTAAAAGTGCCGGGCGCCTACGAGATACCGCTCGCCTGCCAGAAGATGGCCGATAAGGGTTTTGACGCCATAATCTGCCTGGGGGCCATTATACGGGGCGACACCCCCCACTTCGATCTTGTAGCGGCCGAAACGGCCAAAGGAATAGCCGAAGTTTCGCTGAAGAACCGCCTGCCTGTGGCGTTCGGCATAGTGACCGCCGACAACCTTGAGCAGGCCATAGAAAGGACCGGGACCAAGCACGGCAATAAAGGCGCCGAAGCCGCCCGTTCAGCCATAGAGATGGCGAATCTTTTCAAGAAACTGTAATACGGGAAACGGGAAGCGTAAAGCGGAAAAAGCTTAATGAGTTCCGCGTTCATCATACTCTTTACGCTTTCCGGTTTACGATTTACGCGATAACGATGTCTGTTATGGATAAGGATAAAATTTACATGGCCCGCGCGGTCGAACTTGCGCGCAGGGGCCGCTACGGCGCGCACCCCAACCCGCTGGTCGGCGCCGTGATAGTCAAAGCCGGCAAGCTCATAGGCGAAGGGGCCCACCTGCGGTTCGGCGGCCCCCACGCCGAGATAAACGCGCTGAAAGCCTGCCGCGGGCGGGCCGCGGGCGCGGCCGTTTACGTCACACTTGAGCCCTGCTCCACCTGCGGCAAGACCCCGCCCTGTACAGAAGCGCTGGTAAAAGCCGGCATAAGGTCGGTTTTCATCGGCGCGCCCGATCCCAACCCGGCCAACTTCGGGCGGGCGGCCGGGGTGCTGCGGCGCGCCGGGATAAGAGTCACAACAGGCGTTTTAAAAAAAGAGTGCGAGGCGCTGAACCCGGCTTTCAGCAAATTCATGCGCACCGGCCTGCCTTACGTGACGCTCAAGCTCGCGCAGAGCCTGGACGGCAGGATTGCCGACGCCGCCGGGCGCCCGCGCTGGCTCTCCTCGCCGCGGTCCCGCCGGGAGGCGCACAAACTGCGCGCCGAAGCCGACGCCGTGCTGGCCGGCATCGGGACGGTGCTGGCCGACGACCCGCTGCTGAACGTGCGCGGCATAAAAACGCCCCGGCAGCCCTGGATAGTGGTGCTTGACCCAACGCTGCGCGTGCCGCCCAAGGCGAGGCTTTTCGGCAATGAGCGGGTAATTGTGGCGGTTACCGGCCGCCCCCCGTCGGCGGCCGTAAAAAAACTTCCGGAAAACGCCGAGGTCCTGGCGCTGCCACCGGGAAAAGGCGGGGTTTCCCTGCCGGCCCTGCTAAAAGCGCTGGGCCGGCGCGGAATTGGCAGCGTGCTGGTGGAAGGCGGCGGCAAGGTTGCCGGTTCCTTTATAAGCGAAGGGCTGGCGGACAGGTTCGTCTGCTTCGTGTCCCCGCTGCTGATCGGCGGGACCAGGTCCAAAAATTCTTTGGTCTGGCCCGACGCGCTTAACGCCGCCCGCCGGGAACCGGGGATAAAGGCGCGCATCGCCTCCATCTCCCGGTCCGGCCCCGACCTGATGCTGGACCTGAGGTTTTAACCCGTCCGCTGCCCCCTCTTTTAAAAAGAGGGGAGTGGGGGGATTTTTACAGTTTGCATTTATCAAAATCCCCGTAACTACTCAGGTTCTCCGTATTTTTCACGTATTTTTTGTAGTGGCAAAGCTTGCTTTGCCTTTTTGGGCAGAGTAAACTCTGCCACTACGACGACAGACCTGAGTAGTTACAAATCCCCCTCGATCCCCCTTTTCTAAAAGGGGGATTTACGGAAAGTTGAAGCCTGGTAATCAAATTATGTTTACAGGAATAATAGAAGCTGTTGAAAAGGTTTTGGCCGTTTCGCCCGCCGGGCTGGAAGTTCACGTTCCGCCCGGCTGGCTGCTTTCCAAAGGCGAAAGCGTGGCGGTCAACGGCGTCTGCCTTACGGCCGCCGGCTTCAAGGCCGGCCATGCGGCCTTTGCCGTCAGCCCGGAAACTTTTTCAAGGACCACCCTGCGCTTTCTGAAAGCCGGCTCGCCGGTGAACCTTGAAAGGGCTTTGGCGGTAGGAGCGCGGCTGGGCGGGCATTTCGTGACCGGCCACGCGGACTGCGCGGCGCGCCTGCTGTCCGTCAGGAACGACGGGAACAGCCGGATAGTTGAAATTGAAAAGGCCGCCGATGCGGTAATGGTTGAGAAGGGTTCCGTCGCGCTGGACGGGATAAGCCTGACGGTCTGCGAGATCCGCCCGGCTTCGTTCAAGACGGCCGTCATTCCGCATACCTGGGAGAATACGGCGCTGAAATATTTAAAGCCGGGCGCGTTCCTGAACTTAGAATACGACATCCTCGGCAAATACGCTTCGTACCGCGCCCCAGGCGTCACCCGGGACTTCCTCAAAGAAAACGGGTTTATTTAGAGGCTGCTGAAAAAGTCAGCAGCCTGTTATTTCTCCAGCACTATCCAGTTCTCCGTGAACTGGGCCAGGCTTTCCTTGAAGCTCTTGTACTTCAGATAATCCGCGGGTTCTATCTGCAACCGGTCCCGCCTCAGCTCCTGCGTGAATACCAGTTCCCCTTTGCCCGCCTTGTATGAAGCTGAAAAACTCTGCCCGGCGGCGCTTGCCTTCAGGTCCTGTGGGACATGGTAAAGCCTGAAACCGCGTGGCAGCTTGACCGTGACCGTGCCTGAGGTCCGGCTGCGGGAGTACCAGAACATCGGCAGTTCCCGCTCGGTCTGGCTCACATTGCCGGCGGAATATTCCAGGCCCGGGAGCTTCAGTATCATGTACCTGCCGGCCGTCATCGCGTACCCCTTCACGCCGTAAGAAACCCGGAACAGCAGGTCTTTGGAGAGGTCGGGCAGGTTCTCTATTTTGTAATCCTTCAGCCGGGCCTGCGGATGCAGGCTGTGAACGTAGCTTTCCATCGCCTTGTCCAGGTCTTCCTTCTTGTAATTCTTGTAGCCGCGCATGGAGGCCTGCTCCTCGCCGCTCACCCGCAGCGTGATCTCGCCTGAAAGGCCCCCCTCCCTGCCCAGGACATAATCCTCCGTCTCGAGGGTCGCCTGGTCGTCCGCGGGCGGGTCCGGGTTAGTCAGCAAGGCCGGTTTACCCGGGCCGCCCAGCACCCGGAGCGCCGGCGCGCCCTGTAAAATGCTGATGAGCTCGTTGTACCTGTGCCGGTCGTCCAGCGGGGCCAGCGCCAGCGTGCGCCCGTCCAGCTCAAGCAGGCACTCCGCGTAGTCGAATTGCCTTATATTAGGCAGGTTGTCGGCGAAAAGGGAATACTTGCTCTGCGCGTAGGCAAATTCGGGCTCCAGGCCCGCCGCGGTCAGCATCGCGTAAAGGAGGAACGGTTTGTCCAGCGCGTTGCCGGTCCTGGCATCGAATATTTCGCCGCTGTCCTTCGGGAGGTAGCTGTACTCATCCATTCCGACCGGCTGGTATTTGATTTCCGCCGCCACCCAGTTATAGATCGCTTCCGCTTTTTCGGCCGCGGAGGCTTTGCCGGCGGCCAGCTCGGCGGCCCTGGCGGAAATGGCCGGGGTAATGTTCAGCCTTGCGCGCACCAGCGGCTCGAATTCCCGCCGCAGGCTCTCCCAACTGTCGCCGAGAGAGAGCGCCACGTGCGGCGCATAGCGCATGAAAGGCGGCGTGTTCGGCTCATCCTTGTACGAGGGTACGTCGTGCAGGGTCCAGGAATAAACGGTCCTGTCCCCCCGTTTTTCCAGGCTGAAAATCCGGTCTTTTGGCATATTGAATTCTTTGTAGGCGAGGGTGAAGCCGTTCGGCGCCGTGACGGTCAGCCGGCAGATCTTCCCCGGCTCAAAAAAACGGAAAGCGACCGTTTCAAAAAAAGGATACGTGGAGCGGTAGACGGTCGTATAGTGGTATTGCGAATCCAGCACTGAGCCTATCTGGACGTTGGGTATGGCGAATTTGGCGAGCTTCACGCGGTCATAGGACGGGTAGCCCAGGTAAGGCGAGCCTTCCATGACGGAAATATCGGTAAGGTAGGTCACGGAGGAATCCGTAACCGAATAGGCGTAGTCTATGTCCGCTTTCTGGATGTCCGGCAGGTAGTTGTATGAAAGATAGGAAGAGGGGCTTTTCCCCCTTTCCCGCAGCACATAGCGCACCGCGCGCCTGGTGACGGTATAGCTCTTGTCCGGTTTTATGTCTATGAGCACGTCCCGCAGGACGGTCAGGTAGCCGTCGTTTGGATAATCCTCGGGCGTGGGCGGGGCGGACAGCAGCTGCGCCACGACCGCCTCCTTCAGCGGCTCGGCGCGGCCCCCGGTATATTCCTTGACGAACTGCAGCTTCAGCACGTCCTTGCGGCTGAAGGTCTTTTCGGCGCCGGCGACGTTCATCACGACGGTCTTCGCGTCAAGTTTAAGGATGGTCCCGTTTATCTCGTCGCCCTTGTTGAGATGCAGGAGGTCCGCCGAGGCCCATGAGGCCGAAAACGCGCACAGCAAAAATATGATCATCTTTTTCATTTTATTTTCTCCGCTTAACTTTATCCAAATTCCGCAATCTCTTGATTCCAGCCCTTACTTTGCTGCCGTATCCTTGAAGAAAAGCTGCTTCTTGGAATAGCTGGCGGCTTTTTCAATGAACTCCTTGTAGGCGGCGTAATCGGCGGCCGCAATTATGCGCTTAGGCCTTTCCCAGGAGGCCTCGCAGAGCACCCGGCCCTTCTTCGCGGTGCGGCAGCCGGCGCTGTACGACGCGTACGGGCTGGAAAGGGAGATCTTTTCCGGCAGCGAGACCGCCTCGTAGTTGGCGGGGACGGTTATCTCGTAGCTGTAATAGCGGCCCATCGAGGCGTCGTACTCTATGGGATAGACGCGCCTGTCCTGCGAGATCTCGCCTATGCGGCCGGCCGCTATCTCAAAATCCGGCAGCTTGAAAATGCGGATATTGCCGGCTTTCTGCGGATAATCGGCGATGGAATATTTTAAAGCCAGCGTGAACGGCTCCTCTATGTTCTCCGCGTTGTTCACCTCGTAGCTGACCAGCTGGGCCGACGGCGCCACCGATTTGGCGAAGCTCTGGAACGCGCGCTTCTGCTCCTCCTTCTTTATGGAGCGGTAATAGCCGCGCAAGCCCCCTTCGCGGGAGCCGCTGTAGCGCATGGTCTCGGCGACGGTCACGGCGCCGCCGGGAGAGACTTCCAGCTTATAGTCGTAGAAACTGCCGTTCTCCTTAGGCTCGGGCACCGGCACTTCTTCTATGGTCTTGCCGAAGATGTTCAGCGCTTTCACGCCGTAGTCGAAGCTGGCTATCTGGGGGAAGCGGTAGTCGTAGCCGGTGGAGTCCAGGAAGGTCTTTTTGCCGGCTACCTCGGCCAGGGTTATGGCGTGGTCGAAATAGACCTGCGGTATCCGGAAGTCTATCTCCTGCATGTTATTGGTGTTGATGAACACGGGCGAGGACTTGATGCCGGCGACGTTGAACATCGCCGTCAAAAGGAGCGCCTTGTCTATGCAGCAGCCGTAGCGCCGCTTCCAGGTCAGGTTGGCGTCGTAGCCGCCCCAGCCGGAGGCCACGCCCACTTTCACGGCTATATAGCGTATCTCCTTCTGGACGTAATGGTAGATCTTGGCGGCCTTTTCCTCTTCGGTCTTCGCGTCCTTGATAAGGTCCAGCGTGAATTTTTCAAGCTCCGGCGAGGCTTTGGTGCGCTCCTTGTGCATGGCGCCCGCCCAGTCGAAGATCCTGTCCCAGTCCTTGAAGACGGCGCCGCGCATAAAGGGCGCCACGTCCTCGTAGGACGGCATGGCGGGCTCGCCCACTATGGGCGGCACGTTCTCCAGCTTCCAGTAATACGTGACCGCGTCCGTGGAGCGGGACACGGCCGGCTCCGCCGTTTTCGGGTCCTGGAAATTGCGGACCGCGTAATGGAATTCCGTCCCGTCGGGCACCGTGACCGAGACTTCGGAAACCCTCACCGGCCCTTCCGAGTCCTGGAAGCCCCAGCCGGGGAAGAAAAAATCCTTGCGGAACGGGTTATAGGTTTCCGATTCGGTCTCGTAGTCCACTATCGAGCCCACCTGCACGTTGGGCATGCCGTACTGCGTGCAGATATGGCCGCTGACGAAAAAATCGCCCCCGCCGGACTGCGGCTTGGAGATCTTGATAAGCGAGGCGTTCAGCGCGGTCACGGAGCCGTCCGGGGAATAGACGTCGGCCTTCAGTATCTTCACCCGCTCGCGGCCCTCTTCGGCGCAGACTATTATCTGGCCCCAGGCCTGCTTCAGGCTTTCCTTGAGGATCTGGCGGACCTGGTGGTTCCTGTAGGTGTAGGTCCCGTCCGGCTTTAAGACGTATTCCCCGTGGTCCAGCAGCACGATGCCGTTCATGCCGGGATATTTGGCGGCCGTTTCGTTGGCGAGCGCGAAGGCGTCCGCCGCCGCTTTTTTCTGTTCGGGCGACGGCTCAGCGGCTTTTGTCTTCGCGGTTGCCTTCGCGGCTTCGGCCGCGAACTGTATTTCGGAGACCGCTGCGCGCTCCAGCGCCGGGGCGTTCTCCAGCGTGACGGACGCCGCGTCTATGGAAAGCACTTTCCCGGGAATTTCTTCCCCGGAGCGCAGTTTGATGGTTTCAGCCCCGGAAACCGGCGCCAAAAAGATGAGGATACTTAGAGTTGCAGCCAATCGCATATTGCCTCCCCTGGTGAAGTTGATACGTTGAGAAGTAAGAGAAGTTGATAAAGTAAAAAAACTGCCGTTTCCCACTTGTCAACTTTAAATTGCGGCGGAAGCCAGCGCCCCGCCTACCATCGTCTCGGCGTCTTCAAAGATGCGCTTCAGATGGGACCTGTCTTTAAAACTTTCGGCGTAGATCTTGTACACGTTCTCGGTGCCCGAGGGGCGGGCGGCGAACCAGCCGTTGGCGGCGGCGACTTTAATGCCGCCGATGGGTTCGTTATTGCCGGGCGCCCGGGAGAGCACGGCCTCTATCTTTTCCCCCGCCAATTCCCTGAACGGGACCTGTTCCGGCGCCAGGCGCTTCAGCAGGTCTTTCTGCGCCGGCGTGGCGGCCGCGTCGTGCCGTTCGTAAAAAGGCTCGCCGAACTCGGCGGTAAGCTCTTTGTACACCTCGCCCGGATCCTTGCCCAGGCGGGCCGTTATCTCGGCCGAGAGCAGTGAAAGTATAATGGCGTCCTTGTCGGTGCTCCAGGCGCCGCCGCCGAAGCGCAGGAAAGAGGCGCCCGCGCTTTCTTCGCCGCCGAAGCCGAAGCTCCCGTCCAGCAGGCCGTCCACGAACCACTTGAAGCCGACCGGGACCTCGCAGAGCCGCCGGCCGAGCCTGGCCGCCACGCGGTCTATCATGGAGCTTGAGACCACTGTTTTGCCGATGGCCGCGTCAGCCCGCCATTTCGGGCGGTTCCTGAAGAGGTAGAAGATGGCGGCGGAGAGATAATGGTTGGGCTGCATAAGGCCGGCCCCCTTCGTGACGATGCCGTGCCGGTCGTAATCGGTGTCGCAGCCGAACGCGACGTCGAAGCGGTCCTTCAGGCCGATAAGCCGCTTCATGGCGTAGGGCGAAGAGGGGTCCATCCGTATTTTTCCGTCCCAGTCCGCGGTCATAAAAGAGAAAGTCGGGTCCACTTTGTCGCTGACTATGGTCAGGTCCAGGCCGTAAAGTTCCGCTATGGGCGCCCAGTATTTTACGCCGGCCCCGCCCAGCGGGTCCACGCCTATCTTCACGCCGGCGGCGCGGATTGCGCTCATATCTATGACGTCGGCCAGGTCGCGCGTGTAGATGCCTGTATAATCGTAGCAGCGGGTGGTGGAAGCCTTGAGGGCTTTAGCCAGCGGCAGGCGCTTTACGCCTGACAGGCCGTCTTCCAGCAGTTCATTGGCCAGGTTCTGTATGCGGCCGGTGACCGTCTGGTCGGCGGGGCCGCCGTTCGGCGGATTGTATTTGAAGCCGCCGTCCGACGGCGGATTATGCGAGGGAGTTATCAGTATGCCGTCGGCCAGGCCGGTTTTGCGGCCGCGGTTATAAGCCAATATTGCGTGGGAAACGGCCGGTGTGGGCGTATACTCGCCGGTTTCGGCGACCATGATCTCCACGCCGTTGCCCGCCAGCACTTCAAGAGCGGTTTCTAACGCCGGCAGGGATAGGGCGTGCGTGTCCATGCCGATAAAAAGCGGCCCGCCTATTTTGAGGGCCCGGCGGCACCGGCAGATGGCCTGGGTAACGGCCAGAATATGGTTTTCATTGAAGGAGCGCTCAAGCGAACAGCCCCGGTGGCCGGAAGTGCCGAAAGCTACGCGCTGGGCCGGAACCGAAGGGTCCGGGGCCTGATCATGATAGGCGGCGAGGAGTTTCGGGATATCGGCCAGCATTTCCCGCGGCAGGGTTTTTCCGGCAAGAGGACTTATTTTCACGGGCGGCTCCTTGAAGTCGCGGTCAGTATTTTTTATTCGGCAGTTTGCGGCGGCCCATGCGGAAGCTTGTCGGCAGGTTCTTTCCGCCCGGCCCCCGCAGGGCTTCCTGGTTTTTCTCGTACAGCTCGGCCATATCGCTGAACTTTTCCGGGGCAATGTCGGGATGGGTCGAAATCGGAAGCGTTATGCGGGCAAGTTTCTCTATGGCCTTCACATCGCCGCCCTGGGCCGGCGTCGCCAGCGAGATTGCGCGGCCGGTATGGCCGGCGCGGCCGGTGCGCCCTATGCGGTGGACGTAATTCTCGTGTTCGTCCGGCAGATCGTAGTTGATGACCAGTTCTATGCCCATGACGTCTATGCCGCGGGCGGCTATGTCGGTGGCCACCAGTATGCGGTATTTGCCGGCTTTGAAGCCCTCAAGCGCCTCTTTGCGCTGGTTAAGCGAGCGGTCGGAGTGTATCTCGGCCGCGTTGTAGTGCATCCGCTTGAGCGCATGGGCGACCCGCGCGGCGTCGTGCCGGGTGCGCACGAACAGCAGCACGCTGCCCCAGTATTTGTCCAGTATCTTGCCGAGCAGCGCGGGTTTTATGGCTTTGTGGACGATATAAAGCTCGTGCTCCACTTTGTCCGCCGGGGTTCCGGACTTTGTCGCTTCTATGCGGACCGGCACTTTCATATACCGGCTTGCCAGCTTCATTATCTCGTCTGGTATTGTGGCGGAAAACAGCATGGTCTGCCGGTCTTTGGGCAGGTGCTGGATGACGCGGAAGATCTGCGGCGCAAAGCCCATGTCGAACATCCTGTCGGCTTCATCGAGGACCAGGATGGAGACGTCGCCGACCTTGACGGTCTTCTGGCCGATATGGTCCAGCAGGCGGCCGGGGGTGGCCACGATTATTCTGGGGCCCCTGCGGAGTTCGCGGATCTGGGGTTCGATGTTTTCCCCGCCTATCAATACGGCGCTGTGGACGTTAAGTATGGGCGAGAATTGTTTGAAGACTTCGTTTACCTGTATGGCGAGCTCCCGGGTGGGGACCAGTATAAGGCCTTTGCCTTTTCCGGAGGACAGCTGCTGTATCATGGGTATGGCGAAGGCGATGGTCTTGCCGGTGCCGGTCTGGGCTATGCCCACCACGTCTTTGCCGGCGGTGGCCAGTTCTATGGCCTGGTACTGGATGGGTGTCGGGACGGTGAATTTGAGCCTGTCCAGGATGTCAAGGAGTTTGGGGGCTATGCCCAGCCCGAGAAAGCCGGATTCTTTTTCTTCTTCTTTTTCTTCGGTCTCTTCGGGTGCCGCTGATTTGCTGAATAGGTCGTTAGCTAGTTTTTTTAGGAACTTCCTCATATGTCGTATATATATTATCGCATATTCCCGTCGTTAATGAAAATAACGTGACGCTGTATTAACCAATTGGCCGGGACAGCGGGGGCCTGAGCGTAATTAATAGTTTTCCGGTTTCCCCCTTTTCATAAAGGGGAATTAAGGGGGATTTTCTAATTTCCCGTAACTACTCAGGTCGCTATGAGATGGCGGAATAGAATATAGAACGCTGATAACGCTGATTTTTAGTAATTACTCAGCCACTAAGACACCAAGGCACAAAGAAAGTTTATGGATCAAACGGTTTGTTGTCTGATTTCT
>JAHJSU010000061.1 GCA_018829985.1 Elusimicrobiota bacterium | reverse complement strand
TTGCCGTTCTGTGGTTCTGGGGGGCGCGCATGTCACGCTCCGCGCTGGAACCGGGAATACTGAGCGCGCAGATGGATAAACGCGTGGCCCTCTGGAACTCGAAAAAGGTCCCCGCCGCCGGCAGGATCGTGAATATCGTGATAAGCGACGCCGAAACAGTCGCCCTGGCCGCTATGACCCTGCCGCCCTCAAGCCGGCTCTCCGCCTGGGACAGCCAGGCGCTTACGCTGGCCGATCAACCTTCGCCCTGGAAAGAGACCAAAGTCTTGTTTAAGCGGACCTTCCTGCGCCGCAGCATGTCGGCAGCGGAGGATACCCCGTTCGTGAAAGCGTTCTCGGACGATCCGGACGCGATCGTCTGGACGCACGAAGGTTTTGCGACCGCAAGCGTTGACGAAATGTCCCGCGAGATCGCTAAGGCTATTGTAAAAGCGAATGGCGCCGGCGCCCAGGTGAACCTCATTACGCAGGGCATTTCCGCCGTTCCCGCGCTGAAAGCCCTTAATGCGTTAAAAAACCAGGCGTTCGGTTCCAGCGCCAAGGTCAACAAGTTCGCGGCTGTGGATATGAACGCGCCCACGCTGCAAAGGTTTGCCCCGGATTATTTTAAAAAAAACATCCGGCCGGAAAACCTGCGCGAATGGGCCGGCGTCTGGACGTCCGGCTCGTCGCCGAAAACCGCGATCATAGAGCTTTTCAGCCCGAACTGCGACGGGACGCGGTTTTCGTGTTCGGAGGTTTTTGCGATGATGGGGATGCAAAGCGAAGTTTCGGCGCAGGATGTGATATGGCTCGTAAAGAATTTGATAAAGAAAGACTTTGCCATGGAGCAGGTCCCGCTCTACCTGGCGGAGGCGGCCCAGGCCAAGGCCACGGCCAAGGCCCAGGCCGAGGCCGAGGTGCGGAAGGTGACCGCGAACGCGGCGGCAAAGAAACTTAAGGCCGCTTTTAACAAGGAGAAGGCGGCTAAAGCGTCCGGGGAGCCGGAAGATTCGCTGTCCGCGATAAATGCCGGGTGGCTGACAAAAGAAAGGGAAGCGGCGAATAAGGCGGAGGGAGTTTCGGCGGACATGCCGGCCGGACAGGGCTCCTCCTCTGCGCGCACGGGCTGGGAAAGATATGACAAGGAGTGCGGCAAGTGCTGCGTTGACGCCGGCGGCTCCTGGGACAATAGAGAGAAGCGGCACTGCTGCGCCGGCGCCGATTATGATTACGAGGTCCCGTCCTGCCGCGTGATATGGGTCGACAAGGGCGGCCGCAGCCACAACTGCGCTTACAGGTTAGGCTGCAAGCGCCCGTAAACAAAAACATGAAATTCACCGGTAAATGCCTGTTTATCGTCACGCTGCTCGCGCTATCCCCGTTCAATGTTTTTGCGCAGGAATTTGCGGGGGATGCTTCCCGGCAGCGGGAAGAAATGGACGCGAAGAAGTTAGCCCGCCTCGGGTATCAATGTTTTAAAGACGGGGATTATGCCAATGCGGTAAGATATTGGCATGACGCGATAGCTCAAGATCGCTCCCTGGCCGCGAAACTGAAATCTGGATTAGCCAAGGCGTATAGTAACTGCGGTGAGGCGCATTACCGGAAAGGCGAATATTGCGCGGCCGGTTCCGATTTTAAGGAGGCCCTGCAGCTGGACCGGGACTCAGCCAAAATACGCGAAGCCCTCGCACGCGCCGATAAGGCGTGCAAAAATCCTCTGAAAGCGGCGCCCGCCCCGTTCACTGCGGCCGCTCAAAATCCAAATACTGTTTCGGGCGCGCCTCCTGCCGGGCGGGCGCCGCCGCAAACGGCGTCGCCTCAAAATCCCCGGCCCGGGAACAGCATAGATGCGCTAAGAAAGGTGATCATCATCCGCCTGCTCATATACATATTCATAATGTGGGGGATATTCGCTTCCCGCTGGTATAAAAACCTGTCCTCCGGCTGGAGGACGACCTTTATAATAGTCGTGGCCATCGGTTCTTGGGTGTGGCGGGATTTTATTATTCCTGTCGGCATCATAGTGCTGCTAAAAACTTTGTGGGATAAATATTGTGATAAGGACCGGATTCTCATCAGGCCTGCGGACAAACAAATAACGCCCGCGCCTCCTCCGCCGCCGGATCTCCGAGCGGAAATAAAAGCGCAATCCCGGAACCTTCCAGCCCCCGCCGTCCCCGCCGCGGCGGAACCCTCCCGCCCTTCCCTGGGTAAAGTAGGGGCGCTTATGGAGCAGGGGAAATATAAAAAGGCGCTTGAAGCGTTTCTCGTGAAAGACCCGCGCCAGATCAGCGAAGCCGACAAGGTCAACCTTTTTGAAATACACGTTCACCTTGAAAACTTTGACAGGGCCGGCGGCTTGTTTGAGCAGATAAAGGGGGGTAAGCCTTTAAAAGAAAATATCAGCCGCTATAAAAGCCTGGCCGCCCTTTGCTATGAAAAAAGGCAGACCGGGCTGGCCCGGAAGGTTTGCCGGGGGCTGTTCGGGGCCTTGAAAGAAACGAGGAATGCCGGCGATAACAATGCCGGGCTGTATTATGGATTTGCGCGCTCATGCGAGGACAACGGGGATATCGAACTGGCCCGTGATATCTGCCGGCATCTTATCGAGGCGGGGCTTGGCGGGTATAAGGATGCAGCTGTCCTGTATGAGGATCTGAAAGCCAGAGCAATCGCCGCTGCGCCCGCCGCCGTGAAAAATATTCCCGCGCAGCAGGCCGCCCGGCCCGGCGTCCCGGTCTTCGGGACTGTGCTGGACGGCAGATACGAACTGAGGCGCGGCATCGGGGAAGGCGGGATGGGCGTGGTGTATGAAGGCTGGGACAGGCAGTTGTGCCGAAAGGTGGCGGTCAAACGGCTGCATTCATGGCTGAAGGACAGCCCTGAAGAATACGGCAGGTTTAAATACGAGGCAAAAATTGTCGGGCGGCTTAAACACCCCAATATCGTTGGTGTTCACTCGGTCATAGAAGAGGACGGAGAGATCTACCTGATTTTTGATTATGTGGACGGAAAGACCTTGTCCGGGATACTCAAGACAAAAAAACGGTTCCCGATCGAAGAGTGCAGGGATATTTTCAGCGGCGTGTGCGCGGCGGTGCATTATGCGCACAAAAGTAACGTAATACACAGGGATCTGAAGCCCGCCAATATCATGCTGGACATGAACGGCTATGCCTTTGTGATGGATTTCGGCCTGGCGAGCGAATTGAGGGAAAGCCTTTCACGGGTGACCCACCAGACAACGTCCGGAACGCCGGCCTATATGGCGCCCGAGCAGCATGAGGGCATAGTAAAGCGGGAATCGGATATCTACGCCATGGGCGTATGTCTTTATGAAATGCTGACGGGAGCGCTTCCTTTTCGCGGACCTGATGCCCTGAAGCTGAAGCTGGCGAAGGATTACCGCGAGGTGAGCGCCATGCTTCCCTGGCTGCCGGGCGGAGTGGACGACCTGCTGTCGCGCGCCCTTGAGCCCGCGCCCTCGCAGCGCATCGACGACGCCCTGGATTTTCTTGACGGGCTGAAAAAGCTGTAGCTTTAAAAGGTGACTGCTCAGTATAACCGCAAAGAACGCAAAGTAAACGCAAAGGCCGCAAAGTGAATGTGAACGGGATAAATAACTTACACTCTTTGCATTCTTTGCGTAAATCCTCTGCCTGTCTGCCGGCAGGCAGGCGCCCTTTGCGGTTGTGCTGAATATTTTATAAGCTTAGTCTGTGAATCTGCGGAGTTTTATTTTCGTTGCTGAGTGGTTACGTTGGAGGAGATATAATAATAGCTGCATACAATCCGGTAAATGGGATTATAAAATGAAAATGCTTTTTGCGGCGCTGATGCTCAACCTTTCGGTTTTTTCTTTCGGGGGGGAAGCGGATATTCAAAAAGCCGACGAGTTGTTTAAAAAAAATCTTTACCAGGAAGCCCTTGACAGCTACAAGAACGCCGCCGGACTCCCGGGCGACTCCGGCCTTAAAGCGCAGTACCGCGCCGCGGAATGCGAGGGCCTGCTGTTCCGCTACGGCGAAGCCGCCCAGCGGTTTTCAACCCTTAAGCTTCCCAAGGACCGGTTGTGGCGCGCCCGCTTCCTGCTGCTCCGGGCTGAACTGGGCAGGGAATTTCTGCAGCAGTACGGCTATGAACTTCCCGCCGACATACAAAAGGGGACCACGGACGTCACCCGTCTTACCGGCGGCGAATGGCGCGGACGCATAGAGGCCGATTATGACGCGCTTTGGGGCCTGAGAAGCGCTCTTAAAAAGGCGGACATAAAAAATGAGGCTTACTTTCTGGATATTAAGAAGGCCGCGCTTGAATACACGCCCGCTTTCTGGGATTTTGCCGTTCTCAGGTGGGGTGATTATCTTCTGACAGAAGCCCAGGACAGCGGGAAGGCCCTGCCGAAAGGGATAAAGTTCGTCACGGAAAACTATAAAAGCGATTACAGCCGGACCGCTCCCGCCGCGCAGAAGGCGGCCGCCCTTTACGAGGACGCCGCCGCGCCCGCCTCCGCCAAACAACCCGGCAGATTCGCCCCAGGCCCAAAAGGCGGGGGATTCGCCGCCGAGCAGTGGAAAATACGGAGGCTGCTGATCCCGTTCAGACATGGGGACAAGGTTTCCATTAAGGACGCGGTAAAGATGCGTGACCTGGCCGTTTTTATATTGCGAAGGTGGTCGGATGCCATGACGGCGCCGCAGGCGCGCGCCTCGGCCGCTTATGAAGCCGCCGTCCTGTTGAACGGAAAGCCGGATTACCAGGGGGTGGTGGACCTGTGCAAAAAAGCGGAAGATCTCGCTCCCCGGTCAAGGCCGGGCGTTGAGTGCGCGAAACTCCGGGCCCGGATAGAAATGCCGGCGCTCGACCTCTCCGCTAAATTCGCGCCTCCGCCCGGCGAAAAAATACTGACCGTCAACGCGCGCAACCTGCCGACGGTCTATTTCCGCGCCTACAGGACCGACCCCGCCGCACTGATCGCCCTCGGCGCCTACCGGGAAAGCGGCTGGGGCAGGGTGCGCAGCCTGCAGAAAGAGACGGTGGAACATTTCGTTTCCCGGCGCGCCGATCTCGCCTGGAAAGCCGGGATGGAATATCCCGGCCCGTACCAGTATCTGAGCCGGAAGATAGAATCCCCGGCGCTTAAAAAGGGCATCTATGTGATAGTCGCCTCCGGAGATTCCGGCTTTGAAGCGGGTTCATCCTTAATGCGGGCCGTGACGGTCAATATAACCGATATTTTCCTGCTCGGAACTTCCGGCGTGAAGAGCGACCCCGAGAACTTTTTATACGATCCGGCCCGGCCCGGCCGCGTGGAGAACGCCGATGTCTTCCACCTCTACGGAGTTAACGCGCTCACCGGCAGGCCGATAGGGGACGGCAACATAGACATGTTTTATAACCGCAGTCACAAGAACTGGGAACGCACGACCCTTCTCACCGGCGCCGACGGCGCCGCCGGTTTTGCGTTTCCGATGAGCGTCTCATATCCGTCTCATGAAAACTTTTCCATAGATCCGCTGCTGTCCTACGGCGGGAGCTACGCGTACTGGAACGGTTCCCAGGGCGCCCATTTGAACGTGCCCGCCCCGATAGAGCTGTTTGTAGAAACGGACAGGCCCATCTACCGTCCCGGGCAGAAAGTGGAGTTCAAGGTCACCGCGCTTATCAGGGAGCCGCGCGGCTTCCGGGCTTATGACGGGCAAGCCGCGTTGAAAGTCACGGCGAGAGACGCTAACTGGCAGGAAATGTTCACGAAAACCCTGCCCTTCACGGGCCTGGGCAGCGCGGCCGGCTCTTTCACCATCCCCCAGGGCCGCATGCTGGGACAATACACGCTCGAAGCCGAGCTTCCGGAGTACGGCCGTAATTTCAGCGGGCGACAGCCGTTCAGGACCGAGGAATACAAGCGCCCGGAATTCGAGGTGAAGCTTGAAGACGCCCAGGCCGCCTTCAAGTACGGCGAGGCCGCCAAGATAGAGGGCACGGTCAAATATTATTTCGGCTCCCCCGTGCCGGACGCGGACGTCAGCTATCGCATTACACGGTCGCGCTACATCCCCTGGTACGCCTGGTGGTGGCGCTGGCGCTACGGCGCTTCGGGCTCGACCGAGGTCGCCTCGGAGAAGGTCCGCACGGACGAAAACGGGAAATTCCATATCACCTTCACGCCTTCGCCTGAAAGCGCCGGTTTCGCCGACTATCCGTCCTCATTCCGGGTAGAGGCCGAGGCCCGCGACGCGGGCGGCCGCACCATCAAGGATTCCCGCTCCTACAACGCCGGGGCCAAGGCG
>JAHJSU010000008.1 GCA_018829985.1 Elusimicrobiota bacterium | reverse complement strand
GGGCCTTCTATCAGTATCCCGCCCTCGTAGATCAGATAGGACCTGTCAGTGATCGAAAGGGTTTCCCGCACATTATGGTCGGTTATCAGCACCCCGATACCTTTGTCCTTCAGGTGAAGGATAATATTCTTAAGCTCGCTGACCGTGATCGGGTCTATACCGACAAAAGGCTCGTCCAGCAGGATTATCCTGGGCTCGTTTATCATCACCCTGGCCACTTCCAGCCGCCGCTTCTCGCCGCCGGACAGCGACCACGCCTTCTGCTTCTTAAGCTTCATCAGGCCGAATTCGTTCAAAAGCGCGTCCACGCGGGCGGCCAGCACGGCCCTGTCCTTCGTCGTGCGCTCCAGTATCGCCACAAGGTTGTCTTCCACCGTAAGCCCGCGGAACACCGTCGGCTCCTGCGCCAGGTAGCCTATCCCGCCGCGGGCCCGCAGGTACATCGGGACTTTGGAGACGTCCCGGCCGTCTATGAAAACTTTCCCCGAATCGGGCGCAAGGAACCCCACCAGCATATGGAAGGTCGTGGTTTTTCCGGCGCCGTTGGGCCCCAGAAGCCCGCAGACCTCCCCGGAACTGATATGCAGACTTATGCCGTTGACGACTTTCCGGCGGCTGAAATTTTTCTCAAGCAGTTCGGAGCTCAGTTTCATAAATTAAACGTAACTACTCAGGTTCCGGGTTCACGGTTCAGCGGTTCAACGGTTGAAAACCGGAGAACACAAGAAGATCATGGAAAAAAATGTAACTACTCAGGTTCTCCGTATTTTTCACGTATTTTTTGTAGTGGCAAAGCTTGCTTTGCCTTTTTGGGCAGAGTAAACTCTGCCACTACGACGACAGACCTGAGTAGTTACAAAAAAATAACCTTAAACCTTGAACCCTGAACCTAATAACCTGAGCAGTTACAATTAAACACGGATTTGCGCGGATTGACGAATGCGAGATTGACGCGGACACTATCTGCGACCAGCTGCGTGTATTGCTTTTGTGTTTATGTTAAGCCGCGTCTATTTATCTGCGACCAGCTGCGTGTCGCCGGCTTTTACCCAGCCGGCGACATTATTATACAGTTTTACCTCGCCGGTGTCCTTAAAAAATTTTATTTTTTCCCCCGTCAGCGCGAAGTCATGCCCTTCCCTGGCGCCCAGCGCCAGGGGTTTGGGATTCAGCCGGCCTTTGCCCGGCGGGGAAAGGTCTGCCGGCGGCTGCGCCGCGGGAGCCGTGGAACCGTGGAGCAGGAACGACTGCTCCCTGTTGTCGTAGCGGCCGTAGTCGGAAAATATTTCCATGTTTTCGGTCGCCAGGTGAAAGTTCCCGATAAAATCCATGGAAGCGGCGCTGTCCCGGGTTTTTATCATGTCGCAACTGCCGCGCATGGTTTTGCCGCCCTGGTCCAGGTATTTTATTTTTATGCTTTCGGCTCCGCGGTAAAGCCGGGCTTTTTCCATGGCTTCATAATAGCTGCCGCGCTCGCATTTGAGCTCTATGCTGGAACCGTCTTCAAATTTCCGCAGGCAGTAGACGGAGCCTTTCAGGGTCCAGAGCCGGAGTTTGCGGTCATAAACGGCGTAATCGGTTTTGAGATTATAAACGGCGTTGCGGAAGGACACGTTCCCGTCGAATGTCTCCCGGTCATTGACGCGGTTCATCCTCCATTTGTCGCTTTTGACAACCGAGCCCATCAGGAAATCGGCGGCGGTCTCGGCACGCAGGCACAGAGGAGAAAAGGCACAAAGGCACAAAGTTATAAGGAAGACCCTCCCTCTGTGCCTTTGCGCCTCTGTGCCTTTGTGCCTATTAACTGTCATTTCCGTTTTTTGCTTATAATATTTGACGGCTGATTTACCCTGGTCTCCTGCCGGGTTATTTCTATTTCCGACAGGTCCGGATTGGCCGTGAATCCGCGGCCATGTATAACGTTCCTGCCTTTCAGGATCTTAACTTCCTCGTCGGTCCAGATCTTGTTTTTTTCGGAGCTGAAAAAAAGCTTGTCGGTCTCAAGCGTCATCTGTTCCGCCTTTGAGACTACCAGCACGTTTTTGACAAGCCCGGCGTCTTTTTTTACCAGGTCCAGGAAGCCCGTATCGGCTTTAAGTTCCGACGAAACTTCGTTCTTTTTAAAGAATTTGATGCTGGGCCCCTCAAAATACATGCGCGTTTCTCTTTCTTCGAGCCTGGCGGCTTTTGAGTCAAGGGTCCAGTTGGAAATATTGGCCTCTATTTGCGAAACGCGCAGTCCCGTAAACAGGCCGGCGCCCTTGGCCGCGGCGCCGCTTTTGCCTTTGCCCGAACAGCCGGCCGCGATGAGGAGACAGGCGAAAAGACACATGAGCGCAAAGGCGCGGCGCAAAAAAGGCACAGGGGCACAGAGGCGCAGAGGCACAAAGTGAACGTATTTCTTATAACTTTGCCGCTTTGTCCCTTTGCCGCTTTGTGCCTTCAGCATTCAGATAAGGCCCTCTTTTAAAAGATCTTTTTCATCCAGGATGCCTATCGGGCGCTTTGTCCCGCGCGCTATGACCGGCAGGTTGTCTATTTTTCTCAACGAGATGATTCTGGCGGCTTCTATGGCCATGGTATCCGGAGTTGCGCAGACGGGATTTCTGGTCATGACCTTTTCGATCCTGGTTTGGAGGCCGGCGTTGGGCGACTGAAGATACCTTCGCAGGTCTCCGTCCGTGAAAAAGCCTTTAAGCCTTCCGCGCGCGTCCACGACCGAAGTGGCGCCTGCCCGGGTCCTGGTCATGACGGCCAGCGCCGCTTTAACGGTCGTGCCGGTCTTCACCACGGGGTTCGCGGCGCCTTTATGCATCAGGTCGCCCACGCGCAGGGTTAAAAGTTTTCCGAGATTTCCGCCGGGGTGCAGGCGGGCGAAACTTGAGCTGTCGAAACCTTTTATTTTCATAAGCGTGACGGCCAGGGCGTCGCCCACGGCGAGCATAGCGGCCGTGGAAGAAGTGGGGACAATATTATAGGGGCAGGCTTCCCGGCGGACGTTAAGCGTCAGGATGATGTCCGACCAGCGGGCGAGTTTTGAGCCCGGGTTATTGGTCAGCGAAACTATTTTCAAGCCCTCTTTTGCCAGCAGGGGCAGCAGCTTGGTCGTTTCCTCGGTCTCGCCGGAATAGGAAAGGGCGAGTATCGCGTCCTCTTTGGCTATAAGGCCCATGTCGCCGTGCAGCGATTCGACCGGATGGATATAGACGCTGGGCGTTCCGATCGAGGACAAAGTGGAGGCGATCTTGCGCGCGATGATCCCGGATTTACCCACGCCCATCACCACTATCTTTCCTCTTGTGGCTAAAAACAGCCTTATCGCCTTTACAAAATCAGGGCCGAGGCATTTGGCCGCGAATTTAAGCGCGGCGGCTTCGCCGGTTATCACGGCCCTGGCGGAGCTGATTATAAACGCGTCGGAAACAGCTTTCATTTTTTGAACCTTCATATCTGTCGTCATGGCGCCGGCACTTTATGCGGGTTGAGCCAGGGGGTCATTTCAGCCGGGATATTGCGCTGATTATAGGGCGGGGGAAGCTTGTGCAGAAGATAGCTTACGGCAAAAAAAAGCGCCGTTACCGATATATAGATCCAGGAAAGGGTTTTTAAGTGCCACTTCCAGTCCGGGAACCAGATCGGAGGCGCGGTAAGGTCCCTGCCGCATTTTTTGCAGAATTTAAGCGTCGCCCTGTTCTCTTGCCCGCAGTTCAAGCATTTCATAATGTCGCTCCTCGTAACAGAAAGGTGGAGAAGGTTTTAGGGGTTAAGGGTTTTAGGGGAACGGCGACAACCCTGTACGCGCTTAAACACAATACCCTTATAACCTAATGCCCTTAGACCCTCAAACCCTTCACTTCCGACTTCTTCAGTTTCATCGCCAGCCGGTCTATCTGATTAAGCGCGTTTACCGCGGCCGGCACGGCATCAAGCCTGAGCGAATTGGGCCCGTCCGAGAGCGCCCGGGCGGGGTTGGGATGAGCCTCGAAGAATACGCCCGCTATTTTAAGGGCCGCGGCAGCTTTTGCCAGCGGCAGGGCCAGCTTAACGTCCCCGCCGGTGGCCTTGCCCAGGGCGCCGGGCTTCTGCACGGAATGCGTGCAGTCGAATATCACCGGGTAGCCGAAGCCTTTCATGAGCTCGATGCCCCGCATGTCCACCACCAGGTCGCCGTAGCCGAAACAGGAACCGCGCTCGGTCAGGAGTATGTTCCGGTTGCCGCGCGATTCTATCTTCGCGATTATGTTGCCCATGTCGCGCGGCGCCAAAAACTGGCCTTTCTTTACGTTCACCGCCCGGCCGGTCTCGGCGCAGGCGATGATCAGGTCTGTCTGGCGGCACAAAAAGGCCGGGACCTGCACGATATCGGCCACTTCGGCCACGCGGGCCGCCTGCGAGGGTTCATGCACGTCTATCAGTACGGGGACATCGAGGCGGTTCTTAAGATCTCTCAGAAAATCCAGCGCGGTTTCAATGGGAATGCCGCGGAACGCGGAATGGGAAGTGCGGTTGGCCTTGTCGAAAGAGGCTTTCAGCACGAAGGCCGTCCCGAGTCCGGCGAACATCTCTTTGAGCTTCACAGCCTCGGCGGCGTAGCTCTTCAGGGATTCAATGACACAGGGTCCGGCGATATATACGAGCGGAGCATCGTTGGAAAAGGCGGCGTTCTTTACCCTAACGGTAGTTTGTGTCATAGAGCCACCGCCTCGGCGTCCGCCGGAACCTTGGATTTGGCGGCGGCGGCCACGAATTCCCTGAAAATAGGGTGCGGGGCAAGGGGCCTGGATTTCAGCTCCGGATGGAATTGGACGCCCACGAACCACGGATGGCCTTTCAGTTCCACTATTTCGGGCAGGCGCTTCTCGCGGTAGAGCCCGCTGACCGTCATGCCTTTTTTCTCGTAGGCTTTGAGATAGCGGGTGTTGAATTCATAGCGGTGGCGGTGGCGCTCCGAGACGACCGTCCTGCCGTATATTTTAGCGGCCAGGGAGCCGGCCTTGAGATGGCAGGGATATGCGCCCAGACGCATGGTGCCGCCCTTGCTTTTGATGTCTTTCTGTTCCGGCATGATCGCCACAACCGGATAGGGGGTCTTGGGCGCGAACTCGGCGGAATGGGCTTTTCTGTAGCCCAGCACGCCGCGC
This sequence comes from Elusimicrobiota bacterium, assembly GCA_018829985.1. GTDB lineage: Bacteria > Elusimicrobiota > Elusimicrobia > Elusimicrobiales > UBA9959 > JAHJSU01. The sequence goes on along the minus strand of JAHJSU010000008.1, from coordinate 16,577 downwards.
GCGAACTCAATGACCGCGCACTGCATGCCCAGACAGATGCCAAGAAACGGCACGCGGTTCTCCCTGGCGCAGCGCACCGCGTTTATTTTGCCCTCTATGCCCCGGTCGCCGAAGCCGCCCGGCACGATGATGCCGGACGCTTTGGCCAGACGCGCTTCGCAGTCCTTTTCCCCGACGTCCACAAAATCAAGTTCCATCCGCACGCCGTTGGCGATGGCGCCGTGATGTATGGCTTCCACCAGCGATTTATAGGAATCCCTGAGTTTCGTATATTTGCCGGCTATGGCGATGCGCACCGCGCGCGCCGTTTCGGCCGCCTTCAGTTTCTCCACGAAAGCGGTCCATTCCTCAAAGTCCCATTTCTTGCTCCTGAGCCGCAGCAGCATCATGATCTGCTCGTCTATGCCCTGCCTTTTAAGGACGTTCGGGACGGCGTAAATTGAAAAGCTGTTCGGGGCCTCTATGACGGCCTCCTCCGGAACGCTGGTGAAAAGAGCGATCTTATTGCGGATTTCCCTGCCGAGCGGCTTCTCGGTGCGGCAGACGACGATATCGGGGTCTATGCCTATCTCGCGGAGCTTATTGACCGAGTGCTGGGTAGGCTTGGTCTTAAGCTCGTCCGAGGCCGAAAGATAGGGGACCAGCGTTACGTGAATATACATGACGTCCGTGCGCGTCCTGTCGGGGCGCATCTGCCGGGCCGCTTCCAGAAAAGGCAGGCTTTCGATGTCGCCGACGGTCCCGCCGATCTCGATAATGGTGATGTCAAAGCCTTCACCGGCCTTGTAAAATCTTTTCTTTATCTCGTCGGTGATGTGGGGAATGACCTGCACGGTCTGACCGAGGTAAAGGCCCTCGCGCTCCTTGGCTATGACGGTCTGATAGATCTGTCCGGCGGTCATATTATTGGCGCGGCAGGTGTCGATTTCAAGGAACCTTTCATAATAACCCAGGTCCAGATCGGTCTCGGCGCCGTCGTCGGTCACGAAGACCTCGCCGTGCTGGAGAGGAGCCATGGTGCCGGCGTCCACGTTAATATAGGGGTCGCATTTGACGATGTTGACGGACAGTCCGTGCGCCTTCAGAAGACGCCCTATTGAAGCCGCCGTTATGCCTTTGCCGAGCGAACTGACCACGCCGCCGGTCACAAAAATATATCTTGTCATTAAATAACCTCATTATTAGTCTAAAGTCTAGAGTCTGGGGTCGATAGTCTAAAGTCGAAAGTCTAGAGTCTAAAGTTCAGAGTGTGAAGTGGTATTTACTTTAGACTTTAGACACTCCACTTTAGACTTCCGTTTTACTTACTTTAGACTTTAGACTTCTGTTTTACTTACTCTCGACTTTAGACTTCCGTTTCTTTAGGAACTTCTCGGCCGCTTTGAGGTCCTCCGGCGTGTCGATGGCCGGGCCCAGGATCTTCACGGCGGCCACGCCGATGGTCATCCCGCTCTCAAGCGCGCGCAACTGCTCAAGGCGCTCCAGAAGCTCCAGCGGGCTGGGCGCAAGCTTTACGAAGCGCTCAAGCGAGGAACGCCTGTAGATGTAAAAGCCGCAATGCTTGTGCCACGGGAAATTTTTCAGGGCCGAGAGCGGATGGTGGAAAGGGATGGGGGAACGCGAGAAGTAAAGCGCCCGCCCTTCCCGGGTCACGGCTATTTTGACGCAGTTGGGATTGTTTATGTCCGCTTTGTCCGTGATGGGCGCGCCGGCGGTGCCGATATCAAAGCCGGCCCGCATAACCTCGAAAGCCGCCAGCAGGGTTTCGGCGCGCATGAACGGCTCGTCGCCCTGGAAATTTATTATAAACTTTTTTTTAGAGCCCTTCGCCGCTTCATAGACGCGATCCGTGCCGGACCGGCATTTGGGGCTGGTAAGAACGGCCCCGGCGCCGATGTTTTTCGCGAAATCCAGCACGCGCCGGTCCTCGGTGGCTATAATGACGGGGCCCAGCCCGGATTTTACGGCGGCTTCGTAGCACCACTGAAGAACGGCCTTGCCGCGGATCTTCACCAGCACCTTGCCGGGAAAGCGCCGCGAATTGTAACGGGCCGGTATGACTATCAGGCAGTCTTTGTCCATGACTTTATGTTTTCCAGGAGTTCTTCCCTTGTGACGGCGGCGGTGCCGAGCTTGCCCACCACTATGCCGGCCGCGAAATTGGAGAGCAGGGCCGCTTCTTCAAGCGTCGCGCCGGCGGCCGAGGCCAGGGCCAGCGCGGAGATCACGGTGTCGCCGGCGCCGGTGACGTCGTAGACTTCCCGGGCTTTGGTGGGTATGTGCAGAACCTTCATGCGTCCGCCGGTATTGTTGAAAAGCGTCATGCCGTGCTCGCCCCGGGTTATCAAAAGCGAAAGGCATTTGAGGGTCCCGACGATTTTTTTGCCGAGTTCCTCCACCGCGTCCCGGCCGTCTTTCTGGAGCAGGCGCATGCCCTGGCAGGCTTCCGTGGTGTTCGGGGTCAGGCAGGTGACTTTCTTGTAGCGGTGAAAGTGCTCCACCTTGGGATCTACGAAGACCGGCACGCCGCGCTTGCGGCAGAGCTGTATGGCGGCTTCAATGACATGCGGCGTAAGCAGGCCTTTGCCGTAGTCGGAAAGTATCAGCGCGCCGGCGCCGGCTTTAAGGTGTTCCTCGACGGCGTTCAGCGCGGCTTTCTGCAGGGAGGGGGAGAGTTTGAACGCCGGTTCGCGGTCAAAGCGCACTACCTGCTGGTGTTCGGCGATGACGCGGGTTTTTTCTATGGTGAAGGCGGCCGGGTCGCTTATCAGGGAACCGGTTTCCACGCCGGCGGCGGAAAGGATATCCGAGAGTTCCCGGGCGGCGTTGTCCCGGCCGGTAAGGGCTATCAGGCCCGGCCTGGCGCCCAGGGCGGCCAGGTTGGCGGCGACGTTGCCGGCGCCGCCGGCCACGGTGTGTTCTTCGCGGACCTGGACTACGGGGACGGGGGCTTCGGGGGAGATGCGGCGCACGCTCCCCCTGATGTAGCGGTCAAGCATGAGATCGCCCAAAACCGCCACGCGCTGTGAACCGAACCTGTCAATGATCCGGCGCAGTCTTCCAAAAGTGCCTGAAGCCATAAAAACAATTATACTAATTTCGCGCCTTATACATAACAGACCTGAGGCACTATTCGGTGCAGGATAGCCCAGTCGGGGCCGCCGGCAGGGGAAAAGGTAGCAGGAAAAGGTAAGCAGGTACCTTTTGGGGGTTATTCCAGGCGGCGTTTTACTAGTTTGGCGGTTACGGAACCGAGGAAGATCTCGGCCTTCAGGATCAGGGGGAGGCGCAGTTCGTCGTCCGTCATCCAGACCAGCATCTTCCTGCCCTTCCTGGCCACAAAAAGCCCGTCGTCGCCCAGCTGCGGCTCCACCCGGAGGCACTTGAATTTGCCGTAGGCGGTGGATTCCTTCTCCCGCTTGCGGAACTTCACGTTCATGTTCCAGTTCCGCTTCGTGTTGACGACGATAGCCTGGCTGCTTTTCGGCTTCAGCTCCATCGTGCGCACCAGATAAAGGGCCGAAAGAACATCGTTGACCGGCCCCTCCAGCGTACCCGCCACCGGGGAAAGGACCTTTTTTTTGTTCAGCTTCTCGCCATGAAAGGCCTTCGCGGCATTGTTAAACACAACCCACTCGTTGAAAAAATATCTGCCCTCCTGTATCAGCTTATAATAGCCGCGCGAATATAGCCCCGCCACGTCGAACCAGGACTCGTTCAGGTCGGCGACGTGGTAAAAGTTATCTATGAAGGCGGCCGATTTGGCGCCGGAAACGATATGATAGGCGGGGCGCCCGTCTATCGTCACTATCTTGTCTATCTGCAGGTAGGCCGACCCCACGTAAATTATCCCCCAGTATATATCGTAATCGAGCCGCTCCCGATACCAGTCGGCCCGGACGGCAGCCGTGTCTATCTGCACGTCGGCCATAAGCGCGGAATAGGGATGCGTAAGATACGTCGGCTTCTCTTCGGCGCGGAGCGGGGCGGCGCACAGCATAAGGCTAAAGGCTAAAGGCTGAAGGCTGAAGGAAAAAAAGCGGAGATAATGGAGCAGACAGCCCGTTTTTTCGGGCTCTTTTCTGACCGGCGATGAAAATCTTTTACAGTCGTTCATCGGCAAAACCATCCGGCTAAAGCCCATATTTTATCCTCGCCGCCACGATGGCGGCTATCGCGGTCATACCCAGGAACCCGCGCCACTCTTTGTTCCTGCGGAATGTTTCCCAGGAATAAGCGCTCCGGTCGAAAAATCCCGGGACGGCGGCGGGGCGGGGGAGGATGGCGTTGACGCGGCTTTTATATCGTACAAATTCCTCGCCGTAGGCCGCGAACAGGAACTCCTCTTCCGCCTTTATCTGCACCCGGTAGATAAGCGTAAAAGAGACGGCCGTGATCAGCCAGACCACGCCGGTGCGCAAAGGGGCCTGGGGATTGGAAAGGCTGACGAGCAGGCCGAGCACCATGAAAGCCGTGCCGAGATACAGCGGGTTGCGGACCGCGGCGTAAGGGCCGGTGACCGTGAGGGTCCTGGCTTTGACTATCGCCGAAGAGGCCAGCGCCCGTATCACGGCGCCGGGCAGCATGAAGCACATCCCCGCCGCGAAAAGTTTCCAGCTGTCCGGCTTTGCGATCAGAATGGCGGCCAGCGCGATTATCTGGGAAACAAGTATCCGTTTTTTCATAATTGTACAGGTAAAGGTAGAGGTGGAAAAACTTTTCTTTATCTTCGCCGCGATTTTCTATTCTTTACCTTCATCTTTACCTTTACCTGCCGTTCCTCTATCCACCGGGCCGCCGCAAGCAGGTCATTTTTAATCACTTGTTTTTTAAGCGGGCCGGGATATTTTTTAAGCTGGCTCCTTCCATGGCCGCTTTTTAAAAACACGCGCCTGAGTTTCAGCGCGCCGGCAAGCCGCATGTCGCTCAGTTTGTCGCCTATCAGGTAAGACCGTCCGAGATCAAGGCGGTGATGCTTCGCGGCTTCTTTGACAAGGCCCGGAGCGGGTTTGCGGCAGGCGCAGCCCTCATCCGGTCCGTGCGGGCAGAAATAGATCCCGTCCAGCAGCGCCCCGTTCTGAGCCAGGTTCGCCTGCATTCTGCGGTTTATGGCCGCCGAGGCGCCAAGCGTCAGGTATCCCCGTCCGACGCCGGATTGATTCGTGATGACTATCAGCCGGTAGCCGAGTCCGGACAGGAGTTTCAGCGCCTTGAACGTATACCGGTAGAACCTGAGTTTTGCGGGGTCCGTAAGATAAAATCCCGGCCGGTCATGTATCAGCGTCCCGTCCCGGTCCAGGAAGACCGCCGGTCTTTTGGCCTTATCCCTGTTTTTCCTAAGGTAAGCGATCATAATTTTCAGGTGCAGGCAAAGGTATAGGTAAAGGCAAAGCTACAAACTCTCATCCTCTTTTACCTAATTTTCATTGCCTCTCCCTATACCTCTACCTTTACCTTTCCCGCCGCCCTTCCCGGCGCGATAACATCCATCAGCACGCTGTATCCGTTGCTCAGGAAAACTATCTTTACGGACAGTATGTATACTCCGCCTTTAAGCGTCCGCGCCCAATCGACAGGGAATCGCGCGAAATCCTTATAGGTGGTTATCACCGGCAGCCCGTTCCTTGTCGCCTCCAGCGCGGCCAGTTCTTCGCCGGTGAACTGGTAATGGTCCGGGTAGCGCCAGATGTGGGCGAGTTCGGCCTTAAGACTTGCGAGGGCCGCTTCAAAAGATTCCGGGTCGCCGATGCCTGAAAGCGCCACCACGGACCTGCCCCGGAACTTCGACAACGGCACGCGCTCATGCGTAAGCGCGTCGATGAACACGTCCGGGGAATGCATGCTTTCTATGACAGGGGCCCCGGGATTTATTTTTTTTATCTCCGCGCGCAGGATGTCCAGGCTTTTTTGAGTCGCATGCTCGCAATGGGACACTATTACGGCGGCGGCCCGCTTAAGGCCCGCGGGGCTTTCCCGCAGATTGCCGAGCGGCAGGGGCGCGTCGGCGTAAAAAGGGGCGGCGGCGTTTATAAGGACGATGTCGGCGTCGCGGCGCAGTTTAAAGAACTGGTAACCGTCGTCCATCAGGAGTATATCGCTTTTGAATTTTTCAACGGCCGCGAGCCCGGAGAGGCAGCGGTCGGCGCAGACCAGCACCGGCACGCCGGTATCCTCGAGCATATTATAGAGCATCAGGGCTTCGTCGCCGGCCTCTTCGGGCTGGAATTTCACGCTTGCGTGGAGCACGGTCACTTTGTTTTTCGGGGCGCGTCTTTTATAGCCGCGTATCAGCACGGCTGGATTGAACCCCTGCTGTTTAAGCGCCCTGGCGGCCGTGACCACCATTGAGGTCTTGCCGGTGCCGCCGGCCGACAGGTTGCCGAAACAGACGACCCGCTCGCCCAGAGTCCGGGACTTAAGCAGGCCTGCCGAATAAAGAGCCGCTCTGATTTTTATTCCCGACAGATAGAATGCGGACAGGAGGCCCAGGAATAACCGGCCGGCGGCATGTTCCTTTATGGCGTTGCGGAACTCTTCCATGCTCCATTTTTTTTTATTTACCATTTTGAAAAGAATATCCCTTAAAATCCGGCTTCTTGCTTCTGACTTCTTGCTTTTAGCTTAAAATTCCGAGGCTTTCCATATGCCTTTTTATTTTTTCAAAAACTTCCTCCGGCGCCAGGCCGGCGAGGCCGCCCTGCGCGTGGCCGTGGATCGCAAGGGGCGGCCCCCAGTTTTCCGGGCCGTTCTGCATGCCGTAAACGGTGAAGGTGGGCGTGCCCTGGCTTACCGCTATATGCATGGGGCTTGAGGTGGCGCCCACATGCAGTTTCACCCGCTTAAAGAGGGCGGCCAGGTCCAGCAGGTCCAAACCGGCGGCCAGCAGATGTGCCCGCGCGGCGGACGCCATCGCGTTTTCTACATAATTAAGTTCCCCCGGACCTGAAAGGAATATTATCTTCGCGCCCAGCTTTTCGTTCAACGCGTCCGCAAGCGCCGCGAATTTTTCGCCGGGCCACATCCTGTGCCCGCGGGGGCTGGTGATGTCGAAAGTCACAATAAGGTCTTTGTCGGGGGCCAGGTTCCCGGCGGCTAAAAAGGCGTCCGCTTTTTCGGCGTTTTCGCCGGTGAAATTCATGTCGAGCGCGATATCCCCGTCTTTGACGTCCAGCGGCTCCAGCAGCTGAAGCCGGTTGTAGACCGTGTAGCCCCGGTCGCAGTAGTCGGGCATGATATTATAAAAGAGAAAACCGAGCGGGTAGTGAAAGGCTATTCTCCGCTTTGCGCCGGACAGCCGCGTATACCAGCCCGAAGGCGCGGAACGCATAAAGTCCACGATGGTGTCGAGCTTAAGCGCGCGTATCCGCTTTAAAGCCCCTTGACCCCTTATTATTATCCCCGAAACGAGCGGATTGTTTATCAGGATCTTCTCGGAAGGCTTTTTTGTCAGAAAAAATATTTCGGCCGCAGGGTAGCGCTTTTTGAGCGCCCGTATGAGCGGCGTGGTAAGGAGCACGTCCCCTATGCCTTTGAAGACTATCAGAAGCAGCCGTTTGGGTTCCATAAAGGGCAGGGTATAGGGTAGAGGGGTTAGGGTATAGGGTTCATTTGGGGTAAGGAGTACCATATTTCTGCACCCTCTACCCTCTACCCTAACCCCTATACCCTACTGTATCCGGTACCTGGGGTCGTTATACATTTTAAATTGGCGGTAGATCTTAAGCCTGGTTTTGCCGGCGAGCACGCTTTTAAACAGTTCGGTGAGTTCGGTTTCCAGATCGGTTTTTTGTACGTTAAGGACGGCGAGCCTCGAGCCCGCCTCGTCTTTATGCGCGGCGTCCGCGTCCGGGCGTTGGAGCTGCTCGGCCATGTGGCAGATCTTAAGCCGGACGATGCTGATCTTGTCCACCAGACTGCCGATCGTCTCCGCCATTAATCAGCCCTCCCGGAGGCCTCCAGGGCCTTCAGCACCGCCTCGTCTATCCGCTCTATAAGGTCGTTCCGGGTCTGGTTAAGTTTGTCTATGTTGCGTTTGGCTTTGGCCACGACCAGGTCGTCCTTCAGGCGCGCCCTGTCCTCCTCGTGCCACAGCCTTACGTTCGTCAGTGAAAGTTCGCTGACCAGCGTCCCGATGTTTAAATCTTTCATATTCGTTCTCCGTATTAGCGTAAGTATATAAAATTTAAGTCGGCGGCTCATAAACCATAAGGTCGCCGCGCCCGCCATACGCCATAAGGACGACTGCCATAGGCTTTAAGTCGTATGCCATATGCTTATTAAGGAATTCCTTAGCCAGCTTATGGCTTCTGGCGTAAAGCTTCTGGCGATCTTTCTGCGTATGGCCTAAAGCATATGGCTTATGGCAGTTTGTTAATTACCGCGTTTTGCGCGGTGATTAAAAAAGTCTCGACGCGCCCCGGGTTAACTGCAGATACAGGTCCAGGTTATTGTCGCCGCCCCGGATGAACAGCCGGTCTATCGGTCCGGCTTCGCGCTGCCAGGGCCAGGGGGTTTTTCCCTGCCTGAAGCTGAAGTCAAAAGTATAGCCCGCTTTGAACACGCTCTCCCTCAGGGCGGGATTACAGGCGCCGGCGCCGTACGGATAGGCGAAAGCGCATATCCCGGCCCCAAGCGCGTCCTGGAGCTGTTTTTTCGATTCGGCGATTTCCCACGCCGCGTCCTCAAAAGAAATCTTTTCAAGATCGGGGTGGTTCATGGTGTGGGAACCGAGCTCGATCACGCCGCTCGCCAGCATTTCCCTGAGCATCTCCGGAGCGGCCATGTTTATCCACGGTTCGGCGGCCGGATCATGCCAGAGATTGGCTTTCCCGATAGTGTTATAGACGACGAAAATATTGCCCCTGGCGTTCAGTTCTTTCAATATCCTGTAAGCTTCGGCGTAATTATTCTCGTAGCCGTCGTCAAAAGTGATCAGGACCGGATGCGCCGGGAGGTTTTTTTCTCCTTTATGCGCTTTCAGCAGATCCGAGAAAAGCAGGGTGGTGTAGCCGTTGCCCAAAAGCCACGCGACCTGCGCGCGGAATTTTTCCGGCGTTACCCACAGCTCGCCCAGCCTGGAGCCGGCCGGGGCGCGGCCTATCTTGTGATACACGAGGACCGGCAGCCCGTCCGCTTTTCTCCGCCACCAGGTCCAGCGGGCGCTGAACGCCGCGGCGCCCAGAAAAACCGCCGCCGCAAGCATGCTCATCATTTTTTCTCCCGCAATCTTTCTAGCCTATGGCAGTGTCGTATCAGGGCCTATGGCCATCGAACGGCCAAGTATCTCCTTCGCCGCGTCAAAGACCTTATCCGGCGTTATCAGCCGCATGCACAGGAAATGCCCGCGTGGGCAGGAGACGGAACCGTGCAGCGCGCAGGGGCGGCAGGCCAGGTCCGCCTCAAGCACCGTGTTCCGTTCTCCGTAAGGGAAAAATCCCAGTTCTTTGGTGGTCGGGCCGAAGACGGCGGCCACCGGCACGCCGAAAGCCACGGCTATATGCATGGGGCCGGAATCGTTGGTTATAAAGACTTTCAGGCGTTTAATGGCGGCCATCAGCTCGTCTATTCCGGTTTTGCCCGTCAGGTTAAGGCAGGTTTCCGGCCCGGCGGCGGCCTCTATTTCCGCGTTCCACGCGGCCTCGTTCTTCCCGCCCACCAGCAGCACGCGCGTGCCGTACGCGGCGGACAGCTTTTTTATAAGCCGCGCCCAGTACGGCGACGGCCAGCGCTTGGTGGGCCAGACCGAGCCGGGGTTGGCGCCGATAAATATGCCGGCCCCGGCCCCCGATTCCGTCAGGCCGGCGGAGCTTTCGCGCAGGGGGGGGAACCGGGTCTGCGACAGGCCTGGCGCCAACGGGAGAAGCAGGGTCAGATTGCGTTCCAAATCATGTATCAGCCAGGAGAATGGAATCTTGTGCGTGAAAAGGAAGCTTCCCGCGCTGGAATCGAAGCCGATGCGCACCGGTATCCCGGCAAACCGGACGAGCAGCGCGCTTCTGAGCGACCTGTGCGGGACTATCGCGATGTCGAACTTCCTTTTTTTCAGTTCGCCGGCCAGCCGCCGGAACCCGGCCCAGAACGAGCCGGCCTCCCTCTTGTTGTCCGTCATTATTTCAGCGGCAAGGCCGCAGGAGGCGAATATGGCCGCCGTGTCGGGGCGCGCGACCACGGTGATGTCGGAGTCCGGCGCGGCTTTCTTTATTTTTTCCAGCAAAGGCAGCGTCAGGACCGAATCCCCCAGGAACGCGGTCTGCAGAAGGCATATCCGCTTGCGGCCTTGGGCGGATACGGCCGGGCCGGGGCCGGTGGTCCAATCGCCCATCAGCGGTTCGCGGAAGACGACAGGCACGCCTATCTTTTCAAGGACCTGGAGGTACCGCTCAAGGGTGTGCTTTTCAAGCGCCGGGCTCGGCACCCTGAAATTTACGAAGAGGCGGCGCGCCAGCGAATCCTTCCGGTAGCGCGCTTTGACCGGTATCCCGGACAGCACGGACAGAAGCCGGCTCCTGAGGTTGGCGTGAAGGTCCAGCAGAATATCGTGGCGGCCGCGCTTTATCGCCCGGAGCGTGGAGGACAGCCCCGTGAAAGGCAAGACTTCGGACACGAACGGGTTCTTGCGGACGGCGGCGGCGAACTGCGGCTTAACCAGCATGGTCAGGCGCGCGGCGGGCCAGCGGTTTCTGATGTTCCGCAGCACCGGAGCCGTAAGAATAATGTCGCCCAGAGAGGACAATCTTATTACCAGGATATCGGGAGCCGTTTCCATAAGGAAAGGGTACAGGGTAGAGGGGTTAGGGTAATAGGTTCAATGAGTTTCTTGTTTCTGCACCCTTTCCACTCTAACCTCTACTCTGTACAGCATGAAAATTATATCATTTATACACGGTAACTACTCAGGTCGCTATGAGATGGCGGAATAGAATATAGAACGCTGATGACGCTGATTTTTAGTAATTACTCAGCCACTAAGACACCAAGGCACAAAGAAAGTTTATGGATCAAACGGTTTGTTGTCTGATTTCTTTCGTGTCTTTGTGGCTGAGTAGTAACGATTTTTATGATTAAACATGATCTGCGGTCATCTTATTCATCTGCGTCATCTGCGTTCCATGTATTACTGCTGAGCAGTTACTAAGTAATGCAAAAGTCAAATTGCAAAATGTAAAGTGGAAAATAAAAGAGGGAAAAGAGAAAAGTCAAAGTGCAAAGTGCAAAATAGAAGAGATAAGCGGATGAAGCTTTCACAAAAGGGCGAGGCCGGCCTTTTAACCCATATTGAAAAATATTTCAGGTTTCCCGGGGATAAAAACCTGCTGCTCGGCCCCGGGGACGACTGCGCCGTTTTAAAGACGGCGCGGGGCAAAGCGCTGGTCGTCACCACTGACGAACTTGTGGAAAACACGCATTTCTTAAGGCGCTTTGCGACGCCGGAAGACCTCGCGCGAAAGCTTCTGCGCGTAAATTTAAGCGATCTGGCCGCAATGGGCCCGGTCAGGCCGGTATCCTGCGTGGCCGGGGCGGGCCTCCCCGGCGATCTCCCTGCGGATTTCGCTTTAAGGTTCGTCAAAGCGCTCAAAAAAGAGGCGCTTGCCTTCGGGCTCAGCATCGCGGGGGGCAATCTGGCGGGCGCGCGGGAGCTGCATTTTTATATGACGGCCTGGGGGGAGGCGGATAGGCGGAAAATAGTCACCCGCCGCGGCGCGCGGCCCGGGGATTGGGTCTTCAACCTGGGGCCGCTGGGCGAGGCCAGGGCCGGGCTGGAAATATTGAGAAGCGGCGGCCCCGCCGAAAAAAAAAGATTTAAACGGCTTCTGCGCAGTTTCTGGACGCCCAGACCGTTCTTAAAGGAAGGGGCTATGATCGGGGAACGCGGGCTCGCTTCGGCCATGCTGGATAATTCCGACGGCCTTTTCAGCAGCGCGCGTATTTTATCAGAACTTTCCCGCTGCGCCGTGCGGCTCAAGCTTGAAACTTCCGCTGTTTCGCCCGTCCTCGCGGCATATGCCGGGTCAAAAAACAGACCCTGGCAAAAATACGCGGTTTCGGGCGGAGAGGATTACGGTCTTGTCTTCACGGTCCGCCCGGCCCGGGCGGGGCTTGTCAAGCGGCTGCTTGCGAAAGCCCGGATCGTGGGCCGCGTCGAAAAAGGGAGCGGGGTGAGCGTGGAAGGCTATGAAGGCAAAGTCGAAAACTTCAGCCATTTTTAAAAGCGGCAGCCCTGAAGACACTTTAAGGCTGGCGGGCCTTTTGGCCGGCCTGCTTAAGGGAGGGGAAGTGGTGTCGCTCAAGGGCATGATAGGCGCGGGCAAGACTTTCTTCGTGCAAGGGCTTGCGCTGGCGCTCGGTTCAAGGGACGCGCCCGTGAGCGCCAGCTTCAACCTTATGAGGACTTATCCCACCACCCGGGCGGGCGGCAGACGCCTCCTCGCCGTAAAGTCCGCCTTAGGCGGACGCCCAGGTGGTGGGACTTATCGCGGCGGGCCCCGCACTTTTTCCAAAAAGGCAGGGGAAACCCCGCCAAGCTTGGCGGGGCTTAATATTTATCATTTCGACCTTTTCAGGGTGCATGAGGCCGAAATGGATAATCTCGGCCTTGAGGATTACCTGGGCCGTGAAGACGGCTTCACGGCCATAGAGTGGTCCGAATCCGCGCGGTACCTTTACCGCAGGGGCGATTTCCTGGAATTTGATTTTGAACTGGCCGGCGGCGACAAAAGAACGATAAAAGCTTCGGCCGCCGGTACCGCGGCGGCGGGGATACTGAAAAGCATGGAAAGGTCATGGCGCGCGAAATAACGGCGGGCATCTGCACTTCGGGCTCAAGGATAAAGACGGCGCTTTACGCGTCCGGGAAGTTCAGCACGCTCTCAAGGCGCGAACTGAACCAGGAAAAGTTCCTGATCCCCATGCTGGAAAAACTTTTGAAGAAGCATAACGCCGCGTTGAAAGACCTTTCCGCCGTCTGCGTTATAACGGGCCCCGGTCGTTTTACCGGTTTAAGGATATCCCTGACGTTCGCCGCCGCGCTTAAAACGCTGACCGGCATGAAGGTCTACTCCTCCACTTTATTCGAGATATTGGCCATGCAGGCGCTGGCGTCGCGCAAATTCGGCGCCTGGGCGGCCGGCAGAAAGAGCCCGCGGCTGGCCGCGATAGTGCACGCTTTTAAGGACGAATATTTTTGCCAGGCGTTTCAAGTCACAGGAAAGCAAGTCACCAGTTGCCAGTCAGCGAAGTCGCCAGACTGCCGGTTACCAGGTCACCAGACTGGTGACTTGGGCCGCTGGTCGCTGGCAACCAGTTACAGGTCACTGGTCACTGGTTACAAGTGTGCGGCTGTTGAGGCGCCGCGCTGGCTCAAGGACACGGAAATAGCCGGGTATCTCAATGCTCTGGGCAGCGAATTATACGTTGCGGCGGACTCGGAGGAAAAGCCGGAGATATACGCGCTGGTTCCCGCTGGTTTTGAAAAAGCCCCGCCCGCCGTTTCAAGGATAGAGCCGGCGTTCATAATAAAGACCGGCCTCGCGTTAAAGAACAAAAGCCTTAAACCGCTCTATCTTAAACCGGCGAAATACGAGCTGGAGAACAGGAAAGTAACCAGTAAACAGTAACCGGTAACCGGTTGGGAAGAACCGGACTGTCTCTTGCTAATTACTGGTTACCGGCCACTGGACACTGGTTACTGACTTATGCTGATACGGCGCGCAGGGAAAGAGGATATACCGATACTGGCCCGGATGGGACTGGAGCATCCCGGTTTTCCGGTCTGGGGAGAAAAAGGCCTCCGCGCCGAATTTGAAAAGAATTTTTCAGTGACGCTGGCGGCGGAGTTCCGGGGGAGGGTGAGCGGGTTCATAAATTTCTGGATATTAAAACCGCCTGCCCGCCAAATTGTTGGTATGACTGAAGATGTGTCACACTTGGCAGGCGGGCAGGTCCAGCTGAACTCCGTTCTCGTTTCCGTTCCGGCGCTTAACAACGGGGTGGCTTCAGCGCTTTTAGGCAAACTGTTCGAATACGCCCGGAAGAACGCCTGCGCGGAGATAGCTCTTGAAGTAAACGTTCGCAATCTCCCGGCCATAAGACTTTATGAAAAATCGGATTTTAAAGTGGTGGGCAGAAGGCCAAAATTCTATAATAACACGGACGACGCGATTTTGATGAGGAAAGAGTTATAAACGGGGAAACAATGATCAAGAAGACGCTTTCAGCGATATTGCTGCTTTTAAATTTCGCTCCTGTCAGGGCCGAGGCTTCGGATAAGTCCTCCTATCTGCATTTTGTGAACGGGCTGGTGCTTGAGCGCAAAGGCAATTATGACCTGGCGTTGCAGGAATATAAGACCACCATGCTGCTGGACCCGCAATCGGTGTTCGTCTATAAACAGGCGCTTAACCTGGCGCTTCACACAGGCAGGGTGGCGGAGGCCGAAGAGTGGGCTAAATACGTGGTAAGCGCGGACTCCGCCTGTTCGGATAACCGGGTGCTTTACGGAAATGTGCAGTGGGCTAAAGGGAACCTGGAAGGCGCGCGCGCTTCTTTTGAAAAGGCTGCGGCGCTGGACAATGAAAACTTTGAGGCGGTTTATCAGCTGGCAAGCCTGTGGAGCGCCAAAGACCCGGACAAGGCCGCTGAATATCTTAGAAGATATCTGGTTCTAAAGCCCGACGAGGCGCCGAACGTGTACTACCAGCTCGCGCTCCTTTATAACGTGAAGGGCAATTACGAGGAGATGAAAAAAAACCTGCTTAAGTCCAAAAAAGAAGATTCCATGTATATCCAGCCGCGCTACATGCTGGCCAATTATTACGAGGTAAAAAACGATACCGGCGCCGCCTTGAACGAATATCTGGAACTTCTGGCCATTGAAGGCAGGAATGTGGAGCTTTTAAACCACATAGGCGAGATCCATGCCTCGCCCGCCGTGAACAACCTGGCGGAAGCCGAGAAATATTTCATAAAGTCCCATGAACTGGACAAGACCAATCCCGTGGCCTGCTTCTGGCTTTCGGTCATAGCCGAGAATCGCCGGGATTTTGCGGCTTCCGCCGCGGTCCTTGAGAATTCAAAGGACTTGAAAAAGAATCCCGCCACGGTTTTGCGCCTCAGCTACTATTACACGCAGAGCGGCCGCTATAAAAAAGCCATAACCCTGCTTGAAGGCGCGCATGAAAAGTGGCCGGATAACCCTGAGATCGCCTATTTCCTGGCGCTCGGCTATGACGACACGAGGAAAACCGCCAAAGCCATGGGGCTGTTTAAAGGCATGCTTGCCAAAAACCCCGAGTATACCGAAGCCCGGCTTCAGTACGCGACGATCCTGGAACGCGACGGCGATATCGCCGCCGCCGAAAAGAATTTCCGGTATCTTCTGGCCAAGGATCCCAATAACGCCAATATCCTCAATTATCTGGGTTACGCTCTTGCCGATCGCGGCCTTAAGCTGGACGAGGCCGAAGTGATGATAAGCAGCGCCGTCAAAGCCGAACCGGCCAACGGCGCGTTTCAGGATTCGCTTGCCTGGGTGCATTTCAAACAGGGCCGGGTCCCGCAGGCGCTCGAGGAAATAAGGACCGCGCTCAGGCTGATCTCCGACGACGCCACCGTGTGGGACCATACCGGCGAGATCTACGCGGCCTCGGGCGACTGGAAGGGCGCCTGGCGCGCCTACAATATTTCTTTCCTGCTTGAACGCCCCGACAAGCGCAAAAATCAGCTGTCCAAAATAAAGAATACCCGCAAACAGCTGCCCAAGGAGCAGGCCTCCGCCCTTACCGCCGCCTTTTTGAGGACCTTCAGCCCGGGAGGAAAAAAATTTTCCGCTTTCGCCAAGGTTTACGCCTCTTTCAAGGGCAAGCGGATAAAGCTGGACGGCATAGTCCGCTTTTCCCCGCCGGACGATTTTTCGTTCACCCTTATGGGGCCGCTGATGGCTCCGCTCTGGAAAATAAAAGCCGGCGGCGGCGCCGTCGAGATGGACGCGGCGGCGCTGAAAGAAGTGGACGAGAACGCTTTCAACTATTGGGCGTCGCTGATGGCAGCGGAGTTCAAGGATTATCTTTCCGGCGCGTTCCTTGATGCCAACGCGGCGTTCCCGGACGGCTGGAGCTCGGATTACCTGCTGAGCTCCGGGCGCAAGGTCTATCTGAACGGGGATGGGAACATGGTCGACAGAATAGTGCCGCTGCGCGAGAAAAAACTGCAGGTGCGGTTCAGCGGGTATTTTTTCAAGAATATGTATCTGCTGCCGCAGACCATTGAATTCAAGATACCTTTCTTCTCCGTAAAAGTGGTGCTGGATAAAGACCAGATAAATCTTAAGGAAGCGAACATCCTCGGACCGTAAAGGGAAAGGATACAGTAAACAGGATACAGCATACAGGGAATGGAAACGGATGCGGCTGGCAGATAGAACAGAGTATACGGAAAATTCATAACTACTCACCACAGAGGCACAGAGGGCACGGAGTTTTATGGAAATAACCCTATTAGCAGTTTTATTGTTACTACTCAGCCACAAAGTCACAAAGACACGAAGGAAATCAGACAACAAACCGTTTGATCCATAAACTTTC
>JAHJSU010000060.1 GCA_018829985.1 Elusimicrobiota bacterium | reverse complement strand
CGGCAACCGCTTTAATGGACGAGGCGGATACCAACAGGATGGGGGACTGCTTTATTGTTGTTTGACCCGGCGTTTCTCCGGATAATTTTGTGCCGCTCAGGGAAAACTCCGTTACCGGGCTTAGTTTATTAAGGTCCGGCGCGGATCCCTTTAAATCGGAAACTTGGCCGCCGGCGCCGGTTAAGGTCGGAGCCTGCTTGGAAGTTATATTAAAATCCTTGTCGGTGAGCTTGGGATCTGTTCCATCAAATAGCTGGCTGTTCCGGTTATATAGCTTGCTGAGCCTGTCCTTGGCGTTTTTATCAAGCCCTTTACTCACGTCTGCTATATCCGGCGCAAGGCCTTTTAAGCAGGAATCATTCGCCTTTTTCTGAGCGGCTTCTATCAAGTCCTGCTTCTTGTTGATTAAGCCGCAGTTTTTCTTACAGCTCTTTACAGCGGCGGCGGATTTGGTGTTCTCGTCGTTGAGAAAACCGGTGATTGCCGAGCATAGCTGGTCTTTGATAGACGCTTCACAGTTGGAAGGCTGGAATAAGATCGCAACGCTTGCGTAGGCGCCGTAGGCAATAGACGCCTCGCATTTGGGCGGGATAGATACAACCACGGCAACGGCCGCGACAGTCAGAAGCGTTCCACCTGGAACGATTTTAGGAGCATGGGGTAAAGCTAAAATGACCGTGGCGAAAATTGTAAATATTATTGAATTAGCTTTCTTCTTCATATCCCCGCCGGAAAAATTCTTAGCCATCTGAACGCTGTATATAGGATAGCAGATAAACCGGGAATTTCAAGGGGCTGCATATTCCGGGCCAAACCAGACCAGCATTCCGGGCCAAACCAGACCAGCATTCCGGGGCAAACCAGACCACCGGTCCAATCCAAACCAGACCACCGTTCCGGGCAAACCAGACCACTTGGTTTTGGGTATAGCGCCTGAAGCCTATTGAAGCGGCGCCGGGTAACAATGTTTCATGAAATCTACGTTAAAACGGAGATTGGTAGGAAACATAAGATAAGATTATCGTGAGTAAGGGCAGAAAAATCAGCCAAGATTGATTTTCCCGTAAAAAGTCTTCGCTTTTTCCGGGCAAATCGCGCGACCCTATAATTGTAGCAAAAAAAGGCAGGCGCAATTTCTGAAAATGACCGGGAAAAACTTCGGCGGATTTGCTATGGCAGCCAAAATCCGGCATAATTGTCGTACGCGCGCGCGTACGACAAAAGGAGCAGATATGTTTCGCCTAAGCGACCGCCAGTGTAAACTGTTTGACGCATACGGGCTGATGACCCCGCATAAGAAAGCCGCCTGTGAAAAAAGCTGGGCGGGGCCGTTTCATGGGAAGGCCCTGCCGATTCTATTTGGAGCCGAGCCTGAGTTCGCGGAACTCTACGACGAGCGCATGGGCAGGCCGAATTGTCCGGTAGCCCTGCTTGCGGGCCTGCATATACTCAAAGAGATGCGCGACCTGACGGACATGGAAGCGCTTGGCGCCCTGGAGTTTGATGCGCGGTGGCGGTATGCGTTCGGGCTTGAGCCGGATGAGGCAAAGCTCTGCCAGAAGACGCTGCATAATTTCCGTGAAGCGGTTATGAGACGTGAGAAGGGGCGCGTTATATTCAGGAAAATTACCGATGCGCTTATTTCTGCGCTCGGCATAAGCGTAACGCGCCAGCGGCTTGATTCCACGCATATCCTGTCAAATTTCGCGGCGCTGAACCGGCTCGGGCTGTTTTGCGAAACGATGCGGCTGTTTTTACATACACTGAAGAAAACGGACAGCGGCCTCTATGAAAGCGCGGGCGGCGGGATATTATAGACTTACGTCAAAGTAATAGAAAGCTGTTTCCCGGCGATACGATATTTCCATTACTTATGCGTTTATCAATAAAACGCTACAGCGGGGAATCGCGTTACCACGACGCCCGCAAAGAAGAAGGGCGCAGGCGGCTGTCAGTGGCGGCGCGTGATTTATACCGGCTGGTTGAGCGGTTTAAGGGCAATGCCGCAGTGGAAAAGCTCAATGAATATGGCCTTATGAAGCGGTTGTTGTCGGAGCAGTGCGGGATTTCAGACAGACCTGAGCCTCCGGCGAAAGACGATGACGACGGCGGGGAACCGCCGGTTCCGATAAAGCTGAAAGCTCCGAAAGAAGTTGAGAGCGCTTCCCTGCAGACGCCGCACGACGAGGACGTTACCTATTCCGGCCACAAGGGCAAAGGCTATGAAGTGCAGATTGCCGAGAGCTGCGTGGAAAGCAATCCCGTTGAGCTGATAACGGAAGCGCAGGTGACGCCGTCAAGCGGAAGCGCCAAAAAGGCGCTTTTTACGGGAGAATCAAATGTTCGCGCCCTTCTTTATCGTTGGCCTTTATACGCACCTTTTCATGTATGGAGAACCCGGAATTCTTCCAGGAAAGCATCTGTTCGGCCGCCTCCGCGCAGAGGCCGCCTATCTTGCCCAGGCGCCTGATAACCTTACGGCGCACCGCCTCCGTGATGGCTGCCAGCTCTGCTTCTGTCGGAAAGCGGACCGGCGTATAGCACAGTCTGCCGTCAGCCCCCGGAGTAAATTCCGACAGGGTGTCGGTGACGATGCGGTTAAGTACGTCGCCGCGCGGATCGCGGGCGCGGTAGCCGGAAGTTTCCCGGCATGAAACGCCGGCTGAATGGGAACACTTTTTCTGAGATGCCCCGCGCGCAAGCATAGCCGCACCCCCGGCGAACAGCGCTTTTATCAGAATCCTCAAATATTATAAAGGAGCGCCGCGACAGCATCATGTCGTGGTTAAAACAGGAAAGGAACCGGATTTTTTGCAGTTATAAGGCTGGCAGTGACCTTGGGGGCGGGTATAGAAGTATCTTGAGGGCGTGGTTATATTTTAATAAACGCTAAAGATGAATTGACTGGCCAGCCGGCAAAACCCCGCCTCCCCGGCCAATTGTATGAAGTGTTAGTAAAAACCTACTTATAAATTCGGGGAATCCGCAACTGGCGGCGTCTGCGCTCTGATGGGTATAATGCTGGGATAACGGCAGGGCCGGTGGCGGCGTTTACCGCTGGTTTTTATCCTGCTGCTTTAACCTGGCCCATTCGCGGGTGAATTCCTCGGGCGGCTTTACGCTTATGGAGGTCCTTTTGTCCTTTGACGGGGGGGTGAAGATCACCTCATAAGCGTGGAGCATCAGCCGGGCGGCGGGCTCGCCGCCGTAAAGTCGGTCCCCCGCTATGGGGTGCCCGATGAACTGAAGGTGTATCCGTATCTGATTGGTCCGTCCCGTCTTCGGATAGATCTCAAGCAGGGCGTGCCGATGCGCCTTCTCTATCATCTTGAATTCCGTAAGCGCGTTCCGTCCGTATTCCCAGACCTTTATTTTTTTAAATCCGGAAGCCCTTCCTATGGGGGCGTCTATGGAACCTGTTTTTTTGGCCGGGACTCCGCCCACCACTCCCAGATAGGTTTTGGCGACTTCTCTTTCCCTGAATTGTCTTTGAAGGGTAATCTGTGCTTCTTTCGTTTTCGCCACCAGCATGACCCCGCTGGTGCCCCGGTCAAGCCGGTGCACAAGGCCAAGCCGCTCTATTCCGTTTTTAAGGAGCCCGGGGCGCGCTTTAAGCAGCATGGAGACGACCGTCGCCTCCGCCATCAGACAGGCCTGGGGCCGTCTCATCCAGTTGGAATCGTTCGGGTGGACCGCGACGCCGGCGGGCTTTGATATAGCCAGCAGATCCCTGTCCTCATAGATCATTATGGACCCAAGGTCCTCTTTGTCTTTTTTGCCCGCTTTGCCGTCGGCCTCAAGCAGGGTTATCGTCACCGAATCGGCCGGGCTTAAAAGGAAAGACGGTTTCCTGACCTTGCCGTTTACCAGTACCCGGCCTTCGTTTATCATTTTTTTGGCGAATTCCCTGGAAAACCCCGTTTCTGTTTCTGTTACAAACACGTCCAGGCGCTGCGGGACGCCTTCAAATCTTAAGTTTTCCATTTTTCCTCGATTTTACAAAGATGGCCAGAGCGATAAGCCCGAAAACAACCGAAAGGAGCTGGGCCGGGGAGAGTCCCAGCCAGGAACCGCCGCGGTCGTCCCCGCGCAGGAATTCCACCGAGAACCTGAGCGCGGAATATGACGCCATGTAGGCGGCGAACACCGCGCCGCGCCCGGAGCTTGCCCTGAGCGAAGTCGAAGGGCCGGCCTTTTTACGGCCCAGGATATGCAGGCCCAGGAAAATAAGGAAGTTCCCGGCCGCTTCGTAAAGCTGGGCGGGATGAAGAGGCACGCCGAGATAGGCCGGGGCTACTTCGCACAGCGGGTCCGAAAATACGACGCCTAAATGTCTCCCCCAGGCCGCTATGGGGGAGCCGTGGCAGCAGCCGGCCAGGAAGCAGCCCACCCTGCCGAAGCCGTGGGCAAGCGGCAGGGCCGGGGCGAAATAATCCAGGGTCCTTAAAACATCAAGTCCGCGCCGCCGGCAGTAATACAGGAAAACCGCCGTTCCCGCCGCCAGCCCGCCGTAAAACACGAAGCCATAGGGGAACGACCTGAAAAGAAAAAGCGTTCTGGCCAGGAAGTCCGGTCCCAGCTCTTTCCAATAGGTGACGGCAAATACCGCCTTCGCGCCCAGAATGCCGGCTATGGCGGAGTAAAATATCAGGTCCGCTATATGGTCCCGCGTTAACCCGCCCGCCTGCCAAGTGCACAAGCCAGCGTCGGTCGGTCGCTTTCCGCCGGAGGCGGATCCCCGCCAATACAACCCGGCGGGCACAGCGCCGGACTGTTTGGCGGAGGCGGGCAGGTCGCCGGTCTTTTTTCTGTGCAGGTATATGATGGCCGCCAGGTACCCGGCGGCCACCATAAAACCGTAGGCCGGAAATTTGAAACCGGCGATGGTAAAAAGGAACGGATGCATAATGGATATTGATAGCAACTGAAGGCCAGGGAAAGCTATGGAAAGCTGCAGAAAGTAAGAAGTTGATTTTTACTTTCCATTGCCTTCTTTTGCCTTCCCTCGCTTTCCGTTGCCGTTAATTCCTGGTTTTTTAAAATAAAATCCTTGACGGCGTGAAAATTTTTCAAACGGCGGTTCGGTATGCCCGCTTTTTGACAGAATGTCCTGAGCCTTTTTGTCGCGAATACCGCGTCCGCCGCGCGCGCCGCCTTTATGTCGGTGGCGCCGTCCCCGCAGAAGGCCACCCGGCAGCCGAGCCGCCGGTAATGGCGCACCCGGGCGGCTTTGAAGGCGTCCAGGGTCGAGCCTTTCATGCAGGGATAGTCCACCAGCAGCCCCTTGGGAGTAAAGCGGGTCCGGCCGTAAAACGCTTTTACCTTCAGGCCCCACTTTTTCAGCAGGCAGTCGAGATACAGGTCTACGCCGCCGCTGACTATCTCAAGAGGGACGCATGCCCCGGCGCAGAACTTATGGAATTCACGGAAACCCCCGCGCAGGCGGGCGGATGCCAGCACGTACGCCTCAATATCCTTTTTCGGGATTTTGAGCGGACGGAAGTATTTTTTCATCCACTCTTTCATCTTCACGCCGGGGGCGCAGGAAAGGTCTATCTCTTTTCTGGTTGCGGCTTTGAAATGGATAAGCAGAACGTCGCCGACATCCTTAAGGGTGACGGTGCCGTCGAAATCGGTGACCACGGCCCATTTAGTCCGAAAATTGCGCTTAGAATCGATTTTCATTTGGAAACCGGTTTATAAAATATCCATAGCAATTTTCGGAAGGCTAAAGGATAAAGGCTGAAGGATGAAGGAAAAGCCACAGTGGATTAAAGATTTTTTTCCGACCTTTAGCCTTTATCCCTCATCCTTTATCCTTCCCTAAAAATTCAACTGAATTTTTAGGGCTTATACCGCCGCTTTCAGGAACTCGGCCTCGCTTTTGGCGGCGAGCTTCATGTAAATATTGTATTCCTTCTGCACGCCTATGGTGGACGTGTTGCCGTTATAGGCATGGCCGGGCCAGACAACGGCGTTGTCCGGCAGCGCGGCGAGTTTTAAAAGGCTTTGCCTGAGGGCTTTGGGATCCGAGCCGGGCAAATCCACGCGGCCGCATTCTCCGACGAAAAGCGTGTCTCCGGTGAAGACGGCGCCGTCGGCCGCGTAGGAAACGGAGCCGGGGGTATGTCCCGGAGTATGGATGACTTTTATCTTGCCGCGTCCGAGCGCCAGCTCTTCTTCTCCGTTCAGCAGTTTGAGCGGTTTTCCGCCAAACAGCCCGGCGGATCCGCCTCCGGCGGAAACGGCGTCATCCAGCAGAAAAGCGTCCTCTTTATGCATGGTCAGCGCCAGGTCCTTGTCTTTCTGAAGGAAATAGAGGGCGGCGTTGGCGTGGTCGGGATGGGCGTGAGTGAGCAGCAGGAGTTTAAGGGCGAGCTTTTCATGCAGCAGGAACTCTTCTATAGCCCCCGGCTGCCAGGCCGGGTCTATGACGGCGGCTTCATTTAAACTCTCATCCCACACGATATATGAAAAATTATCCATGGGACCGAGTTTGAGTTGTTTTATTTTCATTAATTATCCTTTTCGGAGGGCGGCGTAAACCTGTATTCTATTTCATCCGGCCGCTTCATGCCCAGGTCTTTGCGGGCTGTTCGGCTGATGTGGGCCGGTTCTTTTATGGCCTGGAGCTCTTTTTTAAACCGGACCTTCTCATGCACCAGTTCTGTTTTCTGGGCGTTGAGCCTGCGGTATTCGAGGTAATTTTTGATGAGCGCTCTGAAACCCCTGTTGCTCAGAAAGAGAATAGCCGTCAGCAGCAGTAATATATATTTGAGTTTGGCTTTATGTTTTTTAAGCTGCATGCCAGGGGAAGTAGATAGTAGATAGAATGTAGTAGGTAGGATAATGAAGGGCGCAGACTCTCATTTATTTAAACCCTATCTACTACCTACCACCTACTACCTACCAAATTTATTTAAATCTAAAGACCAAGTCTTTCGCGTATCTGCATTTCTTGCCCAGTTCTTCCTCTATCCTTATGAGCCGGTTGTACTTGCTGTTGCGTTCCGAGCGGCATGGCGCGCCGGTCTTTAAGGCCCCGGCGTTGACGGCGACCGCCAGATCCGCTATAAAATTGTCTTCGGTCTCGCCGGAGCGGTGGGAGATGACGGTGGCATAGCCCGCTTTATGGGCCATCTCAATTACGCGGATGGTTTCGGTCAGCGTGCCTATCTGGTTGAGTTTTATCAGGACGGCGTTGGCTATGCCTTCCTCTATGCCCCTTTTGAGGCGTTCCGGATTGGTGACAAAAAGGTCGTCGCCTATCACCCTGGCCTTTTTAGCCAGATGCTTTGTCAGATGTTCCCAGCCGTCCCAGTCATCTTCGGCAAGCGGGTCCTCGTAGGAAACAATCGGGAAATGCTTCTTCCATTCCGTGTATTTAGCGGTCAGTTCCTGATAGGTGAGGTTGGAGCTCTCAAAGACATAACGGTCGTTCTGATAAAACTCGCTGGCGGCGGAATCAAGCGCAATCTGCACTTCCTTGGAGGTGTAGCCCGCGTCCTTAATGGCTTTCACGATGGTCTCAATAACGGCCTCGTGGGTGAAGATCTTCGGCGCGAATCCGCCCTCGTCTCCGACGGCCACGGTATAGCCGCCCTTGGAGAGTATTCCCTTAAGGGTGTGGTAGATCTCCGAGGCGATGCGGATGGCCTCGGAAAATTTAGACATCCCGGTCGGCACTATCATGAACTCCTGGATGTTTATGCCGGAGTCCGCGTGCTTGCCGCCGTTTATGATGTTTAACATCGGCGTAGGGATGAGATAATCCTTGTACTTTAAGCCGTAAGCTTTCCTGATATAGGCGTAAAGCGGCATTTTTGCGGATTCCGCGGCCGCCCGGGCCAGCGCCATGGAGACGGAAAGGATGGCGTTGGCGCCAAGTTTCGATTTGGTCTGCGTGCCGTCCATCTCTATCATCGCCGCATCTATCTTCATCAATTCGGCTTTAAGCCCCATTATTTCGGGTGTTATCACATGGTTGACGTTTTCCACGGCCCTGGTCACGCCTTTGCCCAGATAGCGTTTTCCGCCGTCCCTGAGCTCAAGCGCCTCATGCGTGCCGGTGGAAGCCCCGCTCGGCACCGCGGCGCGGCCGAAAGAACCGTCCGTCAGATAAACATCGGTCTCAACGGTCGGAAAACCCCTGGAATCAAGTATTTCCCTCGCCTTCACTTTTTTTATTTTAGCGTCCATATTTTTTCTTCTCCTCTTTAAAGCTTTCCGCTCAATATCTTTTTGCCGGAATCTATAAGGGCATTCATTTTGGGCAGGCTCGCGGCCTCCGCGTATATCCTCATTACCGGTTCCGTGCCTGAAAGGCGCAGCCCGAGCCAGCTTCCGTCCTTCATGATAAACTTAAAGCCGTCCGTATGATCTATCCTCCAGACCGAAGACCCGGCCAGGTTCAGCGGAGGGCGGTGCTGGAGTTTCTCTATGACGGCGGCCATGTTCATGTTTTTGTCCAGGCGCAGGTTTATCCTGGCGTTGACGAAATTTCCGACCTTCTTATTCAGTTCGGCCAGGATCTTTTTTATCGGTTTTCTTTCATAAGCCGCCATCTCCGCCATCAGCAGGCACGCCAGGATGCCGTCTTTTTCAGGCACATGGCCCATGATGGAGAGCCCCCCGGACTCTTCTCCGCCCAGAAGATACTGGCCGGTCCGGAGCAGATTGCCTATGTGTTTAAAACCGACGGCCGTTTCGCGCACTTCAAGGCCGTGATAGCGGGCTATGGAATCCGCGAAATGCGAGGTCATCACGGACCGGGCCAGGTTGCCTTTAAGGCCGCGATTCTTGACCAGGTGTTCCAGCGCGAGTCCCAGCACCAGATTGGGCGAGATCCAGGCGCCGTCGGAATCTATGATGCCGAAGCGGTCGCCATCCCCGTCGCAGGCCAGTCCCAGATGCAGCTTGTTTCCAACCACGGTTTCTTTCAGCAGTTTCAGGTTTTCCTCATCGGTGTCCGGGGAACGGCCGCCGAACATGACATCGCGGTTTTCCCTGAGGCCCGTCACTTTGGCGCCCAGGCGCTCAAGGGCCGGCCTTAAATAGGTGCGCACGGCCCCATGAACCGAATCAGCCGCGATCTTCAACCCGGCTTTCTTTATGGCTTTTTCATCCAGAAGCGAGAACAGCTGCTTGAAATAATCCGTGCGGAAATCGATAACTTTGATAAGGCCCGCCGAGACGCCCTGCTCAAAAGGCATGAATTTCTCGGATTCGGCTATGGTCAGGCGTTGAGCCCTGGCTTCCAGGTCGTCCGTGATAGCCGGCGTAGCGGGGCCGCCCCAGTATGGCAGCCATTTAAAACCGTTATAATGGGGAGGATTGTGGCTGGCTGTGATCATTACTCCGCCGGCCGCGTAAGTGTTCATAACCGTCCAGGCCGTCACCGGCGTGGGCGCCTCTGCGTCTGAAAGAAGGGCGCAAAAGCCCTCCGCCGCGAAAGCTTCGGCCGCATTTTTCGCGAATTCCTCGGACATGTAGCGGGTGTCGCAGCCTATGGCCACATGCGGGATCTTAGGGGAGGGCTTTCCGTTTGTTTCGAAATGCAGCAGGTATTCCTCGCCTTTGTAGCCGTATTCACGGTTTTCCCTGATGTGTTCGGCCGCGGCATGGGTGACCCTGCGGAGATTGCTTAAAGTGAAATCCTCGGCGATAACGGCTCTCCAGCCCGAGGCGCCGAACTTGATGGTTGCGGTTGCCATGTATTGAAATATAGCAAAAAACCCAAAGTAAAGCAAAAAAGTTTTTAAAGCGTTTATTATTACGGCGCGCAGCTATTTTTTGTAAAATATTGCCTGTATGAAAAGAATATCCACGAAGCCCACGGTGTATCTTATAGACGGCTCTAATTTTTCAAGGAGTTTTTGGGACCGTCGCCAGGGCGGAAAACCGGACGCGCTCGAGAGCGAGTTCTTAAACTGGCTGGACGAGGTTTCAAGGCTTAAAACGCTCAGGGCCTCGTGTTTCAGGGTCATATTTGACGGCGGTTTCAGGCAGATAAAAATCGTTCCCAATCCTTCCATCAATATCTACTTCAGCGACGCGGAACCCGCCGACGATCTTTTACTGGAGCGGGGATATTTCATGTTCGTGGAGGGCGTGCGCTGCATAATCGTGTCTTCCGACGGAGAAATAAGGCGCAAAGCCGCCGCGGAACACATCATGTCGATGCCCTGCGACGCGTTCTTCCGGCTCTGCAACGGGGAACTGGAAAAATGCTAAAATTTAGTAACTACTCACCACAGAGGCACAGAGGGCACGGAGTTTTATGGAAATAACCCTATTAGCAGTTTTATTGTTACTACTCAGCCACAAAGTCACAAAGACACGAAGGAAATCAGACAACAAACCGTTTGATCCATAAACTTT
>JAHJSU010000059.1 GCA_018829985.1 Elusimicrobiota bacterium | reverse complement strand
CAGCGCTCCCGGCGCGGAAACCAGGGTGATCAGCGTGGTCAGGGGGGACGACGAAGTAGAGGTGATCATGCAGCGCGGCAATTGGGTTGAGGTAAACACCTCGGCCGGCAAAACGGGCTGGCTGCATAAATCAGTCCTCAGAGAGGGAGAATAAACCCAACCCGAAAACAACCGCCGTTTCAGAGCCCCTGCCGGAAAATGCGCGGATCCGTAGCCCGAATTCCGCAGGATTCGGGTCAAATAAAAAAAGCCCCTGTGAAAAGGGCCTTTCTTATTTGTTTCCGTCCGGCCTAACCGGACCCCGCCGAACATGGCCTCCTACGGCAAAACGCGCAAGGGATCAATAACGTCGCCCTGGCGCACAACAAAGTGGACGTGGGGGCCCGTTGTCATCCCCGTCATGCCTATGGAGCCGACAACCTGATTCGCGCCCACATACTGCCCCGGGCTTACGGTGGGGCCGCCCACGGGCATATGCATGTAGGTGGTGGCGAGCCCGTCGGGATGGGCTACGATGACATACACCCCGGTCGACCGCGTGCCTCCGACGGCAGCCACTCTGCCGGCGTCGAGAGAATGGAGGGGGCTTCCAACAGGCGCGGCGATGTCAAGACCGTTGTGAAAATGCGGATAGTACACGCCGTTATAGGTCCTGCCGGAATAAACGGCCCAGTTGACCCCGCCGAATTTCTGCGAGATTCTCCCTTTGACCGGCCAGAAACTCCCTCTCCTCAAGGGCAGATCGGGAGGAAGCACGATCGGGGTTTCGGCGGCCTTTTTCATTTCCGCGTCTACTTTCTTTTCGTCTTTCGCCCTCATCTCCCTGAAAATCTGCGCCTGCTTTTCGGTAAACTTGATCCCGCTGTTAACGAGCCCGATAAGCGTGTCGAGCTGAAACGGGGTCAGGCGCCCCGCTTTAAAGCGGGACACAAGCTCGTCGGACTGCTCCTGGGTCATACCGCCGGTAAACGCTTCCGCCGGGAGCCCCGCGACAGCGATGCCGGAGCCGGCGCCTGACCGTGGTTTGCGGGAAGATTTCGGCTTTTTCCCGCCGGAGGCGGCCGAGGCCTGGCGGCCGCCGGACACTATAGCCGCGCCGTCATACGACTTGCCGGAGCCGGAACGCCAGGCGCCCTGTTCCAGGGACTGGGCGCCGGCGGACCCGGCAGCCGGAGCTGGTTTCCCGACGGCGGGAACCGCCGCGCCGTCGGCGGGCCCGGCGGAAGCGGCGGCCTCGTCATCGGACGATCCGGAAGCGGAGCCGCTGAAACCGGAGACCCCGGCCGGATCGGGAACGGTCAGGGCGCTGCCGGCCGCGGTAAGGCCGCCGTTGACAGACCCGTCGAACAGGTATCGGCTGGAATCCGGGGAACCGGACGCCGCCCCCCGGGGCGCCTGCGCCAGCACGGTGTCGGCGCGTCCAAGGGACTTATTCTGGAGATACCGGTAAAGCGGATAAACGGACCCGATAACCGCCAGTACCGCGGCCGAGATCAATATCGTTTTCTTTTTCCTGTCCATAAAAACAACCTCCGCTGACAGCCCGGCAATTTACCAATGGAACGGGTTGCAGCACTCTATCCAGATAATAGCAAAAAATGCGGCCGTGTTAAACAATTTTTTACTTCCGGTCTCACGCCTGGAATTTCTCCGTCCGCGCAAGCCCGGCCGCGCGCCGGGGCCTATGCGCATATAGGTCTTTCTGCCCATGCCTTTTCGCGCGGACCTGCTATAATAGAATACCTTGCGAATTATAAGAGTCAATCATATAGCCTGCCTTCTGCCGCTGTTCCTTGCCGCCCGGTTCTTTGCCGCCGGGGTCTGCGCCCAGAGGCCCTCGCCCGGGACCGCAGACGGCGCCGGGGAGGGGCTTTGTCTTGTCGGCTACGAGAACGCGGGGGCCGACGATATCGTAAAACTGAACCTGGCGGTTATCGCGGGGAAAACCCGCCTTGAGCCCGTCCGGCAGTGAGGTTTTTCGACGCAGGCTTTTTTGTAGCTTTTGGCCGCGGACTTTGCTATATTTTTTAGTAACGGAGGCTTGTACCGATGAAAAAAATAATATTGTCAGTCATCCTTTTCGGATTTTGCGCCTATAACCTGGGAGCGGCTGAAATAAAGACGGCCGCGCCCGGCGAGAACGCAGCCTTAGGCCAGCTGCTAGAACAGCCTGCCGCCAACCCGCAGGCGCTCGCGAACCCGCCCGCGCCGGCGGCGGAAACAGCCGCTGCGGAAGAGCTGAAGAACGACGACAGATACTGGATAACGGTCCTGGTTTCCGACAGGCAGGCCCGGACAAAGCTCCTTGAGCTGGGGATGGACATAGTGGAAGTGAAGCCGGAGAAAGTTTCCGGTTTCGTACATAAGGACACGCTGCCCGTCCTGCAGGAAAAAGGCTATAAGCTGGAGAGCAGGCAGACCATCTACGAATACGCCAAGCAGTACCTTAAGGATTTTCCCCCGGCCGACAGCGCCTACCATAACTATAAGGAAACGACGGAACTCCTGAACGCCCTGGCCGCCGCCAACCCCGGCCTGGCCTCCCTCTCTTCCATAGGCAAGACCATAGAAGGCCGGGACATCTGGTGCCTGCGGCTGAACTCTTCCCAAAAAGAGGAGACGGCCGGCGCCAAACCGGCCGCGCTATACGTGGCCAATCACCACGCCAGGGAGCATCTCTCCAACGAGGTCGCGCTGGGCCTGGCGTCCTGGCTGCTCGGGCACAAGGACGACGCGGAAATAAAGAAGTATCTGGAAACGCTGGATATTTACATCATACCGATGCTGAACGCCGACGGCGCGGAATACGACATCAGGACCGGCAAATACCGCTGGCACAGGAAAAACATGCGCGTCAACGCCGACAAGACCATCGGCGTGGACCTGAACCGCAATTACGACGCGCGCTGGTGCACGGCGGGGGCTTCCCATTCGCCTTATTCCGACACCTACTGCGGCACGGCCCCGTTCTCGGAACCGGAAGCCCTGGCGCTGAAAAAGTTTATCGAAGCCCGCAAGAACATCAAGACCCTGATGAGCTATCATTCCTATTCCGACCTTATTCTTTATCCCTGGGCCGGCCTGGGCACGCCGCTGGAAAACGAAAAAGACCGCAAGGTCTTTGAGAAGATGGCCAAGGCTATGGCGGGCTTTACCGGCTATACGCCCCAGCAGTCAAGCGACCTGTACGTCGCCACCGGCGACACCACGGACTGGGCTTACATGACCGCGGGCATCTTCGCCTTCACCACCGAGCTTGAGGGCCGCGGGTTCTATCCCGGCGCCGGCATCATCGAGCATGCCGTGACCAATAACGTCAAAGCCGCCGTCTACATGCTCAGCGTGACGGACGATCCGTATAAGCTGACACGGTAACCCCTGCCGCTTATCTAAAATTAAAAGGCCCCGCAAGGGGCCTTTTCTTTTCGGCGGCAACTAGTGTCTCATAAATCTCTTTACATTTCCACGGCCCCCTTCCCCCCTTGCGGGGGAAGGCCGGGATGGGGGGATAAGCCGGGAAGGTTGATTATCCTCGTATTCCCGCTTATTCCGCTTCCGTTCCCCCCACCTCAATCCTCCCCCGCAAGGGGGGAGGAAGCAATTCAAATGTCAAGAAGCGTTAGATACAGTACACTAGTCTGAAAATTGCAGATGGATATTTTGATCCGCAGTTTTATCAATTAAACTCAGATTCAACTGCAATTTTCGGATTAGTGGGACACGAACACGTCGGCGCCTATCTGGTCGGCGAGAGAGGGATCGTCAATGAAAGGATTGCGGTTGCCCTGGAACGCTTCTACCAGGTCATTGCGGCCGCGCTCATTGGCGTCGGGCGGGTCCTGGCGGTGCCACTCAAGCAGCAACGGCACGCGGCTGGTCCAGAAGTCGTTGTAATCCATGCCCTGGCGTATGCTCCTGTCATAATACCGCACGACAAAATACAGCATGGCGCGGGCGGTGTTGCCTTTGACCGCGTCCGCCGGCTCAAAGCCGTCGGCGCCCAGCCTGGAACCGCTGGCAGTGCTGTACAACGCCTTGGAAATCACGGCAAATTTCAGGTTGGCCCTGCGGCTGTTCGGGGTTTCGAAAGTGGAAGCGAGCTGGTGAATATCCGCCACCATCGGCAAAGCGCCGTTGAAATAGCTCTGGGGCCAGAGATGCTCCGCGTTGACGATCTTGTCTACCGTGCCGTCCTCGTTCTGGTCTCCCTGCTCATGGTAATCGTTGCCGCTGGCGCTTGAGCCGCCGGCGCATGCCTGCGAATAGAAGGTCAAGATGCCGGGCCTGCCGTCGCAGTTGATATTGTCGGCTTTGGAATACATGTAGGCTTTCGCCTGCTTGTAGCCGGGAACGACGGCCCGCGCGCTTTGCGCGTTCAGCGCGTTATGAAGGTACTGGAACAACTCTTCGCCGGAAAGCTGCCCCGCGGGAGCGGCGGCAGGGGCCGGCGCCTCCGGCACGGCGTCAAAGGAGTTGGAGGGAACGGAAGCTTTCAGGGATTCCACCGCGGCGGAGATCTCGCCGGACTCCGCCCGGGCGCGCATTTCCGCCGAGGAGAGCGCAAAAAGCGATATAACTACAAGCAGGACCTGAATGCGTTTCACCATTCCTCCGGCTATGCAGACTTGACTAATGTCAATATAGTGTATACCATCCGGCCCATTTTGCAAGGTCCAAAAGGCCTACATCGATATAGGCCCAAAGGCCTATATTTACAGAACTTCAGCCTGCTCAGGAACATAAGCGCCAGTCGGAAATGCCGGCGGCATGGCGCAGATTACAGCGGCGTTATGGAGTGGAAAAAGAAAAACACTATACTTAATTGATTCCGCTGAAAACCCCCTTCATTTAAGTCGTGATCTTCGTAAATCCGCCTTCAGATTTTGAATCCGGGGACATAATACTGATTTTCAAATATCGGCAAGCTGAGTTCAAAATCTGATACAATGGATATTGCGGAGAAAAGGGAACTTTAAATATGCTTGACTTTAAAAAATTACAGCCGGAAATCGCCGAAAACTTATAAAGAAACTTTTTTATTTCTCGGGGATTTGGATGTTTTGCCGAAAGATTTTGCGAAAAAAATTTCCAAAAGCGCGGGATTCAGAAACGCCATTATTCATGAATACAACAATCTTGACAAAAGCGCTGTCTATCGTTCGGTTGGTGATGCTATTGAGCAATACATCAAGTATTGCGGGTATATTTTAAAATTTTTAGAGCAGGGATAGGCGACGATACGGGTTGCGGGGATATCTGAAGATACTTATAGCCGAAGATCCATCTATTTCTTCAATTTCTTAGTGTCAGTGCGCCTGATTCCTGGGATGATGAGTGAAACATGAGACCGATTAAACCATAATTTTATATACTAACCTCCATCGGCGGCGCGAAGCCGCCGGGCGGCCCCTGTTTTGAAAAGCAGGCGGATCGCCGTAAACCCCGCACTTTAGCCCTTTTCGGAAAAAGTGCGGGGTAAACCGCCGGGAGAGGTCATTTATGGACGAACCTCAGGTCCAGCAACAGCCGGAAGCCCCGGCGCCCAAAAGGAAAATATCGCGCAAAAACCGCCGCTAACCCGAAGTTTGAATACCGGAGGCTCTATGGCAAACGACATGAAAATAACTTTTTATGGCGCGGCGGGGGAAGTGACGGGGTCGCGGCATCTGCTGACCGCCTGCGGGCAGCGCATCCTTATGGATTGCGGGATGTTCCAGGGGCACCGCGAGGAATCGCTTGATAAAAACAGGAAATTTCCGTTCAAACCCTCCGGACTGGACGCGGCGATCCTCTCGCACGCCCATATAGACCATATCGGCGGCCTGCCGCTGCTTGCGAAAAAAGGATTGGACGCGCCGATCTACTGCACCGGCATAACCCGGGAACTGGCCGGCATCATGCTGATGGACTCCGCCCGCCTGCAGGAAGCCGACGCCAAATTCTTCAATAAGATACACGCCGCCGAAGGCCGCAGGATAGAGCCGCTTTATAACGAAGAGGACGCCAAGCTCGCCTTAAGCCGGCTTAAACCATGCGGCTACGGGACAAGCGGGGAAATAGGACCCGGCATTTCGCTCTGTTTTTTGAACGCGGGCCATGTGCTGGGTTCGGCAATGGTCCAACTGGATATTAAGACGAACGGAAGCGTCCGCCGGCTGCTTTATACCGGCGACCTGGGCCGCCGGTCCACGATAATGATGGAAGTGCCCAAGCCGCCAGCGGACGTGGACTACCTGATAATAGAGACCACCTACGGGAACCGCCTGCACGACGCCGTCAATAACGCCGAGGCGAAGCTCCGGGAGATAATAGCGCGCGCGATAGAAGAAAGGGGGAAGATAATAATCCCCAGTTTCGCGCTTGAGCGGACCCAGGAAATAATTTTCATTCTGGACAAGCTGTTCCGCTCGGAGCCCGGGCTCAATATACCGGTATACGTGGACAGCCCGATGGCCATCAGCATTACCGAGATCTTTAACCGGCACAAGGACGGCTTCTATTTCGACCCGAAATTCAAGGAATACGCTAAAATGGACGGCGACCCGTTCGGCTATGATTATATAAGCTACACCCGCGCGAAGGAGCAATCCCAGAAGTTGAACGAGATCGACGGCCCGATGATCATCATCTCGGCCTCGGGGATGTGCGAAGGCGGGCGCGTGCTTCACCATCTGCGCAACAACATAGACAAGGATAGCACCACCATCCTGCTGGTCGGCTACCAGGCGGGGGGGACTCTGGGGCGCAGGCTGCAGGAGGGCTCGCCCAAGGTGAAGATCTTCGGCCTCCAGCACGAAGTGGCCGCCAGGGTGGAGACGATGCACACTTTTTCATCCCACGCGGACAAGGACGACCTGCTCGCTTTCATAAAGGGGCTTAGCAGGCCGCCCAGGAAGATCTTCCTGGTCCACGGCGACCCCAGGGACAGGGCCGCTTTCGCCGAGCACCTGAAAGCCGAAGGCATCACCAACACCGTCTCCCCGGAATTCGGCCAGGAGTTCGACCTGGACTAATGAAAATTTACAAAAAGGAAATTCCGGGTGTATAATATCTACACGGGTTAGCCGTGTCAGTTTTTAAAATATCAAGATTCATGCCCTTTAATGTGTGCTATAATATTTACATCCCGTAACAAAGGAGGCGCAATTATGAAAAGAACAACCACCAACAAAACGACCGCGGATGCCGCCTCCTTTTCACGCCTTAATTAACCGAATTAATTCCTGAAAACCGACGGCTCCGCCACGGAGGCCGCCGCGCTTTGCGCGCGGCCGCCCCGCCTGAATAAGCATTACGGAGCCTGAATGAATTATATCGAAGGGTCGTACCCCGGCGGCGCCAGCGCCTGCCCGGAAACGTTGAGGCAGTATTTTGACGACGGCACCATCGACGGCTATGAGCGCATCCTGAGCGAGGGCAAGGAGGCGGTGGTCCATGTCGTCTCAAAAAGCGGGGCCGTTAAGCGATATTACGCCGCCAAGGTCTATAAAAAAAGGGAGGAGCGCGCTTTTAAGAACAGGGCGGATTATCTGGTGACGCAGAACCTTTTCAAGAGGAGGGAACTGCTGGCCGTCCAGAAAAAAAGCCGTTTCGGGAAAACGGTGGAGGAGGCGATATGGCAAATCCGCGAAACAGTCTATCTTAAAGAGCTCTTTGCCGCCGGGGCGGACGTGCCCGCTGTTGTGAAAGCGGGGCAGAACTCGTTCGTAATGGAATATTTGGGCGAGGGGGAAGAGCGCGCGCTTAAGCTGGTGGAGGCGAAGAGCGAAATAAGGGACCCGGGCGGGCTTTTCGCGCGCGTGATGCGCAATGTGGAACTGTTCCTGCGCTGCAATATAGTTCACGGCGACCTGTCGCCGTACAACGTGCTGTATCACAGGGGCAGGGTGGTGGTAATAGACTTTCCCCAGGCTTCGGATCCGAGGCGGAACCCCAACGCCCAGGCGCTGCTGTTGAGAGATATCCGCAATATCTGCGCTTTCTTCGCCAGGTGGAACGTCCCCGCCGACCCCGAAGCCCTCTACACCGAGCTGTGGAACAAATACCGGCTGAACGAAATCTAACCCCGAAAAGGCGCCTTTTCGGGTCATCATTTATCGGGAAATCAAATCATGAGAGCGGACAATAAGCGTCAATCAGCGGTGAGCTTTACTCATAATGGGTCCACATTCGCAATATTTTTACTATCCGCCCGGTTTTAAAAACCTGGTAAACAAGACGGTGTTTAATATTAATGCGCCGCGAGTAAGCGCCGGCGAGATCCCCCACGAGCCTTTCGTAAGGAGGCGGGTTTTGGAATGGATTGGCGCGAAGAACCGCGAACAGGCCGTCTACACGGGCGCGAAGCCCGGCGGCCTGAATCTTCTTAGCGTCCTTGTAAGCGTCCCTCGTAAAAACGAGCTGCCAGTTTACCATGGCGGTTTTTTCGAGCACTTGGCGAGGGGGGTCTTCATGTTTTTAAGAAGGGACTCGCGCATGCCCGGAGTGGACAGAAGATAAAGCGTCTCCTGAATCGCTTCCCAATCCTCGGAGGAAATAAGAACCGCCGACGTTCGACGCCCTTTAATCTGTACCGGCTTATGTGAAATCCAGGCCGCATCGATAAGCTGGAAGAGCTGCGCGCGCGCCTGGCTGGTTGTTAGAGTTGTCATTTACATATTGTACCAGATATTGTACCATTGTGCAAGAGGCCTGTTGCCCTTGCCGGTCCATCAAACATCATGAGGCAGGACCCCGTTTAAAGCAAAGAGCCGGCCCGATTCCCCTGCTTTTCAGAAGCGCTTACATGTGGGATTTAGTATATCAAGTTGGCATTGACTTACATTTAGCAATCTGGTATACTTTTATTAGGAGGTAAGCCCCGTTAGAGATTTATCCCGTAGGCTTGTCGTATGGGACAATGGGCGCTTCGCGCCAAAAGCCGGCGGCATTAAACGCAAACAAGTCGGGGGCTTTCTCTAACGGGGTAAGACAATATGTATATCATGACCGTCACTTCTAAGGGGCAGATAATAATCCCGTCCATCCTGCGGCGCCATCTTGGAATAAAAAGAGGCACAAAGGTCTGCTTTATCGAGCAGAATAACGAGCTTGTGCTCAAACCCGTTACCGACGACTATATCAATTCTATTAAAGGAACGCTGAAAACATCCGGCAAAGCCCTGAAATTGCTTGAAGCTGAAAAAGGCAGGGAGCGCCTGTTATGAGCCAGAAAGTTCTGGATTCCCACGCGCTTCTGGCGTTTTTTGAAAACGAGAAAGGCGCCGACAAAGTGGCGGAGCTCATCCGCCAGGCGCGGGACCGGGACAAACCCCTGTTATTGACCGCCGTGAACTGGGGGGAAGTGCTTTATATGGCAGCCAGGGCGTCCGGCCACGCCGCCGCCGGAAAAATTGAGGACATTATTGACACTCTTCCGATAGAAATCGTCCCCGTTGACAGGGCTATCGCCAAGCTCGCCGCCGGATTCAAGGCGGCAAAAAAAATGTCCTACGCCGACTGTTTCGCCGCCGCCCTGGCCAAGCAAAAAAAAGCCGACCTAATAACCGGCGACCCGGAATTTAAGGCGGTGGCAAATGAAATACACATTTGTTGGCTTTAAGCCGCATATTTCGTTGAGGACTGGAGGAATTAAATGAGTTTCAATCTTACAAACATTGAAATTGTGGTGTATGTGGTTTATCTATTAAACCTCAAAAAAGCGTGAAAGCGACCAATTTTTGACCCACATAAATCTTTATTTCCCGACGATGAAAAGTTATAATTTAGTGTCAGATTGTTTTCTGGCTGTTCGTTTTATTTGGGCGGGAAGGTCATTTTGCGGCATAAACCCTGCTATGGAAACGCATAACGGTATTCTCGTTCTGGTCTTCGATGCGTTTTACAAGGAAGGTCCCTATTGCGTGGGTTTTACCGGTTTTTTTTATCGCTCCATCTATGGAATCATAGTAGCCAAGTATGTTATTACCTTTAATGACTACATACTTGCCATTATGGTCCCGTTTCAGTGTAGTCAAAATAGAAAGAAAATAATTATATTCTTTCTCTAACTTTGCCATATTGTTACCTCGCCAGACTATATACGGTTATTACGGTTTTTGAAGTAAAGCTTGATTGATGGAATAGCAATATTATATTAAAAACGCTAGCTGATGTCTAACTCCCTTCTATAATAACAAATTATGAGCTAGATTTTAAATTTTCTGGACCATCCCAATAAAACTGGGCCAAAGCCTGATTAAAGACCTTTTTGCGGTATTCTTAACTATTCAGGTTTTTGTCGGGAAATTGTAACTGCTCAGCAGTAATACATGGAACGCAGATGACGCAGATGAATATGATGGACGCAGATCATGTTTAATCATAAAAATCGTTACTACTCAGCCACAAAGTCACAAAGA
Source organism: Elusimicrobiota bacterium (assembly GCA_018829985.1). GTDB lineage: Bacteria > Elusimicrobiota > Elusimicrobia > Elusimicrobiales > UBA9959 > JAHJSU01. The sequence continues at coordinate 27 of JAHJSU010000059.1, read as the reverse complement.
CACGAAAGAAATCAGACAACAAACCGT
>JAHJSU010000058.1 GCA_018829985.1 Elusimicrobiota bacterium | reverse complement strand
CTGGGCCCGGTAGGACTTGAACCTACGACCCAGCGATTATGAGTCGCTTGCTCTAACCAACTGAGCTACGGGCCCATGAAATCCGTGAGTACCTATTCTATAAATTTTACCCGTATAAAACAATTACTGAAAATCCCCCGAAAGCGGAACCGGGTTTCGCGACCGGTTTTTCCGCCGGAGGCGGACCCGCCGGACTGTTTGGCGGGCAAGCCCCGCGCTTTTTTATAATATAATATTGTTAACCCGAATTCCCTAGTGGGAATTCGGAGGGATGAGGTATGAGGGCTGAGGGATGAAAAAATAATCCTTGTTTTTTAAATCATCTTTTACCTCATCCTTCATCCCTCATCCTTCATCCTTCTTAAACACTGCGGCGGAGGTTCTACACGACATGAAAAAGAAAAAGATCGGGGTTTTAATGATCGGTCTGAACGGGGCGACGGCCAATACCACGGTGGTGGGCACGAAGGTATTATTAAAAAAGCTCGTTCCCGATTACGGTATGGTCACCCAGACCGCCGTTTTTTCCGGCCATCCGCTCGTAAAACTTGACCAACTGGTCTTCGGGGGCTGGGACCTCAATTCCGGCAGCGCCTATGACGCGGCTGTCCGCAATAAGGTCCTTGAAGAAAAATGGCTAAAGGCGGTCAGGAAAGACATTGAAAAGATCCGCCCCATGAAAGGCATTGTGACCTCCCATGACGTGGATTTCCTGAAATCTTCGGATAATATCAAGCCGGTCAAGAACCGCCGGGAACAGCTTGAAGCGATAATAAAAGACATAAGGACTTTTAAGAAGGCCAACCGCCTTAAGACCGTGGTGATAGTGTTCCTGGCTTCCCCGCTGAAGTGCGTAAAGCTCGGCAGGGCCCACAGGGACATAAAGAATCTTAAGGCCGCCATAGCCGGGAACGACCCGGCCGTGACCTCCGGCATGCTGTACGCGCTGGCCGCCATCGAGACGGATTCCCCGTTCATGGATTTCACGCCGAATATCACGCTGGAAGTCCCCGCGCTGGTGGATTACGCCGCGGAGAAAAAGGTCCCGCTGGCGGGGCAGGACGGGAACACGGGCCAGACGATGATGAAGACGCTGATAGGCCAGATGCTCAAGATCAAAAACTTGAGGCTCGCCGGCTGGTACAGCACGAACATCCTGGGCAATATGGACGGCAAGGTGCTCGCGCTGCCGGAACACTGCGTGCTTAAAATGAAGGATAAGCTGAACGTCCTTACCGAAGTGCTGGGCTACGGCGGTTTCGACAATGTAGTGGACATCCGCTATTATCTGCCGCGGGGAGACAACAAGGAAGCGTGGGACAATATAGATTTCCAGGGCTGGCTGGGCATGCCGATGAGCTTCAAGATAAACTGGCTGGGCCGCGATTCAATACTTGCGGCCCCGCTAGTGCTGGATTTAATAAGGCTGCTTGAGTATGCCCACAGGCGGGGCGAGGGCGGGCTGCAGGGGCACCTGGCGATGTTCTTCAAGCACCCGCTGGGCGCGCATGTGAGGGGTTTCTTCGACGAATACACGCTGCTGCGGGACCATTACGCCAAAAAGCCGCGCGCCTGACGCCTATTTGAACTTTACTTTCGAAGGGTCGTAGCCGGCGAGCTTTTTGTCGGCCGCCGCGTTCAGGCCGAAAGCGAAGAAATCGCGGATCTTCACGCCTTTGGCGTCGTAATCGTTCACTATCGGCGTGCCGTGCCTGGAGCTGAATTCCTGCTTCAGTTCCGTTATTATTCCGTAGTCCCGCATCGCGTCGACCACGTTCTGTATATCCTGTATCTTGCGGTCGTCCCCTATCAGCGAGAAGCCGTCTATCGAGGCGATGTCCTTCGTCTCATTGTGTATCTCGCAATGGCGGAGCGCCCCGGCTATATTGCCTGCCGGGATGCCTGAAACCTCGGCAAACCAGCCGTTGGCCAGCTCCTGGTGCGTCAGCATGAAGAAGACCGCCTCTTTCAGCGAAACCTGGAAATTGAGCGCCGCTCTCCGCCGGTTTTGTATCACCTCGTCCCTTATCAGCGCCTCCAGGTGATACGGGTCGTGGGCCAGCACCCGCACTTTCTTCTCCTTTTCGAGCTCCAGGAAGAACGGGTCCCAGGACATGATGGCGGCCCACTTCCCGTCCAGGAGCTCCTGGTTGATATTGTCTCCGTACCTGTAGCCCATCGTCCTTTTGAGGTCGCCCGGCTCCAGTCCCCCGTCCTTCATGAACCTGAACAGCAGGGCCCCGACTATGGGGTCATAGACCTTTTTACCTTTCAGGCCGGCGACCGTCCTGATGCCGGACTTTGAAGACACTATCAGCGCGTTCCTCCCGCCCCCGCCCAGCAAAGACACTATCCGGACGGGCTGGTTGGCGATTATGGAGCACATCACCACGCCGGTCGCGGTAAGAGCCACGTCTATTTCGTTGCGGAAAATGGCGGGCAGGATGTCCTTGGTGGTCTTGTATCGTTTTATTTCCGCGTCGATGCCGTTCTTCTTCAGGATATTGGTCCGTTCGAAGATCTGTCCGACCTCGCCCCAGACTATGACCCCGTCGTTTACGGCGTAACCGATGCGCAGTTTATCGCGGGCGCAGCCCGTAAGGAAGAGGGCGCCCAAGAGCACTATGGCCAGGCGCTTTTGGAACAGCATAAATAGTTTAGGCATTTGTTTACTCCTTAAAAACAAGGATTGTTTTTTCATCCCTCAGCCCTCATACCTCATCCCTCCGGATTCCGACTGAGGAATCCGGGTTGCCGCCCAGGGACGTTATAAGCAACGCGGCGAAGAGATAACAGGCGGCCAGCGGATAGAACGTGGACGCGGTGCCGAAATGCCAGTACATCAG
>JAHJSU010000057.1 GCA_018829985.1 Elusimicrobiota bacterium | reverse complement strand
CGGCTATCATATCATAGGCGATAAGCGACAGGCCCTTGCCTGCCAGGCGGTTGGCCGGTTGAAGGCCGCCGGCATAGCCCTGACGGCTGCCGTTAAAAACCGTTCACTGTCAGGGCCGAGAATATTATATACTGGTGTTATTGTTAGATGGTGAAGAAACTTATTTTTACTGCCCTGGCGATGCTGACTCTGGCCTCCACACATACCATATGCGTGGGGGCGTTGGAGCTTTCGCTTGAAGAAAACCGCGGCGAATCCGGCACTATCGGTTATGTCGACATCGAACGTGTTTTCAAAGAATTTTCCGGCACGCTGAACGCCAGGGAAGAATTCATAAGCGAGATAAAGAAAAAAGAGGAGACTATCAGCCGGCGCAAAATGGCGGTCTACACGCTCAAAGCCGAGATAGCCAAGCTCAAACAGGAGAAAGAATTCGCCCTTACGCTCCCCGGACTTTTGAAGACCAGGGAACAGCTTTCGGAGGAAGCGGACAATCTCAAGACCGCGGCCGTAGCCGTCGCCAGCGCGGCCGCCTCTCTTCAAATCGTCCAGGCATCCATTCAGGCCGCGGTGGCAAATTCAACGGATACGACTGCGGTGGCAAATTCAACGGACACGGCCGCGGTGGCAAATTCAACGGACACGGCCGCTGCATCGATTTCAACTGACACGGTTGCCGGTTCGACCGTTCCTCCGCAGGCCGTCCAGGCCCCCGCTCCGGCCGCGGTTCCCTCATCCCTCATCCCTCCGGTCACGCCGCCCGCCGCTGCGTCCGCCCTTCCCGGTCTCAGTATAGACATGCCCGGCATCAGCAAGGTGCCGACCAGCCATTTCAAATTTTCCGTTTCCACTTCGGTACCGGAAATAGACGCGGCCATAAACGCCAAAGAGGCGGAACTGAAGGATAAAGAAAATTCCCTCAGGCTGTACCAGCGGCAGGCGGAGGTTGAACTCCTGGAATATGAAAGCCATAAGAGCGAACTGATCTTGGGCCGCATCTATCTGGCGCTCAAGGAACTGGCGGTCAGGGAAGAGGTAAGCGTGATAGTGGATAAGCGCAGCATACTTTTCGGTCATTCAGCCGTGAACCTGACCGACAAGCTGCTCAAAAAACTTGAAGAAAGCCCCATATGAAGACAACCGCGGGAGAAATCGCCGCGCTGATCGGCGGAGAGCTGCAGGGTCCCGCCGACGCGGTTATAACCGGCGCCATGTCGCTGCCGGTTGCCGGAGAAACCGACCTGGCCTATCTGGAAAACGCCGCAAACGCGGCCTGGACCGCCAGCCGCCCCGCCTGCCCGCCGGTCGTTTGGAGGGCCGGCTGCCTGATCGCGCCGGAAGAAGCCAGAAGCGAACTGGCCAAGCGCGCGGGTTCCGTCATCTACGTCAAGAATCCGAAACAGGCCTTCACCCGGGTCCTTTCAAAATTTGAAAAAGAACTGAACCCGCTCCCGAAAGCCGGCGTCCATCCGTCCGCCGTCGTGGACCCCGGCGCCAGAATTGGCGCCGGGGTCCATATCGGCCCCCACGCCGTGGTGGAAACCGGCGCCGAGATCGGCGACAACACCGTCATCTCCGCCGGCTGCTACGTGGGAACGGAGACCCGCATAGGCGCGGGCTCCAGGCTCTATCCCAACGTCACGGTGCGGGAGCGCTGCGTCATCGGCAGCAACGCCATCCTGCACCCGGGCGTGGTCGTCGGTTCCGACGGCTACGGCTACATGAACGTTTCCGGCAGCCACCGCAAGATTCCGCAGCTGGGCCGCGTGATCATAGAGGACGATGTCGAGATAGGCGCCAATTCGGCCATCGACCGCGCCGCGCTGGACGCCACCGTCATCGGAGCCGGCACGAAGCTCGACAACCTGGTCCACATAGCGCATAACGTGCGCATAGGGAAAAACTGCCTCATCATCGCCCAGGCCGGCATAGCCGGCTCCACCGCGATCGGCAATAACGTCATCATCTCCGGCCAGGCCGGCATTTCCGACCACGTGACTATCGGCGACAACGCCATCGTGATGGCCAAGACCGGCATCATGTCCAATTTGGGCGCCGGCCAGGTAGTGTTCGGCCACACGGGCCGCCCCCGCGCGCTGGCCATGAAGATCGAGGTCCTGCTTTCAAAACTGCCGGAACTCTACGCGACCGTCAGAAAACTTAAAAAGCTGCTGCTCCCAGCCGATGCCCCGAAAGACGATAACGAATAAAGCAACGCTTGAAGGGATAGGCCTGCATAAAGGCGGACCGTCTAAAACCGTTTTTCTGCCGGCGCGGGACCCTTCGGGCATAAGATTTTTAAAACCCGACCTCACCTCCCCGGTAAAAGCTTCCGTTGAGAACGTCGCGGACGCGGTCCGCGGCACCAACCTGAGCGGCGGCTCAAGGATGATCTATACCGTGGAGCACATACTCTCGGCCTGCGCCGGGCTCGGCATCGACGACCTGGATGTGGCGATGGACGGGGAGGAACCGCCGGCCATGGACGGCTCGGCGCTGGCGTTCGCCGCGGCGCTTAAAGAGGCCGGCCCGGCGGATAAACCGGACCAGGAAAAGATCTTTTTGCGGCTGACCGCGCCGGTAGAATTCAGGTGCGGGGAAGCGGTCTACAGGGCGTACCCGGCGGATAAACCGGTTTTCAGGCTGACTTATTCCCACCCTCACAGGCTTATAGGCTCCCAGACCTTTGAGATAGCCCTGACCCCCGAGAACTATCTGACGGAAGTCGCTCCGGCCCGCACTTTCGGCTTCAAAAGCGAAATAGACGGCTTGAGGGCCGCGGGGCTCGCCTTAGGGGGTTCGCTTGAAAACGCCGTGATCATAGACGATAACGCTTTTTTGAGCTCTGAAGGCGGTTTAAGGTTCCCCGATGAATTCGCCAGGCATAAACTGCTGGACCTGCTGGGGGATCTGAAGCTTACCGGCCTGGAACTGGGCGCCGTAAGCGTAGAAGCCGTCTATACGGGCCACAAGGCCAATGTGAATTTTGCTAAACTGTTAGTAGATCATAACGCTTTGCGTTATGATCGCCATAAGCTTTAAGCCATAGGCCATACGCAGAAAACTGCCATAGGCCGTATGCCATACGCCGTAAGCTATAAGATTTCTGCGTATGGCCTAAAGCATATGGCTTATGGCAGACAATAGCCCGTTTAATAGGTTGCTATTATGAACACAACACCCCCCCCCGTCTACACCCCTTTACGAATCATCCCGTGCGAGGAGGTGCTTAAGATAATCCCGCACCGCTACCCGTTCCTGCTGGTGGACAGGGTGGAGATAATAGAGGAAAACAAGCGCGGCGTCGGCATTAAATGCGTGACCGCCAACGAACTCTGTTTCCACGGCCATTTTCCCGAAAAACCGATCCTGCCGGGCGTGCTGATACTTGAAGCCATGGCCCAGACCTCAGCCGCGATGATGATGGGCCTGCCGGAGACCAAAGGATACTTCGCCCTTTTCGCGGGGATAAACAAGGCCAGGTTCAGGCGGCAGGTGGTGCCGGGCGAGGTTATGAAGCTTTTTATAGAGATCGTGCGGTTTAAGAGCAGGGTAGCAAAGGCCCGGGGCCTGGCTTTTGTGGGCGCTGAACTCGCGGCCGAAGCCGAGTTGCTCTTTGCGATAGAGTAACAAATAGAACGAAAGTCTAAAGTGGAGAGACAAGAGTTTAAAGTCTAGAGTCGAAAGTCTAAAGTGTAGAGATATTAAGTTGTTTCTTTAGACTTTAGACTCTCCACCTGTTAGATACGGTTGAATTGTGTCGCTTCGCTCCACCCTCGACTTGTGTTATAGACTCTCCACTTTAGACTCTAGACTTTCGACTAGCAGAGATGGAACACCATGTCAACCAAGATACATCCCACGGCCATAATACACGCGTCCGCGCAGATAGACAAGGACGTGGAGATCGCCCCCTACGCGGTGATAGGAGAAAGCGTCAGGATAGGCTCCGGCACCTATGTGGGCCCCCACTCCATAATAGAATTCTCGGAAATAGGAAAGAATAATCACTTCACGGGACACGTTTTTATAGGCACGCCCCCGCAGGACTACGGCTATCACGGCGAAGCGACCAGGCTGGTTATGGGGGACTCCAATATTGTGCGCGAAGGGGTTTCGCTTCACCGCGGTTCCCCCGCGACCGGCATAACCACAATAGGCTCCGGCTGCATGTTAATGGCCAATTCCCATATCGGGCACGACTGCCGCATCGGCAGCAATATCATCATGGTCAATTCGGCCGCGGCGGCGGGCCATGTCCGCATAGAGGACAAGGCCATCATCTCGGGGCTGGCCGGCATACACCAGTTCACCAGGATCGGCTCGCTTGTGATGCTTAGCGGCGGGGCTATGGCGAACCAGGACATCCTCCCTTACTGCATCGCGCAGGGGGACCGGGCCAAGCCGGTGTCCCTGAACCTGGTGGGTTTAAGACGCAGCGGCGTTTCGCGCGCAAGCATAAATTCCATCAAGCAGGTCTTCAAGACGCTTTTCTTTGAGGGGCTGCTGCTGAAAGACGCCATAGCCCGGCTTAAAGCCGGACGGCTCTCTCCGGAAGCCCTGCATATGCTCGAGTTCTGCGAAACCTCCAAAAGAGGCGTGGCCAGGCCCCGGCGCGACGCGGCGCAAGACAGTGAGATAGTAAGATAGTGAGAAAATGAGATAAGGTTAAACCGGCACACATAGAGTTATGAAAAAAAAGTTTTTATTCAGAGCCTTTACTTGCTTACTTTCTCACTTTCTTGCTTTCTAACTTTCCCATATTATGGACAAAAAAATTGGCCTGATAGCCGGCGGCGGGGATTTCCCCCTGATGTTCGCCAAAGAAGCGAAAAACCTCGGTTACGGGGTCTTTACGGTCGGATTTACCGGCATAACTTCCAGGGAAATAGAGCGATACTCCGAATCAACCGCCTATTTTAAACTGGGCCAGGTTTCCGCGCCTATAGATTTTTTCAAGCGGGCCGGCGTTACAAAAGCCCTGATGGCCGGCAAAGCCCGGCATGTCTCCATCTTCGGCGGGATCACGGCGGATCTGCGGGCCGCCAGGATACTGCTGGCCTTGAAGGATAAAAAAGCCGGCTCCATCCTGGGGGCGCTCGTCGAAGAACTTAACAAGGACGGCATTGAAATCATAAACTCCACGACTTTTCTTGAGCGCCTCCTGCCGGCCCCGGGACTTTTGGCCGGCGCCAAACCCGACAAGAATACCTTAAAAAGCATAGAAGTCGGCTGGAAAGCCGCCAAGGCCCTGGCGGACCTGGACATAGGCCTTACCGTGGTGGTCAGGGACCGGGCCGTAATAGCGGTGGAGGCCATGGAAGGCACTGACGAATGTATCAAACGTGCCGGCGAAATACTCCGCGGCAGGGGCGTTTCCGGCAGCGGGCCGCTGGCCGACCTGGCCGTGGTGAAAGTGGCCCGTTCAAGGCAGGACATGCGCTTCGACCTGCCGGTGGTGGGATTGAACACCCTTGAAAGCATGAAGGAAGCGCGCGCCGGAACGCTGGCCATAGAAGCGAAAAAAACCCTTATAATAGAGAAAGACCTTTTCCTGGCCAAAGCCCGGGACTACGGGGTCACGGTGCTGGCGCTGGACGCCGGTTCCTTTGAGCCCGGATAATCGGTTTTACCGTACTATCAAGGCCGTCGGCCCACCTCAAATTTGTCGACCATTTTTGGGAAATCCTAATATGAACTCAATTAAACCGATTAACAGGCGTATCACAGTTGAAGACCTGGAAACCCCTGAATGGAAAGATATTGTCCTGGAAATGCACTCAATGATGAAAGTTCCGCGGGAAAAGATGCATAAATTCGCTTATTGCACGGATAGGAGAGGCCTGGTTTACCGGGCTGAATTCGAATCTTTTAAGCATTGGGAATATCCTTGGCTTATAAAACACGGCGAATTCAGGCCCGGAGCTAAAATACTCGATTGCGGCTGCGGCCGCGGTATCCTCCAATTCTACCTGGCGCGAAAGGGATATAACATAATATCGGTGGATATCAGCACTCTTAAAACACACCAGGTTCAAGGCTTTTGGAACTTGATGAGAAAATCAGGTGTGCCGGTTACCGAGGATCAGGCTTCGGCCATGAATGGCATAGCCCGGCGCTACGACGTCTCCATAGACTTCCGCGTGGCAAATATCGCGAAACTCCCGTTTGAAGATGAAGCTTTCGACTATGTCTATTCCGTTTCCGTGCTTGAGCACATGGCTGAAGGCGAAGACGTCATGGCGATAAAAGAAATGAGCCGCGTGTTGAAAAAGGGCGGGACGATGTTAGTCACCGTGGATTTCTCGCCGGTTAAAATGGAGAGAAAAGCTTACATCAAAGAAGATATTTTTAAGTTGATTTCGGCATCCGGGTTGTATTTTGATAACATGTATGATTTTGAAATTCAGGACTGGCGGAAACACCTGGCCGAATTAGACCTCGCTTTCAGCAAAAAAAACAAGTGCCAGGTATCGTCAGCCGCATTTGTGCTTAAAAAAACGGCATAGGGCCGCTTAAACGCTTAAATGCCGCATATTGGAAGCAGCCCGCAGCCTGCCCGCGAATCGCCGAACCCAAAGCTGGAAAACCCCAGCCTATAATTTTTCAATTCCTCAGCTTGACCGGGAAAACAGCTGGAATCTGGCGCCAACTACCCCAAAAGCTCACGCAACTTTTCATGCTCGACGGATTTCTTGAAAAGTCTTTCACCAGAACGATGAAAAATGCTCCGACGAGGTATGCGCACTGCGTGAGCTTTTGGGAACTACGCCAAAGCCCTTAACCCCCGTCAAATATAGTAAAATAATCTTATTATAGCCGCAAAATACGGTACGGCGGCGCGGCCGCCGGCTATTATTTCATTCGTCAGGAGTCTGTCATCGAGGAACCCATGGCTGATAAAAAGAAGACCGAGAAAAAGATGCGGTTCGGCGTCATCGGCGCGGGCAAGATCGGCACCTACCACATCAGGACCCTGGCCAGAATGCCGGAAGTGGAACTGATAGGCGTTTCAGACACCAACCTCCTGCAGGCCCAGATGCTGGCCTGGAAACATAATTCCGTGGCCTACAAGGACTTTTCAGATTTGCTGCCGCAGGTGGACGCGCTGGTGATCGCCGTCCCCACCGAATACCACGCCGAGATAGCCGTAACCGCCATGGAAGCGGGCGTGCACTGCCTGGTGGAAAAACCCATCACCAATTCGGTGGCGGACGCCCGCAGGCTGCTTGAGCTCGCCGAAAAGAAAAAAGTTGTCCTGCAGGTGGGCCATGTGGAGAGGTTCAACCCGGCGGTCATAGAAACTTTAAAGCACGTCAAGAATCCCCGCTTCGTCACCATAGAGCGTCTCGGGCCCTACGACCCCCGGGTCTCCTCCATAGGCGTCACGCTTGACCTGATGATACATGATCTCGACATCATCCTGACCATGATAGATTCCCCGATAGAAAGTTTTGAGGCCGTCGGCGCCAGCGTCTTGTCCGACCACGAGGACATCACCAACGTCCGCATCAAGTTCAAGAACCGCTGCATAGCCGATATCACGGCCAGCCGCGTGACCATGGAGCGCGCGCGGCGCATGCGCATCTACCAGGCGGACAGCTATCTCTCCATAGATTACGTGAGCGCCCGCCTTAAGATCTACAGGAAGAAAGTCCCGGTTTTAAGGACGCTCAAAGATGTTGAGGTCATCTTCCCCAAAATAGAAAAGCGGGAGCCCATAAAAGAGGAGCTTTACCATCTTATAGACTGCATCAACAACGCCAAAAAGCCGGGCCCCAGCGGGGAGAAAGGCTTGAAGGCTTTGCGCCTGGCGCTTGACATCACGGATTCTCTCAAAAGATACGAGCTTTCAGGCATTAAGATGCCCGATTCAACGCCGTCGCTCGCCCAGTCGTTAAGCGACATAGGCAAAGCCACCCGGGTTATGATGGAAGAGGGCCTGAAAAACTCCGGGATAGATAAATCTTAACAGACAGCGAATAGCGAATAGCGGATAGGGAAGTAGCGAATGAAAAACAGGAGAAACCATTGAAATTCCCATTTCCACCACTATTCGCTATTTCGCTATTCGCTAAACCCTGACCCATATGGCCCGAATAGTACCCACGACCAAAAACATTTTAGTAGTCGCCGGCGACCCGTCGGGCGACGCGCACGCCGCCAGCCTCATCAAGGCGCTTAAAGCCAGGGACCCGGAACTGTCCGTCACCTCCATAGGCGGGGTGCGCATGCAGGAAGTTTCCAGTCATTTCATATACAACCTGGTCTCAGTCGGGGCGGTGGGTTTTTCCGAGCCCTTTAAAAATTTTTTCCTCTGGCTCAAGCTCATAAGACTGGTCCGCCGCTACATGGAGGACAAACGCCCCGCCTGCGTCATAGCGGTGGATTTCTACGGCTTCAACCACCAGATGCTGGGCCTGGCCGCGCACAGGAACATCCCCGCCTTTTACTATATAAGCCCCCAGGTTTGGGCCTCCCGCCCCGGGCGGGCCGCGCGGATAGCGCGGCTGGTCAAGGAAGTTTTTGTAATATTCCCTTTTGAAGAGGAGCTCTATAAAAAAGTCAAAGCCAATGTTTCTTTCGTGGGCCACCCGCTGCTTGACCTGGTGCCGGTTCCCGCGGACACCAAGCCGGAAGCGCCGGCGGATAACGCGTTTAAAATTGCTATCCTGCCGGGCTCGCGCAAAACCGAGATAGCCCGCCACCTGCCCGTCTTCGTTGAGGCCTTCTACAGGATAAAATCCGCCTACCCGAATTCAAAAGCCTACGTGTTCGCCGTGCCGGAATTCCCGGACTACAAACTGGTGCCCGCGCTTGAGCAGGTGGAAAAGTACTGGTCAAAGGACGTGGAGATAGTGCGCGAGACTGACTACAGGTTCCGTTCGGCCATGGATTTCGCTTTCACCTGCAGCGGCACCGCGACCCTCGAGAACGCGCTGATGGGCATACCGATGGCCGTGGCCTACAAGATGCAGAAATTCACCTATGCCGTGGCCAAGAGGGTAATAAAGATCCCCTATATTTCGCTCGTTAATATACTGCTTAAAAAACCGGCGGTCAAGGAATTGATACAGGAAAAAGCGAACTCCGACAAGCTGGCCCAGGAGGCGCTCTCCATCCTCAACAGCCCGCCCAAAGCCGCCGCCATGCGCGCCGAACTCTTAACCTTACGGACGATGCTGGGCAATCCCGGCGCCGCCGAGCGCGCGGCCGAAAAGATCCTCGGCCATCTTAAATAGGGCGGCGGGTTCAGGGTATAGGGTGTGGAATGCGGAAACTTAGGTTCTGAAAACTGATTTTTAAAATAATTATGATACGGCTCTCTAAAAAGTCCTCTCCCCTTTCACCTCTACCCTATACCCTCTACCCTATACCCTAATTTATGTCCGAGATCCCCCTGCCGCGCGAAGAGCGGAAAAAACAGTTCAGAGCCCTGGTCGGGTCCCTGTTCAAGTATGTAAAACCTTACAAGCTGCGTTTCGCGCAGGCCGCCGTCTCCATGATCTTTTTGGCGGCCATCAGAGGCGCGGTGGTTTATATTCTGGGCCCCGTGATACAGGGCGTTTTCATAGACAAAAAACTTGAAATCCTCACGCTCGTCATCATAGGGCTGCCCGTGATATTTGTTTTCCGGATGGCCGCGGAATACATCAACGCCTACCTGATGAGCTGGATAGGCCAGAAAGTGGTCCAACAGATCCGGGATGATCTTTTTAATCATATTCACCGCCTTTCCATAGAATTTTACTGGCGCAAGCGCTCCTCCGACGTGATGAGCCGGGTCATAAACGACCTGAACAACGTCCAGTCCACCATACAGTTCATTCCGCTTTACGGCATACGGGACATTTTGACCGTCACCTCGCTGCTGGGCGTGCTTTTCTATATCAACTGGCGTTTCGCCCTGGTTTCGCTGGTCATCCTGCCGGTAACCGCCGTCATTTTGGGCATACTCGGCAAAAAGATGCGCCAGGCGAGCAAAGAAAGCAACATCCTGGTGGGCGAGATCTCGCACAAGTTCCAGGAAAGCCTGCAGGGCATTACGGTGGTCAAAGCTTTCAACTATGAGGACGAGGCCATTCGCAAGTTCCGCGTGACCAACGATAAATATTTTTCAAGGATGATGCGCTATCTGCGCGCCACGGCCCTGGCCGGTCCGCTTATGGAGTTTCTGGGCAGCATGATATTGGTCGCCATCATCTACCTTGGCGGCAAGGCCATCTTCGCCGGCACGATGACCACCGCCGAATTTTTTTCTTTCATAGCCGGCTTCTTCACGGCCTATATGCCCCTTAAGAACATAGCGAACCTGAACGCCAAACTGCAGATGGGCCTGGCTTCCTGGGAGCGCATCCATCAGATACTTGAGGAAAGACCCGCCGTAATAGTGACCTCCAAACCGGGAAATATAACCCAACTTGCCGGCAAAATAGAATTCAAAAACGTTAATTACAAGTACCCGTCCCGCGAGACGCAGGTGCTGAAAAACCTGAGCTTCGTCATAAACCCCGGAGAGGTGGCGGCGATCGTCGGCCCGTCCGGCTCGGGCAAAACGACCGTCATCCATCTGTTGCTCAGGTTCTTTGACCCGATAACGGGCTCGATCTCCGCGGACGGACACGACCTCAGGGACCTCGGCACCACGGACCTGCGGCGCCACATCGGCCTGGTGACGCAGGACACTATACTTTTTGACGACACGGTATTCAGGAACATTACCATAGGCAAACCGGACGCTTCGATGGAAGAAGTCGTGGAAGCCGCAAAAGCCGCCGACGCCCGCGCCTTTATAGACGCGATGCCCCAGGGCTATGAGACCATCCTCGGCGAGCGCGGCATAAAACTTTCAGGCGGCCAGCGCCAGCGCCTGGCCATAGCCCGGGCTATAATCAAAAAGCCCAAGATACTGCTTCTGGACGAGGCCACTTCAAATCTCGACACCGCCAGCGAACAGGCCGTGCAGAGTTCCATAGAAAAGATCTTGGGCGGCCGCACCGTGGTAATGGTGGCGCACAGGCTTTCCACGGTCAGGAACGCCGACAAAATATTCGTGCTGAAAAAGGGCGAACTGGCCGAGACCGGCAGTCATCAGGAACTTCTGGCAAAAGGCGGAATATACAGGGGCCTGTACGAAGCGCAAAGTTAATGATGCGGCGCAGGAAAGAAAACGCAGCTGTGGAAGTCAGAGGCCAGAAATCAGAAGTCAGATTCCTGCAAAGGAATATTCCTTATATGTCTGACATCTGTCTTCTGACTTCTATTTTCCAGATTTATGGTAACTGCTCAGCAGTAATACATGGAACGCAGATGACGCAGATGAATATGATGGACGCAGATCATGTTTAATCATAAAAATCGTTACTACTCAGCCACAAAGTCACAAAGACACGAAAGAAATCAGACAACAAACCGT
>JAHJSU010000056.1 GCA_018829985.1 Elusimicrobiota bacterium | reverse complement strand
TTCGACGGATTACTTCACTATCGGCGCGCCGAACACCATTTCGCTTACCACGGCTCCGGTGAACACCCTGCCGATGGCGGTAAAAGAAATAGCAAGCAACCTCGTCCTGGGCGTCAATGATGTGGCGGCGGATCTGGCCGCTCAGGGCGGCGTCGGACAGGCCCAGGCCCAGGTGGCCATCACCAGGTTCAATCTCACCGCGGAGGCCGGCAACTCGCGCTGGACGTCCCTGAAAGTGCAGAGGTCCGGCGCCTCCAACGACCCGTCCTCTCCTTTCGGCAGGAATACCGACATAAAGTTCATCCATATCTATCAGGACTCGAACCAGAACGATATTCTGGACGTCAACGATATGGATATTTCGCAGGTTAAGACCGCGGTGGAGCGCGTATTCGCCAGCACCGACACGGCGCCGTTCAACCTGGTGCTGGCCTCCACCGCCGGCTTCCAGGCGGCCGGCAGATTATACCTGAGCAATGCCGAACTTGTGACCTATAGCGGTTGCGGCACGGATCCCGCGAGCGGAAAGCCCTACGTGACCGTCACCCGGAGAGGCGGGAAACTGGGGGATCTGAACACTCCGATGATCACGCATGACACGGGCGCCGCGGCGCTCAAGGTGGACCTGTACGACCAGGAGAACACGCTCAACACCCAGACCGTGATCTATCTCGCCCAGCCCCAGATGATCTCGCCGCTGGCCCAGACTTTCTTCCTGGCTTACGATATCGGCGAAACGGCGGTGAAGAGCAATAAGGTCGGAGTGACTATAAGCGACAAGTCCTGGTTCACGGTCAACTACCCGCACGATATGGCGCTTTATATCTACGGGGGCATCACCAGATTGCAGCAACAAGGATTCTATACCCTGTCCTATCCGTTCAACTCAAGCCTTGTGACCATAAGCCCGCTTACTTTAAGCGTGACCGGCGTCAGCGTCGCGCCCAAATCGGCCGAAAAGAACACCCGCAACGCGCCGATGGCGATGTTCACCCTTAAAACCCTTTCCAATTATGTCAATATCGGCCGGCTGAATATCGCCCAGACGGGCACCATAAGCGAGGCCGCGGCGGCTCCCGGCGAAGGCGACGGCGACATCACCAGGGTGTCGGTCTGGAAAGACGACGGGGACGGAGCTTTCTCGCCGATGGTGGACCGGCTGCTTGGTTCAACGATTCACGCGGCGACGGCGCCGTTCAAAACCGGCATCGCTGTTTCCATCCAGGACGGCCAGCTGCCTTATCTGCTCATTACGACGGCCCCGGTCAATATCCATCTGACGGTTGATATCGGCTCAACGGACCTTGCCGGGTCCGACATCCTGGGCCACAATGTCGGCGTTTCTTTGAACGCTTTCTCCGATATCAGGGGCCCGAACGGCATGGCGCTGGCCGCCGGCCAGAACTACGGGGATCTCTTCCCGCTGGCCTCCGACAGCGTCCTGATCGCGCCGGCCCTTATTCCGATGACGCCGGTGTACAAGAACCTGATAATCGCCGATAACAGGTATCCCGCCTACGCGCTTACCGATTCAAGCGGCAATATCGTGCGCGACGCCAATTATCTTCCCCTGCCGGATACAAGCCGGTGGATATACGACTATCCCAATACCCCCTGCGGAGACGCTGAACCGCTGATAGACATCAACGGCGACGGCGTGCCGGAGAATTTCGACTACTTTAAGACAGGAAAATGCGTCAATATATGCCTTAACAATTCCGGTATGCCCGCTTTCGACTTCGACGGCGACCGGCTGCTCGATTTTGACTCGAACCAGGATTATATGTCGGACAAGATCTATGACGACGGCAGCGGCAAGCCGCTCTACTTCACCGGCGACAAACTGCAGAACGTCAAGATCCTGCTGCCCGTGTCGGACCTCGGCGCCGTGCCGAACGCCTGGTCCGCCAAGACCACGGAGCTGGGCGGCACCTGGAGCCCCGCTTCGGGCGAGGTGACGGGTTACGAATTGTCCGTCGGCGATAACTATGCCAACCCCTCGAACGTCAGGAACCTCTGGCAGCCGGTCGGCGACAGCCTCGCCGCGACCGTCAAGAATATCTCGCTTTCGCCGGGACACATCACCAGGCTCGTGAGCAGGATAGACATCAATACGTCAAGCTTCACCGTGGTTTCCGCCGACGGTTTCGCCGATGAAGGCATAGTCTACGTAGGCAACGAGATCATGATGACGCGAAAACTCAACTCCACGTCTTTCAGCATCCTTGAGCGGAATATGCAGGGCTCTTTCAGGGGGCCGCATACCATCTGGGGCGAAACGGTTTCCGATCGCGCTTATATCCTGTCGGCCCGCGGCGTTATGGCGGACGGCTCCTATATACCCAGCGAAAACGGCGTGCCCATACTGCTGGCAAGGGTGGATACCTCTAATCCCTCCACGCCCGGCGCGCCCGAACCGCAGGTGCCCAGGGGCGTGTCTTCCGGCCTGACCTATTCGCTTAAATGGAACGCTTCCGCGGACGCGGAGTCCAATATCATGTCCTATGAGATACAGGAGCGCGAAGGCGCCAATCCCGTATGGAAGACCATAGCGAACATACCCGGCATGAAGAGCGGCGGCGCCGTCAATAACGTCTACACCGTGGGCGATCCGGTAAATCCCGGCGAAATCCCGCGGGACAGCGGCAAGTTTTACACTTACAGGATACGGAGCTGGAATTTCGCCGGCCTCGTCTCGCCGTGGTCGGCGGTCTCCGCGTCGGCCGGCACCGCTATAGATATTGGCAAGGGTTTATTCAGCCCGTTATATGTGGACCAAAAGGGCAAGCCTGTTTATGTTTCCAATTACCCCAACCCCGTGGATACCAGAAAGGGCGGCGTGGAGGGAAAAACGGCTATTACTTACACCTTAAACGATAATGCCGAGGTGACCATAACGCTTTACGACCTGCTTGGCTATGTGGTTAAGGAGTATCAGTTCTCAAGCGGCGGAGAAGGCGGGAAACTGGGCCCCAATTTCGTTTTATGGGACGGGAAAAACGCGTTCGGCGGTTCTGTCGCCAAGGGCGGTTATATTGTCAGGGTGAAGGCGTCCAGTCCCAAAGGCAGCAAGGTCTTTATGAGGAAAATAGCGGTAATACATTAACAGCAGGGGTTAGAGGCGAGGGGCGAGGGGGGGGGTAGTAGGTAGTAGGTAGTAGATAGTAGGTAGTAGATAGTAGGTAGGTTAATAAGATCCGTATTTCCTTCCCCACCTACCACCTACTTCCCCTCCCCTGCCCTTGACTTGTCAATAAAATAGGCCTTGACAAATGGTTTCTATCTGCTATAATATAATGAGGACAAGTGTCAATAAGTCTGTAACACGGTAATGTTACGATAATAGCAAAGCCGGCGAAAGCCGGCGGCGCAAAGCCAGGACCCGCGAAGCACGGCGGGGGTCAGGTTGCCGAAAACAATGAAACGCTTATTTTATAGTGTCGTTGCCCCGTTAAGAAGGGCGTTGAGGAGCGGCGCCGGATCGGCCGGCGCGGTCGCTCGTGGCCGTTTCTTAACGGGGCTTCTCTTTGCCCTTCTTTCCTCTACCCTAACCCCTCTACCCTCTACCCTGTTGTTCGCCCAGTCCGGCGGCCAGCCCGCCCAGTTCATGTCATACGGCACAGGCGCCAGGGGCCTCGGCATGGGCGGAGCGTTCTTCGCGGTGGCCGACGACGCCTCCGCCTCATACTGGAATCCCGCGGCGCTGATCATGCTTGAAAAAAAAGAATTCACGGCCATGCAGGCCAGCCTGTTCGCCGACACCACGCTGAATTTTTTCACCTACGCCCATCCCACCGCTTCCAGAGGCGTCTGGGCGCTCTCGATGACCCAGTTGAAATCCGTGGGCTTTGAAAGGGTTGCCATTGAAGTCAACCCCGGCGGAGACGAGATAATCAGTTTCAAGCCCGGCGGCTACTTCGACAACGTGGAGCGCGCGCTCGCTTTTTCCTGGGGCCGCGAAGTTTCCGACAAGCTCTCTTTCGGCGTCATGGCCAAAAATATTTCCCGCCAGCTTGACACTTCAAAGGACGGCTTCAACGCCATCGACATCGCCATGCTGCAGAAGTTTTCAAAGACCTACAGAATGGCGATGGGCATCCAGAACGTCTTCTCCATGGCTTCGGGCGACACCGACGACAAGCTGCCGCTCACGCTTAAATTAGGGCAGGCCCTGAGCCTTTTTAAAGGCGGCCTCGTTTTCGGATTTGACATCACGAAACCCCAGAGCGGCGACATGAACTGGAGGTTCGGCGGAGAATACTGGCTTATGTCCTGGTCCGCTTTAAGGTTCGGCGTCATGGGCGCGCCCGAGATCCAGGAAGCGGATTTCGGCGTGGGCCTCAAGTACAAGAATTTCGGCTTTGACGTGGCTCAGGGCGTGCACGCTCTGGGCGCCACCACCAGGTTCTCGGTCACCATGCGCATGGGCCGTTCCAACAGGGCCAAACATGAGAGAGAAGTCCGGAACGCAGTGCGCCAGGCCATGCAGTATTTTAAATCCGGTTATTTCTCCAAGGCCATAGAGAAGCTTAAATCCGCCCTGGACTCCGACCCCGGCAACGCGGAGATACGGCGCATGATCAGCCGCCTGGAACTCGCGGTGGGTTACGTGCCGGACGCCACCGGCGGAAATGAAGTGCCCACCCTTACCAGAAGAGGCATAATCAGCTACGTGGACGGAAATGATCTGAAGACCTCGGTCAACGTATTAAGGCATGCGTTCAATAAAGCCCCGAAGAACGACCGGCTGCTCAGCCTCCTTAATATGGTGGAAAAAGAGTCCGGCGTTTCCGAACTGACCAGGAGGCCCGAAGGCCCCGAGATCTTCACCTACATAGACCAGCGGACTTATGACGCCAGGCAGTCGATCTACGACGGCAAGTACGACCTGGCCATGAGGCGCGCGCAGGACATACTCGATCTCGAACCCAACAACGAAACCGCGCTTGAGATCATGGGCAGCGCCTTCTACCTTATGGACCAGAAGGACAAAGCCAGGGTTATGTGGGAGAAAGTCCTGGAGGTCAATCCCGACAACAGGATCGTCAGGCAGTTCCTCAAACAGACGAACTAACGGCAGCGAAATAGCGGATAGCGGATAGCGGATAGCGAAGTAGGGAAGGAACGGGGAACCTATAAGATCGGTATTTCCAGCGCTATCCTCTATCCGCTATCCGCTTATCTTATACTTTTGTGAAACGTTTTTGTAATACGATATATGTAAAATAAAGTAACTTCTCAGCCACTAAGACACCAAGGCACAAAGAAAGTTAAGGGATCAAACGATTTATTGTCTAATTCCCTTCGTGTCTTTGTGACTTTGTGGCTGAGCAGTTATGAAATAAAACAGTATGAAAAGGTTTACCGCCGCGGGCCTGACCCGCGCTGTTCTCTATTTTCTGTTCTCCGCGCTCTACGGCGCGGGGCTTGGCCCGCTTTACGGGGTTGAGCCGCTGGACGCTTCTTTGATGAATAAGCAGGACTCCCTGCGCCATGAAATACAAGACAAGATAAAGCAGGATATCCTGGACCCCATATTCGGCCCCGCCAAGGCCTTTGTATTCGCGGATGTGGAGCTTGAAGTGATTGCCCGGGCGTCCGAGCAGACCAAAGAAGGCTCGGGAACGATCCAGAAATACAAGGAGAAAGGCGCGACTGCCGGCGTTCCCGGCACGGAGTTTGAGTTCCTGCTGCCCGGCGTTCCAAAGCCCAAATCCGTACTGGGAACAGGCAATATCCGGCCAGAGGAGGGGAGGGGCCAGCTCGCCCAGCAGGGCAGGGGCGTGCAGGAGGTGAGATACGGCCTTGAGACCGAAGTTACAAGGTGTCAGGTGACCGTTATTCATGACAGCAATATCTCAAGCGCTACCGTAAACATCGCCAGGGCCCAGGTAAACGATTTCCTTCTGCCCTATAAGATCAAGGGCAAAGATCTGCCGACGGTCCTTTTTAAGCCGACCAAGTTTAATAGTTATAATATGCTTGACGATTTAAAAAGGCCGGGCGTCTATCTGCCGCTTTTATACGCGGTATTGGTCCTTTTGCTGCTGGTGTTCCTGTTCTGGCCTCTGTCGGGATTCTTCAGGAAATACGTCAACGCTCTGCTCGCCAAGCCGGGCGCCGAGGTCAGTATAGACCAAAAAATGGAGGCCGGAGCGGGCGGAGCGGGCGGGGCGGGGAAAGGCGAAGGCGTCGGAGAAGGACATCAGCAGATAGACATGATGTTTGAACAGAAAGGGCAGGAAGAGGACGATTTAATGAAAAAATTCGAACCTTTTACGTATATAACGGAAGAAAATCTCAGAAAACTCATCTATCTGTTTTTACTGAGGAAAGATGAGCCCTGGGTCGTAGCGATAGTTTTAAACTACATTAAACCGGAACTCGCCAGGCAGGCGCTTTCCATGCTGCCGGTGGAAATGCAGTCCAAAGTGGCCATGGAATCTTTAACGGTCACGCAGGCCAGCCGGGAGCAGGTAAAGGCGATAGATAAGGAGGTAAGAGAGAATATAGATTTCGTGATAGGCGGCATAGAGGGGTTCGTAAGAATGCTGGAGGACGCCGAACCGGCCATCAGGAAGAACACCCTTGAATATCTTAAGATCCAGAAACCCGAGATTTATGAAAAAGTGAGGAAACAGATACTGATGTTTGAAGACATCGCCGGTTTTCCGGAGAAAGACATGCAGGTGATAATAAGAAGCGTCAGCAACGAGGATATAGCGAATGCCATATATAAGGCCGATCCGCAGATCGTAAACAAGTTTTTCAACAATATGTCGCAGGGCGCGGTCACCGCCATCAAGGAGATCCTTGAATACTCCGGCGAATTGACGCTGGTGCAGGTGGATAACGCGCAGCTGAAGGTGCTGAACGCCGTCAAAAGCCTGGAAGCGGAAGGAAAGATAAACGTGCGCCAGCAGAGTTCCCAGGAGATAGACATTATAGACAGCGTTGATATGTCCACGGACGCGCAGAGAAGGCAGAAATTCCAGAACATAGCCGGCCGCCCGCAGGAGTCGGCGCCGGAGTCTCCCGCCCCCCCAGCGGCGGGGGGGGCCGCGCAGGCTCAAGCCTACATGAGCGCCGGCGCCGACCTTTACAACCAGGGGAGTTACGAGGAAAGCCTCCAGTATCTGGAATACGCCGCCGGCCTTGACCCCGCTTCGGCCGCCGTTCAGCAATACCTCGGGGCGGCTTATTACGCTTTGGGGCGCACGGCGGAAGCGCTGAAGGCTTATGAATTCTACGCCCGGCTTTCAAACGACCCGGCGGTAACCGAATGGCTGAACAATTTTAAAACGCAGGCGGGCAAATAACGGCAGGGTATAGGGTAGAGGGGTTAGGGTATAGGGAAGGAGTTCCTTAATAGCTTCTGACTTTACCCGTACTACTCAGCCACAAAGTCACAAAGACACGAAGGAAATCAGACAATAAATCGTTTGATCCCCTCTTTTATCACAAGAACTTTCTTTGTGCCTTGGTGTCTTAGTGGCTGAGTAGTTACCTTTACCCTTATCTCATTCGTTACAATATGATGTTAACAATTAGTTAATTAAAATGAAATCCTCAACTTCTAAACTATGTAAGCTGGCGGCTGGCCCGGAAATTGCAGTTGGCCGTCTGATGGACATCCGCCTAAGGCGGACGGGTTAGCGGGTAGCGCCCTAAACCCTCTACCCTATACCCTGATTTTATGGCCGATAAAGATCCGAACGACGAAAAAAAGATGAATCTGCCGCCTTTACCGCCGGGCTTCGCCAGGCCCGGCGCTTCACAGCCTCCCGTTCCCGGGAGCGGTAAACCGGTCCCGCCCATGCCCGGCCAGGGGAAACCGGTCCCCCCTATGCCGGGGGGCGCTCCGGCATTCCCTTTTACCCAGGCTCCGCAGGGATTTGTCTCCCCAAGCCTGGGGGGACCCCGGGGCGCGCAAGCGGCGAACGCCGCCGCCGAAGAAGCCGCCAGGATGAAGGAAGAAAAGGATAAGCTTGAAAAAAAGATAAACGACATGGAGCACCTGCTTTCCCGGGAAAAAGAGAAAGCGCTTTTAGCCACTTTGAAAAACCAGCAGGACGAGGCGCTCTCCTCCAAGGTGGAGTCTTCGCTCAAAGACATACAGGATAAGCTCCGCCGCGACAGGCACGAGACTGAGGTGGCGGAAGAACGGCTGACTCTTAAAGCCAAAATAAAAGAGCTTGAAACCAAGCTCGTGCAGGAGCGCGAGACCTGGATGCAGACTTTGAGAGGCCAGATGCAGGAGCGCGAGAGCGCGTCCAAAGATGTGGAAGGCCATTTTATTTACCGGCTTCAGGAGATGGAGCGGCGCTGGCTCGATGAAAAGGCCCAGTGGCAGAAGAATTTAGTCCGGAAAGAGGACGAAGTGCGCTCTCTTAAGCACGGCGCAGAAAGGCTGCGCGAGGTTCAGGATGAGTTCAGGCTCGCGAACCTCGATAAGATAATGCTTAACAAAGAGATCGACAGGTTCAAGGACGAGATGGCCAGGGTGGATCGGGATAAAGCCGCCGTTGATATTTACATGAGGAACCTCCCGGAAAAAGAGCGCGAACTCGCCACTCTGCGCGCCGAGGTTTCCATGGCGAAAATGCGGGAGGAGCGCGCCCACGCGGATTTTAAAACAAGGGAAGAAAAGCTGCTTTCTGATTTCAGAACAAGGGAAGAAAAGCTGCTTTCTGAGCTGGGCGGGCTGCAAAAGGACATAGGCTCCGTATCGGACAGGAAAAACGCCGAAAAAGAGGAGGAACTGCGGAAATTCCAGGCCCGTTACGAATCCATGCTCCAGGAGAAAGAAAACGCCGTGGCGACTGTGTCCGGGGAAAAGATACGGGCTATTTCGGAGCTCGTGAAGGTGAAAGGCTTCATCGCCAGGGTCCAGGCCGTCAACGCCGCGCTGGATAAGGAACGCGGAAACCTGCGTATTGAAAAGATGCAGATGGCCCAGTCCATGGCCGCCAATATAGAAGAAACCAAAAAGATTAAACAGGAACTGGAACATTTCAAAGCGACCCATCAGGGCGAAATAGACGAACTGATGAAAAAACACCAGGCGCGGCTTGAGCAGATAAAGGAAACCTGTGCCGGTGAAGTGACCAGGGAATATAACGAAAAACTGATACGCACCGGGAAGGAACACCAGGAGGAGAAGAGCGGCCTTATAAAGAAGCATCAGGACGAGCTCACGGCTCTCATTACCGCGCACCAGGAAGAGCTGGCGAAACTCGCCCGCGCGCGCCAGGAAGAATCCGCCAGGGCCGCCCAAGCGCACCAGCAGGCGCTCAGCGTCCGCCAGGAAGAATCCGCCAGGGCCGCCCAAGCGCACCAGCAGGCGCTCGCGGCGCATCAGGAAGAATCCGCCAGGGCCGTTCAAGCGCATCAGGAAGAGCTGGCGAAGTCCGCCCAGGCGCATCAGCAGGAGTTCGCGGCGCGCCAGGAAGAATCCGCCAGGGCCGAACGCGCGCATCAGGAAGAACTGACAAGGGTCCGCATGGAGGCGCAGGCCGAAAAAGAGAACAAGATCATAGAGATGAGGAATAAATATGAGCTTGCCATAGACGAAATAACGGCCGGCCATAAAAAGCGTTTTGAACAGGAATATACGGAAGAGATAAATAAGCTTAAGGAAGCCAAAACCCGGTCGGAAGAAGCGGCGGCGAAACTGGAGGCTGAAACGCGGCGTAGTTCCGAAGAAGTGAAAAATATTGAGCTGCATGTGTCCCGCAAGCAGAAAGAATTTATGGCCGCCGCGGCGGAAGCGGCCGGGACCCGGAAAAGCCTTGAAGCCAGGATCAGTTCCCTTGGCGCCGAAAAGGCGGATTATGAACAGCGCTGCTGCGCCATGGAGGCGGAGGCGAAACGCCTTGCGGCCGGCCAGGCCGGGCTGAAGGCCCGGCTTGAGGCCCTTGCCGCCGAGAAAACCGAGAAGGAGGCCGGCCTCGCGCGCATGGCCCAGGACCTGAGACTGGAAAGCGACAACCGCGCCAGATTTGAATCCGAACTGCTGTTCCTTAAACAGAAGGTCCAGCAGATGGAATACCAGGGGACCGATCTGGCCGATCAGCTTGAAGCCGAAAGGCAGGGCCTGGCAAGCGCCAGGGAAGCCGCCGCGCTGGACGCCCAGACCGCCCGGACACAAATAGAAGAGCTGTCGGCCGAGATTGGAAAATATAAAAATATCGGGAAATCTTTTGCAGAGCGGCTAAAGTGGGCTCTGAAAGGCAAAAAAGCGGAATAAATAAAAGGATTAAGTGATAAGGATTAAGGATTAAGGATTAAGCACTTTAAGGATTAATCTTTACTACTTACTACTTAATCCTTACTACTTCTACAGCCGCACTTTACGAGGTAATATTCGGTGAACCCATGTCTCTTTCACGTATCTGCGTAGTTGCAGAGCTTGCTCTGCGTAAAAGGCAAAGCAAGCTTTGCCACTACAGAAGCAAAGTGCGGCTGTAGA
>JAHJSU010000055.1 GCA_018829985.1 Elusimicrobiota bacterium | reverse complement strand
TCCGCCTTCGCTTTCAAAGCCGGCAAAAACGGCCTGCTGTCGGCATTCCTCAGGAAGGAACAACTGGCGCCTCTTAAGCATCCCTCCCCCGCGGCCTACGAAAAAGAGCTCAAATGGCTGTTGACGGTAGGGTGTAGGGTATAGGGTGCACAAACAAGGAACTATCTACTCTATACCCTGCCGTATTGAACGGAAATGTAGCCGCAAGCTTTGGCAGCCGCAAGCTTTTCCGCCACACATCCCGGCGGATCAGCCGTATTGTCTGGCTGAAGCTTGCGGAAGCGCAGGCTAAAGCCTGCGGCTACAAATGAAGTATAATTTGACGATGAAAAAAGCCTCTCTTGGGCCTAAAAAATTCCTGGCCATACACGCGCATTTCTACCAGCCGCCGCGTGAGAACCCCTGGACGGGGGAGATCCCGCCGCAGGGAACGGCTTTTCCCTATAACGACTGGAACGAGCGCATAGCCAGAGAATGCTACATTCCCAACGCCTACGCCCGCATAAACGATTCTATGGGGCGCACGGTTGAACTGGTCAATAATTACGAATACCTGAGTTTCAACTTCGGCCCCACGCTTCTGGCGTGGTTTGAAAAACGCTATCCCGTCTATTATTCAAAAATAATCCGGACCGCCGCCAAGAGCAGGGAAACGCCGGGCCGCTCCAACGCCATAGCCCAGGCGTACAACCATGTCATAATGCCGCTGGCCTCTTTCAACGACCGCCTGACCCAGGTCATGTGGGGCCTGGCCGATTTCGAGCGCAGATTCGGCTTCAAGGCCGAAGCAATGTGGCTGCCCGAGACCGCCGCCGACGAGAATACTTTAAGGCTGCTGATAGACCAGGGCCTCAGCTACGCCATACTTTCCCCCTACCAGGCCGAAATGATGCGCCCCGCGGGGTCCGGGAAATGGACCGATATCTCAAGCGGCGATTTTGACACGAAAAGGCCGTATATCTGGTTTGACCGCTCCGCGGACGGCGCGCGCATTAAAGCCAGAAGCATAGCGCTTTTCTTCTACGACGGCCCTCTTTCAAAAGCCGTGGCTTTTGAGGATAGTCTCAGGGATTCGGAGACTTTTGCCGCGCGACTATTCGCCGGTTTCGACCCCAAAAGCGAAGAAGACCAACTGCTCGCCGTAGCCGTGGATGGCGAGACTTTCGGCCACCACCATAAATTCGCCGACCTGACGCTGGCCCACGCCTTCCGCCACGAGTTCAAAAAGCACGGGCTTGAAGCGACCAATTTCGCCGCCTATCTCGCGGGCCATCCGCCGCAATATGAAGCCGAAATAAAAAAAGGCCCGGACGGGGAAGGCACCGCCTGGAGCTGCGCGCACGGGCTGCGGCGCTGGAAAGGCGGCTGCGACTGCGGCAGGGAAGGCGCCGCCCTGACCAACTGGCGCATGCCTTTGCGCGCCGCTTTGAACTGGCTGGCCGGGACCGCGGCCGAGGTGTATGCCGCCGAGGGTTCGTCTCTGCTGAAAGATATCTGGCGGGCCAGGAACGATTATATAAACTTTTTTACAAACCCCGGAGCCCAAACAGCTTCGGCGTTCTTCGCCTCCCACGCCGCGAGGCCCCTTGCGCCTGAAGAAAAAACCAGGGTCTTAAAGCTCCTTGAAATCCAGAAGGACGCCATGTTCATGTTCACGAGCTGCGGCTGGTTCTTCTCCGATATCTCAAGGATAGAGGCCATTGAAAACCTCAAATACGCCGCCAAGGCCGCGGCCGCCCTTGAAGAACTGGGTTTTAAAAGCGTTGAAAAAGGTTTTACCGCCATACTTGAGCTGGCCCCCTCAAATTATCCTGAATTTAAAAACGGCCGCAAGATCTACGAACGTCACGCGCGGACTTCGGCGCCGGACACGGAACGTTTTGCCGCTTTGCGGCTTATGGGAAAATTCCTTTTCGGCCCGGAGCTTTCAACCGCCGGCCCTATGCGGTTTTCCACCGGCAAAGAGGAAAAGCGGACCGCGGGGGAACTGACGGTCGTGACCGGCGAGATCGCCGTCAACAACTCCCTGAGGCTTGAGACCAGGACGTACGCCTTCCTTTACGCCAGGTACGACGACCAGTTCCCGCTGGTCTGGTTCGCGCAGCCGCAGAACCTGGCCCTTATGCGGGACCTGGCCGCGAGCCCCGGCATGGACGCCTTAAGCGCCGGGGCCCTGGCCCTTAAAGCGCGCCCCGTGTCTTTTGAGGATTTTTCATACGAGGGTAAAGCCGCCATTATACGGGGGGTTGTGCGCTCCATCCGCCATAAGAACCGGAGCATGCTTGCGAAGTTCATGAACGATTACCTCTATGTGTTCGAAAAAAACCCTAAGACCGGCCTGGCCGCTTTCAACGAAATAAAATGCGAGATAGAGATCTACGCCGCCGAGGTCTTTGAAATACTCTTTGACGAGCTGTCCCTGTCTAACGAGCCTGCCCTTTTTGAGAAGATATTTGACACCGTCCGGGCCTTAAAGTCCCGCCAGTTGGGCATAAGGTTCGCCGTTCATCCGCTTAAAGCCGCCGACTGCGCCCTAAACGCCGTTTCGCAAGCCCTGGCCGCCCCCTCCAAAGAAAACCTGGATCGCATTCTCAAATTCCTTGAGATCGCCCGCTACCTGGGCCTCGCGGACGCTTTCTTTCATCTGCAGAACGGCTTGTCCGAGATCTTTGCCGCCGCCGCGGCCGGCGGGCCCGCCTGCCAAGTAGACAAACCAGCGCCGGTCGGTCACTTGGCGGGCAGGCAATGGGCGCCTTTCGCCCGGGAGCTTAAGGCGCTCTACGAGCATTCCGATATTATTATCGAAAGGTTCTCGTTAAAACTGGACGAGTTGGCCCGGGAAAAGGCTAAAGGATGAAGGATAAAGGCTAAAGGGGGGGAAATTTATTCTACGCTTTACCCCCATCTGATATCCACCTGAAATCGCGAATTACAACGCCTTGGTCGGTCGGAGTGAAAGCAAAAGACCGCCCCAGGCGGCCTTTGTATAGCGAGATATTTAGATTCTCTCCAGAAAACGGCCGGCTTTCCGGCCAGTCCTTCATCCTTTAGCCTTAAGCCTTTATCCTTCCCCTTTTGCCGAGCGCTCCTGCGCGCCGGTGGAGAATACCCGGTAATCTATGTGCGGGAAAATATTATCCCTCCATTCAATGTCGCGCAGGTAATTTTCCTCTATGCGGTTGCCCATAATCTGCTCATAAAGCCCCATAAACCTGTTCGTGTGCTCTATAAAGCGCTTAGTGGAATAGGTCTTGGCGGTGCCCACCGTCATCAGGAACGCCCAGTCCGAGGACATGCCCAGCATCAGTTCCCTGGCGCACTGGTTCAAAGCGCGCTTCAGGACGGCGTCGGCGGCGGGAAAGCGGTTGGCCATAGCGACCATGCGCTCCACGGCCTTGTGCAGGTGCCGGTACATCCAATCGTTGGTCCCGTTCAGCCAGACCTCGTTATAGCCCTTGTCCCCCCACGAGGACATGGACGGCTGCACCATCTGGTTGTCCGGATGTTTGGCCAGGTATTCGCTGGGCGTTATCATCCTGACGGTCTTCTGGTCGTAATGCAGTTTTTTGAACAGGAACTCAAGGAAATCGGGGCCCTCGTACCACCAGTGGCCGTAAAGCTCCGCGTCGTACATCGAGACCACTATCGGCTTCCTGCCAAGGAAGCCGTGCAGATGATCTATCTGCCGCTCGCGGTTGAACATGAAATTGCCCGCGTGGCTGGCGGCGATCTCGCGCGCCTCGGCCGGATTGTAGGGGGCCTTTTCGTGCAGGGCCACTTTGCCGGTGATCTTATAGTACTTCATGCCGATGTTGCGCCGGACGCCGTCCTGGTGCA
Source organism: Elusimicrobiota bacterium (assembly GCA_018829985.1). Lineage (GTDB taxonomy): Bacteria > Elusimicrobiota > Elusimicrobia > Elusimicrobiales > UBA9959 > JAHJSU01. The sequence goes on along the minus strand of JAHJSU010000055.1, from coordinate 1,912 downwards.
GGTAAGGCCTGACATAATCGTAGTCCAGGTCGTAACCGAGGTCCCGGTAGAATTCGCGGTACCGGTGGTCGCCCGGGTAGCCCATCTCCGCGCTCCACACCTGGTGGGCGGATTCCATGTCGCGGCTGAACGCGGCCACGCCGGACGGGCAATAGACCGGCGCGTAGACGCCGTAGCGGGGCCGGGGGCTGCCGTAGATTATGCCGTGGGTTTCAAGGAAAAAATACCGTATGCCGTTGGCTTTAAGATAAATATCGTCGCCCGGGTTATAGGCGCATTCGGCCAGCCATAGGCCTCTCGGGCCGCGGCCGAAGTGCCGCTTGTAATCGTCGGCCGCTATCTTTACCTGGGCGTAAATCGCTTCCTTCCTGACCTCAAGCGGCAGGAACCCGTGGGTGGCGCCGCAGGTGATTATTTCAAGCTTGCCCAGGTCCTGGAATTTCTTGAAGCCTTCCAGGATATTGCCGTGGTAATAGTCTTCGTAAAGCTCCCGGATGCGCCTGAACTTGCGCTCGTACATCCTGGCTACTTCATCGAACTGGGTGTTGCGGTTCCTGACGACTTCCTTTTCGGCCAGTTCAAGGCGCTGGTTGAAATAGCGGCGGAAGCGGGCGCGCAGCAGGTCGTCGCTCATCATGTTGCATAACGGCGGCGTCAGCGACATGGTGACGCGAAAATCCGTATTTTCGTCTTTCAGCCTTTCATAGATGTCCAGAAGCGGGATGTACGTTTCGCACATCGCTTCAAAGAACCAGTCTTCTTCCAGGAAATCCTCATGCTCTGGATGCCGGATGAAAGGCAGGTGGGCGTGAAGAACCAGCGCGAAGTAGCCTTTTTCGTTATTTTGCGTCATTTCTGGTGTTTCGGGTCACCCGGATCGCAATCTGACGTGTATCGGTTTCATCCCTGGATACGGCTTTAATAGGCAGGTCCATATTGCCGTCCGGCAGCGCAAAGCGCATCGAGAAAGTGCCGTCCGGGTTCAAGCCGACTTTTCTGCCGGCCACTGTCACGCAGGCGTCGGGTTCCGTGGCCCCGTAAAGTATCAGTTCGCAGTCGGCCACCAGCCAGAATTTCTTTTCCACCGGTTTCTGAAGCGCGTGCGAAGAAAGCGAGCTTACGCCCCAGGAAGCGGCCCTGGAGAAAACGGCCCGCAGCATCTCCCAGCGCTGGGCCAGGGATTTCGCGACTTCGCCCGAGCCCTTGCCGATGTATTCCACGCCGGAGATCTGCAGGAGCTTGTCGAAATCGGGAGTGACGGACATCCACTTTTCATCCATGACGTCGGAGACCCGCCCGGCCGGCAGGTTAACCGTGTTGGTCTTCACTATCCCGATAAACCGGCCGTCAGACGTCACCAGGCCCACTTCGCAGCTGTAGGCGCGGCCGCCGTCCTGTACGTTGATATACCAGTTTTTGGCGTCTATCATCACGGGCACGTCAAAATATTTAGCGTCCCGGGAGCCTTCGGCGGCGTGGGTCATGTCATAAACCCGTATCACGGGGCCGGCCTTTTCAAATATATCCTGGCCGTGGGCTTTTTTTATCTCAGCCCTGGAATTGTCGGTGATCTCCCAATAGATGAACATCCAGTTGGGATCCCTGGGCAGCAAGGCCGCTTCGGTATTGCCGTAGCTTTCCGGCAGCGATTTGTAATCGGAATCAGGTTTGGTATCCTGCTTGTTTAACCGGCCTGATGAAGTCATTCTCGTTTCTCCTTAGTGCGAACGTCAGACGGGAGATTATGTCTGTAGTCCGCTCCTTAAATATCGTCGTTACTACTCAGCCACAAAGTCACAAAGACACGAAAGAAATCAGACAACAAACCGTTTGATCCATAAACTTTCTTTGTGCCTTGGTGTCTTAGTGGCTGAGTAATTACTAAAAATCAGCGTTATCAGCGTTCTATATT
>JAHJSU010000054.1 GCA_018829985.1 Elusimicrobiota bacterium | reverse complement strand
AGTAAAATGTTCGATGGCACGGGAGATTTTGCCGCCAAGGATTTCAATGTAAACTCCAACCAGTCGCCCGTTTTAACGGGCAAGGGCGGCTCGGTCGGTGATTTAAAAGCTTCTGACCCGAACATTAAAACATCTCCCATATCAGAGTTCAGCCTGGAGAATAAACCAACCACCCTATTGGCGTCCGCAAAGACCACTATTTCACCGCAAAAGGCCGAAGCGGCGACCGCCTCTTGTGAACCCTATAAGTTCGCGGGAGCTAATGTGTGCGAAACAGGTAATAAGTACGATAAAGACCAGCTGTAAATTGCCGTGAACACGGCGATACAATATGGAAACGTTCTCCAAGCCAATCTGAACGCTTGTCTTAAAATTTATAAATCTTGCGCTATCGAGCAACAGTATGTTGATGCGCAGAATGCGGAGATAGCGTGTAGGGAGAGCCGACTGGCTGCCGCTAATGCTGCGATGGATAAATGCCGCACTTGTTCCGATGGCAGCAAGTCAGATGCAGCAGGCAAGTGTCGTAATGAAGGGACCGTTAATAAGATAGTAAACTGGATTAAAGGAAAAATAGCCGACTACCAGAAAAAAAAGAAAGAGGAAAAAGAAAAAAAGGACGCCGAGGCTATTGGAAAATTCAATGCGGAATATAATAAAGAGAAACCCGATAAGGATGGTGAAGTGACTCTTGCTCCAGTTAAATGTAATTTTTGGGGTGGGCGTACCATTGATGGAACCCGCCAAATATATAAGGATATGCCATGCGGCACTCAGAAATGCTTAAATGAACGCAAAAACGCCTATATCGCGGATATTAAGGCCGGGTATCCCGACGCCTGTAAGGGCGGCTGGTTTAAGAACCCTCCTTTTCCGATTATCCCGGAAGATTTCAGGAAAAAAACAGAATGCAGTGTTTATGGGACTGAAGTGGCGTGCTTGGACCGGCTGCTGACCGGGAATGTATCCGACGCCTGCAAGGGTTTTATAAACAAACGGGCGGCTGATATTGAAATCCTTTCTCCTGCGCATTTCGGTTGTGTAAAATAATTACAATAGAGGTTGAAAATGTTCATACCCGATAACTTTCGCAAATTGTGTGGCGCATTTTTTTGTTTTTTGGTCCCATTCTTTGTCGCCGCGCCGTGCTTCCCCGAGCCCGTGGACAACACGGCCCTGGACCCCGAAACGGTTGCACGGCTTCATTGGATGCCGGACATTGTCCAGCAATCCGGCTATCCTATTCCGAAACTTGAAGAATCCGATGCACCGGCGGTTTTCACGGAGCTGGAAAGCCAAAAACCGGAGATTCGTATAAAAGCCGTGTATAAACTGGTGCATATGCGCAAGTATCATAAGCTGGGCGGCAGGGAAAAGGAGGTGATTCCGGCATTAAGGAATCTTTTGAAAAGCGAAAATAAGAGCGTCCGCCGCGTGGCGGCCATGGGCCTTGTAAAAATTGACCCTTCCCTCGCGACCGAGCTGGCACCTGTTTTTATTGAAACGATACGGGACGGGACTCAGCCGGAACTGCGTGATCTGGCCGTATTGTTCTGCGGCGAACTGCGAATCAAGGAGGCGGTGCCTGAGATAATTGAGTTGACAAAACAACAAAAGCCGGAATTAATCCCCAGAAAGACTTACATGTATTATGACGTTCTGCAGGCGATCGGCACGTCGGAAGCCCTGGAATTCAGCTATTGGCCTTTGTGGAGGGTATCCGGCCGCTTTGTCACTCCCCTGGACGACTATATTTTAACCAGAACCTGGCCGGATTTTCTGTTCCTTTCAGGCTTTATCTGGCTGTTCTGGCGGAGCCGCCAGGCCCGCAGGAGCGGGATAAAGATAAGTTACCGGCCGCTGCTTATTACGGTGTTTGTCTGGGGGCTGCAGACTGTTGACGCAATCAGCTGGACCTATCATATAGATTATCCCGATTCTCTTGTGCTGTTCAGCAATATGGTCGCGAAGCTGACTTACTTTTCCCCCGGTTCCCTGCCGTTCGCCCTTGTGCTTGGAACATTATTGGGTATAATCCCCTGGCTGGTGAGTTTCCTTAAATTGGAGCGGTCCGACCGGCGAATATTGTTTAAGTGGGCCGATTAAATTAAAACAGGGCCTCCGGGCCATTCCTTATTCCACGCCCTTGCGCCTGCCTGCCGGCAGGCGACCGCGCGTTCCCTTGGCCGCCGGTGGCGGCTAAGCCTGTGCAATTTGTAGGAAACATAATGTATAGAGGTCTATCGGCAGTGCCGCCGTTGGCATTGCTGATAGACCACGTTGAGCGAAGCCGCTTCTCCGCTTATGGGAATTATATCAGAATTCAGGGGGCTGCGGTGTCGGAACGGGCATGGCCGGCGGGCGCATCCGGGCGCTGGAAGTGGCGGTAAAGCGGGCGGTGGGGCGGGCAGCAAGGCGAATCGGAGGGCGCCAGGGCGTTTCGGGCGTCGCGTGGCCGGAGGTATTGCCGATAAAGACAGCAGGGGACGATCGCCGGCCGGATGGGGCGATTGGCGGGGAATATGCCCGGACATAGCCGCTCATGAAGAGTCATAGGATATCGGCCGCAGCGCGGCGTCCCTCAGCAGACGAATGTAGACATTCGGCAGTTCGGCTATGATGCGTATGGGTCCCTGCCTGCAGCGGGGACAGCGGGAAATGTCCCCGCCGGTGAGCTCGCGCAGCAGTTCTTCGTTTGATTTCCGCGCGGGCTGCGGAGGCTGAGGCTCGAGGCCGAGAAATTGTCTGCAAAGCGGGAGGTCGTGTTTTTTGGAGCGGTTGGCGAGAAAGCCGAAATGGCGTATGCGCACGAAGGCGGAGGGAAGCGAGTGCAGCAGGAACCGCCGGATGAATTCTTGGGCGGGCAAGATCATAGCCTTGCGCCTGTTGTCATCCGTGCGATCGCGAAAGGTAAAAGTGACGCCTGCGTTTTCAACATTGAGAATGCGGTTGTTGGAAATGGCGACGCGGTGAGTATAGCGGCCGAGGTAGTCGAGGACTTTTTCCGGTCCGCCGAAAGGAGGCTTGGCATAAACAACCCATCGCTTTTGGCGAAGCCGGGCGATGAGGTCATCGAAGCCGGTTTGGGTCTGGAATTGAGCGGCTTGCCCCGGGAAAACGAGTTCGCGGCCGGCAAAAGCCTGAAGGAGGAAGTCCAGATACTTGCCGCGAAAGACCCCGGCGAGAGCTCTGACGGGGAAGAGGAAATTCTTCGGGGCGTCAATCCAGCGGCCGCCGTCTTCCGACAAGGCGCCGGCGGGGACGAGGCAATGGAGATGGAAATGAGCGTCGAGCATCTGGTCCCAGGTGTGGAGCAGGGCGATGAACACGGTTTTGCCGCCGAGATTATTGCGGCCGAAAGTGAGGAGTGTCTGGGCGGTGGCATCGAAGAGGATTTTTAAGAGGAGCCGCTTGTTGGAGAGGATGAGGGCATTGAGTTCATGCGGGAGGGTGAAGACAACGTGGAAATAGCCGACGGGCAGGACTTCAACCCGGCGGGCCTCGATCCAGCGCGCCTTGTCGAGCCCCTGGCACTTCGGGCAATGGCGGTTGCGGCATGAGTTGTAAGCCGGTTTTTCGAAGCCGCAGCAGTCGCATTGCTCAAGATGTCCGCCTAAGGCGGCCGTACGGCAGCGCTCGATAGCGCTCATGATTTTGAGCTGGGAAACCGGCAGCGGACGGGAGCGGCGGAATGCCTTGCCGTGCAGGCGTAGGACATCCGCCACTTCCCAGCGGGGTTTTTGAGGCGTCACCCCCGTCCGCCCGTGACAACAGGCCGGTGACATGGTAGCGCGTTACTGAAGATGCCCGGGCTCGGGGAGCGCCAGTATATTCAGGGGGCTTTGGGTGGTTCCGAGCGTTTTGCGCGTAACCTGCAGATACCGCATGGTGGTTAAGATAGATTTATTTCCCTTATGTGAAGCTGGATGGTGCGCGCATCGACCCCGGCCTCCAGCAGGTGCGTGGCGAAGGAATGCCTCAGCGAATGGACGCCTCCCGCCTTTTGGATGCGTGCCTTCTGTTTGGCCTCTATGAAGACGCGGAAGATGGAGGCGCGATCGAGCGGGCGGCCGGACATTTGTCCCGGGAACAGCCAGTCCTTCGGCCGGTATTGGCGCCAGTAGTCGCGGAGCTGCCGGAGCAGGCGCGGGGAGAGGATGGTATAGCGGTCCTTATTCCCCTTGCCTTGGTCCACGCGGATCATCATGCGCCGGCTGTCGATGTCCCCTAGCCTGTGAAAAAGTTTAATTTTTGATCGCGAAAGGCAGGCCGTGTTCTAATTGCTTCCTGTCTTTAGCCCGCTCATATACGCCTATATGGTTCGCCATCCACATGAAAGGGGGGCGCTCCCGCTCCAGGATTTTGAGCAGCCGCCCGGAGGCGCGGCGGTTATAGGCAAACCCGATCGCCGCCAGTTTCCGCGCCCAGTAGCGGCGCGGCTGTTCGTTCACGTGGCGGCGTCCTCCCTGGCCCGGCGGGGCGGCGGACATCACCAGCCTGTCGCTGAAAGCCGCGAGGTTCCTTAGGAAAGTCCCCGTGAATTCTTCCGGTATATGTTCGGCCACTTCCAGGCAGAGAGCGAGGTCGAAACTTCCCCAGGTGTTTTTAAACGGCGCGGCAAGGTCGCGGGTAATTATCTCCACCGGGAAGGAATGCGCGGACGGCGGTATTACGCCGTCTATGGCCAGCACCCTCGCGCCCATCAATGTAAAAACGTGGCTGTACACGCCGCAGCCGCAGCCAAGGTCCGCCAGGCTGGCCGGCCTGAAAATTTCATATATGGCTCCGGCAACCAGTTCGGCAGAGCGGACATAGTCCGTGTTGGAGGGGCCCCATTCGCGGAAGAAGTCCGGACCGTAAATTTCAGAAAGATTTTTCATGCCCCTTTACCCCGTTAGAGAAAGCCCCCGACTCCCGTCGGGGGTACAAGTCCGAAGTTTCAGCCGTCCGCCTTAGGCGGACGGCTTTTCCCGCGAAGCGCCCGGTGTCTCTAACGGGGTTTACCCCGGGACGAGATAATGGTATAACTCTCCGGCTATAGCTATCCTGAGAAAGGCCGGTTTTTTATCTGCCGACTACGCCGTTGTGTTTCAGATTCCCGCCGTCAGTGGACACTCCGTAATAGCCCAGGCCGAAAGAGCCGTAAACGCCGGCTTTCTTTCCGCCGAGGTCCATTTCTTTCGAGGCTTTTATGTACGGGGTTATCACGAGCAGCCCTTCCTGTTTTTATCCAATCAGTGTTTCAAATGCTATGATACCAAAAAGGCGGTCGGGGGCGCAGGTTTTATAAAGCCGGCTGCGACCTATACATACAGGAGCGGGAGGATAAGGGCGGCCGTGAGGCCCGGCCCCCGCAAAGCGCCCCCGCCGACAGCCCCGGCCGATTGCAAAATATGCGCCGCTAAGATCGTGTTTTTTTTCGAGCCTTATATTACCTACAATTGCTAAAATATCCCGTGTGGTTTGGGAGAGCCAGGGAGGTGAACATGCCCGCCGAAGATAAACGCCGCGCGCCGCGGCAACGACATGATTCGGTCCTGGAGCTCTATGACGAGTTCGGGAAGCTGATCGTCGGGATCGGGAAACTGGTGGATTTCTCCATGGTCGGCGCCTGTTTTTCCACCACGAAACTGCTGGCCGACGGGGAGCGTGTCAACGCGCGCCTGAGGCTCCTGCAGGAGGGGGTCCTGGACATCTCCGCCCATGTGGTCTGGAGCCGCAGGCAGGCCAACGCCACCCTCTACGGCATAGAGTTCGACCTCGTCAGGAAGGCTCGTCCTTGATTTTTTAATATAATTAAACCGATGCTCAATAAAATAAAGCACCTGGAAGAACTGGTCAAAAGTTCGGTGGCCCTCATAAAGAAACTTGAGGACGAAAACACCGTTTTAAAATTGCAGATCCAGACGCTGAACGCGGACAGGCAGAGGATAATCAAAAACTCCGCCGGGGCGCGCGAGCTCGCGCAGTTTAAGGAGAAAGTGCGCAAAAAACTCTCGCGCATAACCGCCAGGATAGACAAAACCATAACGCTCCAGGATACGCTTTTCGGGGAGGATTTTGATGATAACCAGTGAAGTCCGCTTAAAGATAAAGAAACGCGATATAACCATGTCGGTGGACGGCCTGACCGACCTTGAAGTCGGCCATATCGGCGACCAGGTGGAAAAGAAGCTTGACGAGATCGAAAAAAAAACAGGCCAGCCCGACACCAGCAAGCTCGCCATCATGGCGGCGCTGGAATTCGCCATTGAACTGCATAATTTTAAACAGAGATACGCGAACAACAAAGAAGCCGACACCAGAAAAATAGACGAAATGACGGCCGCGCTCGAAGGCGCGCTGGATAAAAAGCTGTTCTAACCCGTTCGCCTTGGGCGGACGGAGGGATGAGGTATGAGGGCTGAGGGATGAAAAAAATAATCTGCTCCTTATTTCAGCGGGTGCTCGCCGAAGTGGCGAGCGTTTTTTTAATTGTCTTTTGCCTCATCCTTCATCCCTCATCCTTCATCCTTCTAACTTATGCCCGATTCCCTTTTTGAAGAAAATTCCGAAGCCGCGGCCGGAGAAACCGCGCCCGCGGAAGGAATGCCGCTGGCCGCGCGCCTGGCCCCGCTGGAGCTGGACGAGTTTGCCGGCCAGGAGCACATCCTGGGCGCCGGCAAGCTTTTAAGAAGGGCCATAGAGGCGGACAGCCTGCAGTCGGCCGTATTCTACGGGCCCTCCGGCTCCGGCAAAACCGCGCTTGCGCGCTATATTTCGTCAAAGACCAACGCCAGGACGTTCGAGCTGAATGCCGCCACCGCGGGCGTGGCCGAGCTGAAAAAAATACTGGAGTTTTCGAAAAACCTGTGCGGCGGGCTGGCAAAAAGACAGCGCGTGCTGCTGATACTCGACGAGATACACCATTTCAACCGCACCCAGCAGGACGTGCTGCTGCCCTCCGTGGAAAAAGGCGAGGTCATCCTGATCGGCATGACCACGGAGAACCCGTTCTTTTACATCAACGGGGCGCTGCTTTCAAGGTTCATAGTGGTGGAGTTCAAGACGCTGGAAGAGGGCCACCTGCGCAAGATCCTGGACCAGGCGCTGAAAGAGGAGCGCGGGCTCAAAAGTTTTAAAGTCGAGCTGGCCAAAGAGGCCGCCGACTACCTTGTCTCCAATTCCATGGGAGACGCCAGGCGCCTTTTAAACGCGCTGGAACTGGCCGCCGTCACAACAAAACCAGAGGTCAGAGGTCAGAAGCCGGAAGTCAGAGGCCGAAGATTAATAGGTTTAGAGACCGCCAGGGAATCCATACAGAAAAGAAGCCTCCGCTACGACAAAAGCTCCGACGAGCATTACGACCATATCTCGGCTTTCATAAAATCCATGCGCGGCTCCGACCCCGACGCCGCGGTCTACTGGATGGCCAGGATGCTTGAAGCCGGAGAGGATCCGCGCTTCGTGGCGCGCAGGATACTCATCTGCGCCTCCGAGGACGTGGGCAACGCCAACCCGATGGCTTTGGTGGTGGCGCAAAGCGCTTTCAGCGCGGCCGAATCGCTTGGCATGCCCGAGGCGCGCATAATACTTTCCCAGGCGGCGATCTACGTGGCTGTCTCGCCCAAGTCCAACGCCTCCTATATGGCGGTCAACGACGCGATAGCCGAAGTGGCTAACGGCCCCGACCGTCCCGTTCCGCTGCATCTTCGAGACGCCACGAAAGACGGGGAGGCCTTCGGCCACGGCAAAGGGTATAAATATCCGCACGATTTCCCGGGGCATTATACGGAACAGGAATACATGCCTGAGCCGAAGCAGTTTTATAAACCCGCCGACCAGGGCTTCGAGGCGGAGATCGGGAAACGCATGAAGCGGCTCAAGGAGGGTAGTGTAGAGTAAATAGAACAAAAGTCTAAAGTCGAAAGTCTTAAAGTAAAGAATAAAAAGAAACGGGGAAGTGTTTTTTCTCTACACTTTACATTCTAAACTCTAGACTTTAGACTCTAGACTCTACACTCTACACTATCCATCAGCTTATCATGGACCCTAAAATTTATTCCGTCAGCGAGCTTAGCCAGTCGATAAAACACCTGCTGGAAACCTCTTTCCGCGAGCTCTGGGTGGAGGGGGAGATCTCCGGACTGAAGGTGTCCTCGCTCGGCCACACCTATTTCGACCT
>JAHJSU010000053.1 GCA_018829985.1 Elusimicrobiota bacterium | reverse complement strand
CCACAGCGTTGTAATTGCGGAAATTTAATAGCAATTTACCACGCAAAGCAATATAATTAATTATCAGGAGTTTTATTATGTCAAACCAGTTTATTACCAATCAGGAGCGGCTTCTTTCGGATGTTATAAATAATATCCTCCCCAACTCTGCCAAGCTGGATTTTCTGGCAGGCTACTTTTACTTTTCCGGCTTTAAGGAAATCCACAAAAACCTCTCCGGCAAGCATCTCCGTATTTTGGTCGGGCTGGACGTGGAAAAAGACATTATCAATGCCGTCCGGGAATGCGAGGTCATAACCGAGCGCAATATTTCCCGCGGTCAGATACGGGCTGATCATTATAAATGGTTTATCAAGCTCTACAATGAAACGAATCTTTTTGACAGCGGGGAGAATCAGGAAGCTTTCAGGACCTTCCTTGAAAAGATAAAAACCGGCTCGCTGGAAATCAAAAAAACCCTTGAGCCCAACCACGCCAAACTTTATATTTTTGAAAACAAGCCGGAGTTCAGCCAGAAAGGCGACTATCCCGGCACAGTAATAACCGGCTCAAGCAATTTAAGCCGCGCCGGCCTGCGCGACCGCTACGAAATCAATGTTGTTTTCCGTGATGAACACTTCAAGGAAGCCAGGGAGATTTTTGACAAGCTTTGGAAGACGGCCGTTACCATAGCCGACAAGGATAATTACGAAATTTTCCATAAAGAAGTTATAGAAAAGATCTGGTTCGAAAAGCTCCCGGCCCCTTACCTGATGTATATCCGCGTTCTGAACGAATATTTTTCGCTTAAGACAAAGGGCGAAATTGTCTCCCCCAAAAATATATCAGCCGGCGTTTTTGACCTTAAATACCAGATTGACGCCGTGAAACAGGGCCTGGAAATAATAAAAAAGCACAACGGCGTTATAATAGCCGATGTCGTCGGCCTTGGCAAGAGCATTGTCGCCTCGGCCATAGCCTACAATCTCAAAATGAAAGCTGTTATCATAGCCCCGCCGCATCTGTGCGACCAATGGACTGATTACGCCTACGATTTCGACCTTACCCATAAAATTTATTCCAGCGGCCTGATAGAAAAAGCGCTTGAAGAAGATGATGACGAGGAAAAAGTAATAATCATAGACGAAGCCCACAAATATCGCAACGAGAATACCGACGATTACGCCAACCTTCATAAACTTTGCCATTGCCCGGGCAAAAAGGTGATCCTACTTACGGCCACGCCTTTCAATAACCGCCCGCAGGATATTTTTTCCATAATCCGCCTTTTCCAGATACCCGCCAAATCTACTATCCGGACGGTGGACAACCTTTCCTACAGGTTTCAGGAACTGATACGCGAATACAAGAAGATAGAAAAAGCCCAAAAAGAAAAATCCAAGACCGGGGCCGAGATAAAAACCGAGGTCAACGCCGTGGCCCGCAAAATACGGGATATCCTGTCGCCTGTTGTTATCAGGCGTTCCCGCATAGACCTTGAAGAAATACAGGAATACAAAAAAGATCTGGCCCTGCAGAAGATTTCATTCCCCGAGGTGAACCCGCCGGAGCTTGCCACCTATGATTTAGGGCCTCTCAGTTCCCTTTACCGCCAAACCCTTGAGGCAATATCCCCTGAAAGCGGCGGCGGCTTTCAGGGCGTGCGCTACAATCCTGCGCAATACCTTAAAAAAGAGCACAAACTGGCCTATGCCGAGGAATTTACAGGCTTGAAAGGGGCGGAAGCCATAGGCTTGCTTGAACAAGGGCAGGCCAACCTGGCAATTTTCATGCGCCGCCTGCTTGTGCGCCGGTTTGAAAGCTCTATCTATTCTTTCCGCCGCTCGCTGGAGTTTGTAATAAAGTCTTCCGGGAAAATCAAAGACTACTACGACAAACTCGGCAAGGTCCCGGTCTATAAAAAAGGCGATTTGCCGGATGTTGAAACACTTCTTGATTCTACCGGCGACGAACTCGTGAATATAGATGAGCTTCTTGCGCATCAGCTTGAGCGCGGCCTGCACTGGATAGAAAAAGAAAAGCTGGAAGAAAAGTTCATAAAGGAACTGGAGAAGGATATTAAGCTGCTTAAAGCCGTGCGGAAAAATTGGAGCCCCGAGGCCGTCAACTCCGACCCTAAAGTCCAGGATTTTAAAGCCATACTTAAGGCCAGGCTGAAAGAGAACCCCAGGCGCAAAATAATAGTCTTTACCGAATTTGCCGATACCGCCGCCTATCTGGGCGAAGCCATAAAGCCGGGTTTCAGGGTTTTCAAATACAGCTCCGCGGACTCAAGCAAAGAAAACAAGAAAATCATCCACAGGAACTTTGACGCCGGCTGCGCCGCCCAAAAGCAGGAAAACAACTTTGACATTCTTGTCGCCACCGACGCCATGTCGGAGGGCATAAACCTGCACCGGGCGGGCATAGTGTTTAATTACGACATGCCCTACAACCCGACCCGCGTAATACAGCGCGTGGGCCGCATTAACCGCGTTAATAAAAAGGTTTTTGACAAACTTTACATCTATAACTATTTCCCCACGGCCACCGGCGAAGATGAAACCCGCACTAAAGAAATCTCCACCCTTAAAATAGCCATGATACACGCCCTGATGGGCGAGGATACTAAGTATCTGACAAAAGACGAAGACCTTAAGTCCTTTTATAAAGAGCTGCATGAAAAGTTTATAAAGAACGATGAGCGTTCCTGGGACGTGGAATATCGCAATCTGCTTGCGTCTTTGCGGTCCGGCAGGCCGGAACTTATATCCCAGGCGGACAGTATCCCGCCCCGCACAAAAATACGCCGGTCCGTGCAAAAGAATAAAAACGGCGTTCTTGTATTCGCACAGAAAGGCGGCGAATTTGCCTTCAGCTTCGGGGCCAACCCGCAGGAGTCCTGTTCCATGTCCCCGGAAGACGCTTTAAAACTTTTTGCGGCAAAACCGGAAGAAAAGCCGCAGCCGCTTTCCAAAGCTTTTGAACCGATTTACAAGAACATCAAACAAAATCTGTTCGCCCGGAAATCCCAGGTCCCTTTTGATAAAGGCAAGCGTGAAGCCGCCGATAAAGTGCGTGTGTTAAAAGATAAACTGCCCGCCCGCCGGGATTATCTGGAAGACCTTTTGACGGTAATAGAGAAACTGGACAGCCTGCCCGCCCATTATCTGAAACTTATCCGTTCTATATCCGAAAAAAGCCTTAACGCCGATTTCGCAGGGTTGCAGAAGCAAGTGCCGCACAAATATCTGACCGGCCTCCTGAACCAGGCCAACAAAATAGACGAAGGCGAAGAAATCCTGATCCTGGCCGAGGAGTTTTAGCGGGTTTTGATATGAATAGCGAACAACTCAACCTTCTAATAGCGGAAGGCGAAGGCCTTACGGTGGAATTCAAGGAGAAATACACCTCCAGGATTGACCGCGATATCGTCGCCCTGGCAAATTCCCGCGGCGGCTTTATTCTGCTTGGGGTAAACAATGACGGGGAAATAACAGGCGAAAAGCTGACCAATCAGATGAAAGCCGAACTGTCCTCTCTTGCCCGCAACTGCGACCTGCATATCTCAATTACAAAAATATCGCAGATAAATGATGTTGTTGCAATAGAGGTTTCCGAAGGCCCCGAAAAGCCATATAGCTGCTCTTCCGGCTATTTCCGCAGGTTGGACGGCATGACCCAGAAGATGACGCAAAAAGAAGTCCGGCTTATATTCAGGACCGCCGCCGACATGTCTTTTGAAAGCCTGCCCTGCAAAGGGTTTTCTTTTGAGGATGTTCAGCTTGGCAAAGTCCGGGCTTTCCTGAAAGAAGCAGGGGCCTCGCTCAAAGTCACCGGCGCCAATTTACCATCCTTCCTTTCAAGCCTGGGCATTCACGCGGACAATACAATTAATAACGCCGGCGCGCTTATGTTCGCCTCGGATATAAACAGGTTTATCCCGCATTGTGAAACCATAATGGCGGCGTTCAAAGGCGTGGAAAAGGTGCATATTTACGACCGCAAGGACGCCAGAACGGACCTGCTGGCCCAGTTCAACGAAGCCATGGATTTTATTAAAAAACAACTTAATGTCAGAAGCGAGATATATATTAACCGCCGGGAGATATACGAAATACCGCTTGACGCCCTGCGGGAGGCCCTTATTAACGCCCTCGTCCACCGCGACTACAGCATGCGCGGCACAAGCATTTATGTAAATGTTTTTGATGACAGGGTGGATATATCCAACCCCGGCGGCCTGCTCCCCGGAGTGACAACGCGCAATTTCGGCAAAGAATCCGTAAGGCGCAATCCGATAATTGCGGACTTCTTCCACCGCATGGGCAAAGTTGAGCGCCTGGGCACCGGTATTAGACGCATGAAGGACCTTATGCGCGAGGCGGGTTTAAAAGAGCCGGAATTTACCTCCGACACTTTCTTCCACGCTGTTTTTTACAGGGATCCGGAATACTCGTTGAAACGCGCCGGAGGACTAAGTAAGGAGAAAGGTAATGAGAAAAGTAGGGAGAAAAGTAGGGAGAAAACTAGGGAGAAAACCAGGGAGAAAACCAGGGAGAAAACTAGGGAGAAAACTAGGGAGAAAACTAGGGAGAAAACTAGGGAGAAAATATTGGCTCTTATTGCGGAATACCCGCATATTACCACTGCCGAGCTGGCAAAAGAGTTAAGCATAACTTCAAAGGGTGTGGAATGGAATTTAAAACAATTAAGGGACTCCGGCCTTATCCGCCGGATTGGCCCCGACAGAGGCGGCCATTGGGAAGTTGTAAAATGATATAAATCCGGAATATT
>JAHJSU010000052.1 GCA_018829985.1 Elusimicrobiota bacterium | reverse complement strand
AGGCACAAAGAAAGTTTATGGATCAAACGGTTTGTTGTCTGATTTCTTTCGTGTCTTTGTGACTTTGTGGCTGAGTAGTAACGATTTTTATGATTAAACATGATCTGCGTCCATCATATTCATCTGCGTCATCTGCGTTCAATGTTGCTGCTGAGTAGTTACCATAAAACACAGATTAAACAGGCCGAATTATCGCATATTTTATCAGTGTTCGTCTGCTTTTGTATCTGTGTTAATCTGCGTCTGCTGCGCGTTCCAGCCACTTCTTATTGGCCAAAGCGGTCTTGTTCGACGGCTCTTTTTTAAGCGCTTCAAGGCACGCGGCCAGAGCTTTTTCCTCGGAACCTTTCTCAACCCAGGCAGCGCAGCTCCCCAGTTCGCCGGCCGCGCCCAGTTCGGGTCCGGTCTTTTGAAACTCTTCAAGGGCGGCGTCCGGTTCGCCGAGGATAAGCCTGCCTAACCCCGTCAACGCGGAAAACCCGCCGGAACTCCGGGGGCCGGCTGCCCGGCTCAACGAAAGCTCATCAAGCGCCTCTTCCACGTTTTCAAGCCAGTTGTCCCCCATCACCCAAAGCCCCATGTCGTTTCCGACATCCCGGGGCTTGAAGACCACCTTGGCGTTCCGGCCGGAGACGGAGGCGGCGGAAGTTCCGGAAGCTTTTTTAGTTTCGATGCTCAAAGACATGCGCGTATCGTTCTCTTTGCCCGCGGCTTTGACGGCGGCGTCTATCTCCGCGGCTATCCGGGCGGCCCGGTCCGCCCTGTTCCTGAAATCCGAGGCGGGCAATGAGTATTCGCGTTTTAAATAAGAGACCTGGCGCCGGCTGAAAATTCTTTCAAGGCCGGACCTCAAGCCCGCCGGCCCTTCGCCCGAAGGCATGACCACAGGGGTCTTCGGAACCGAAATTATCTCCGCCTGGATATTTATGTCCTCATCCGCCGGGATCTTCTTTATGGCGTTCTCCAGAGATGCGGGCTTATCCGAGCGCCGGCCGTCGGGCGTCTTCCCGCTGTCCGGCGCCCCGGCGTAGGAAAGACTTATGGAGATGCCGCCCCTGTCGTTGGAAGGTGTAAGCAAAAAAGCCTCGTTCAAAAGTTTTTTAAGCCCGTCGTTATTGCCGGTCTTATAAAAGAGGCAGGCCAGCCTGAAGCGCGCCACGTTGTCGCCCGGTTTGAGCTCCAGGGCTTTTTTGTAAAGGCTTAAGGCTTCTTTCACCTTGCCGTCTTTTTCCTCCAGGACCGCCAGTTCAAGCATCGCGTCCTCGTAATCCCTGAACTTAGAAATCGCTTTTTTAAAAGAATTTTTCGCCTCCGCGCAGCGCCCGAGCCTTGAATAAAGAAGGCCCAATTGGAAACGGTAAAGAGGGTTTTCAGGTTCAAGCCGGACCGCCTCCCTGAAATAGGATAAAGCTCTGCCCCTATCGCCCAGCGAATTATAGATGGAACCGATATTCATCTTGACGTCGCTTTTAAAGTTTGCCAGTTCTTCGGCCTTTTTAAATTTTTCAAGCGCCGCCGGAAGTTCCCCCTTCCAGGCGTGGACTATGCCCATCAGCTGATAAGCGACCGCGTTTTGGGGATCAAGGCCGGCCGCGGCGTTGAACTCATCCATGGCCCGGTCCGGCTCGCCCAGCCAGTACAGGCTGGAGCCGTAGAGAATATGCGCGTAGGGCTCTTTGGGATTTTCCGAGATGGCTTTTAAAAATTCGTTGGCGGCTTCGGCGTATTTCTCGGACCCCATCAGCATATAGCCTTTGCGCAGGTTGATAAAGCTCTGTTCCTTCATTATCCTGTCCCAGACGGTGACCGAACCTGGCGGGAGGCCGGAGGTGGCAAAGCAGGGCGCCGAAAGCAGGCAAAGGCACAGGGCCGCGAGGGAAACCCTTTTGGACATAGTAAGTAGATTATATTTTAAATACGGGCGGGATTAAACCCGAAAATTGCCCGCCTGCCAAGCATTACATGTCTTCAGTTTGTTTTGCAATTTGGCGGGCAGGCAGTTGAAGTCGTATCGCATTAAGAAACCTGTAGAAAATCCACGGCAATTTTCGGAAGGCTGAAGGATAAAGGCTGAAGGATAAAGGAAAAACACTGCAAAACAAAAAAATATTCCGTCCTTTAGCCTTTATCCCTAATCCTTTATCCTTCCCGGAAAATTCTCCTGAATTTTTCGGGTTAGCGGACGGCCAAAAGCAAAAGAGAGCACGAAAAGATTGCGCCTCTCCTACTGCCTTTTCGTGCTCCCTCCGAACACCGCACAGCCGAACAGCAACAAACAACTGACAGAAGCGAACTAAGCCTCCCTCATGAATACTACTCCTGCACTATATATTAGCAGATAAAACTTGACTTGTCAATAGCAGGGGCAGGGGTGGGGGTAGTAGGTAGTAGGTAGTAGGTAGTAGGTAGTAGGTAGTAGGTAGTAGGTAGGAGGTAGGTTAATGAGATCTGTATTTCCTTCCCCACCTACCACCTACTACCTACCATCTACTCTCCCATTACCACCTACTACCTACTGTCTGCCGCGGCCGATGGTGATCTGCCTTGGGGCGTTAAACTTCCCCTCAAAACCAAGCAGGTCCACATATGAGACCCGCAGCCAGTAGGCGCCCGGGGGAAGCAGTTCGTTTAAATTTATGGTATCAAAAGCGTCATAAGTCTTATCCAGGACCAGATCGGCAAAATTCTGGTTCCGCGCCAGCTGGAGATGATAAGACTGCACGGGATTCGCCACCGTTATCATTATCTTGCCGGCATCTATACTCTGGTCGTTCATGTCGCCGGTCTTGATATTTTTATTAAGGGCCGGCGCAGCGGGGGCCCTAACGGCGGCCTTGGGAATTGTCTGCTTAAGCGAAATGATATTATCGTCCAGCTTCATCCGCGGACCGCTGGCCTTGGCAAGCGCGGGGCCGCTCCCTTTTTCAAAATCAGCCATGGGCGGGAGCGGTATGGGCTGGGAAGGCGTCATATCCAGCTTAATCACTGAAGCGAAACCTTCAAGCACCTCCACCGTTTTGCCCTGGGCTTCCACGCCTACGCGGCCCTTGTGGACCTGCACCTGGGTGGTCATATCCGCTTTCATTCTGGCGTCGAACTCGGTATCCCTGGTTTTGGGCGTGATCCTTACGTTGGTAGCGGTTATCACTTTGGCGCGCAATCCGCGCATTCCGCCGGCCATAAGCTCCACGTCCGCGTTTTTATCGGGCGGCCGCAATATAACCACGGAGTTGGGATAGAGATTCAATATCTCTTTGGTGTAAAACCTGACTTCGGCCCGGGCGTCCGTCCTGGTGCGCAGCGTATCGTTTTTAAAAAGATCCATCTGCGCGGCTACATTTTTCCAGTCGGCCGCGCCGCTTTTCCTTAAAAGGACTTCGTTCACGAAAGAAACCAGCTTGGCCGCGCGGTACTGCTCTTTTATAAGTTTTGCCGGCACCTTAAGCGCCATGCCGGGTAAAGCTATGGACGGATCCGCCGCCGGCAGAGTGTTGTATTTCAGGAGTTCGTTCCACCGTTTGGGGTTTTTAAGATACGTGTTGGCGATGCTCCAGAGCGTGTCGCCCGGTTTCACCACGATATTCTGCATTTCCTCGGCTTTTCCCGCTCCTTCGGCCCGCGCCCGCCAGGTCAGAAAAAAAGCTGCCGCGCATAAGAACATTAATTTAAGTCTCATTACCGTCCTCCCTTACTATGTCGGCGCCATAACAGCAGGGTGTAGGGTAAGGAGTTTCTTGTTTCCGCACCTCTCCCCTCTACCCTAGCCCCTCTACCCTAGCCCCTCTACCCTTTCAACAGGGCTATGCCCGTCAAACCGCCACGAACAGTTTGCCGGCCTCGTCTTTCTTAAGTTTTTTGGGCACCGTAAAAATAAATTTCGCGCCCTTACCCGGCTCGGACTCCGCCCATATTCTGCCGAGGTGCGCGGCGGCGATATGCTTGCAGATGGTGAGGCCCAGACCCGTTCCGCCGGCCTTCTGCCCTTTGACCTGCTCGAATTTTTCAAATACCTTGTTCATATACTCCAGCGGGATGCCGTCCCCGTTGTCGGCGACGAAAGCTATCAGATTTTCCCCGTCTTCTCCGATGCCGACGGTTATGACGCCGTTTTCGGGCGCGAATTTGACGGCGTTCCCTATGAGGTTGGTGAACATCCGCTCTATAAGTCCGGCGTCGGCTTCCAGTGTGACCGGAACCGGAGCGTCAAGGACGAATTTTATCCGCTTTCTCTGCCCCAGCGACTCAAGCAGTTCCACAACCCTTTTGGCCGCTTCAGCGGCATTTACCGGGGCCAGTTTTATCTCCATCTTGCCCGCTTCCATCTTGGCTATATCAAGGATATTATTTATCATCCCCAGGAGCCTGAAAGCCGCGCGGTCTATGGAGACAAGCATCTTTTTCTGGGCCTCGTTGACCGGACCCGGGACTTCCTTGATCATGAATTCCACAAAACCTTTTATGGCGCCCATCGGATTCCTGAGGTCATGGGTTATGGAATGGAGAAATTCGTCCTTAATGCGCTCCAGCTCCTTAGCCAGCGTGATATCGTAAAAAGCCACCAAAGTGCCCAGGCGGACGTCTTGTTCCGGCGCGATTATGGGAGCCGAGAAGCATTTAAAGAACCTTTTTGAATGTTCAAGCGCCACTTCTATATCCCTGAAAAAATCCTCCTTCCGGGAGCTCAGCACCTCGGCCACTATGTTCCGCATACCGGGCTCGCCGATAAGCTCAAGAAGATCTTTCCCCTCTATGGCCGCCTCCGGCGCCAGGCCCAGCACCGAGCGGGCTTTCCTGTTCGCCAGCTGAACGCACCCCGAACCGTCTATCATGACAAAGCCGTCCTCGGTGGAAAAAAGTATGGCCTCGGTGTTCTTCTGCTCCCTGATTATACGGTCCACCTGCATATCCGAATAGGTCTTTAACTGGCGCACCATTTTATTGAAAGTTTCGCCCAGATCTTTCAGTTCGTCCCGGGACCTGACGTCCACCGTTCTTGAAAAATCCCCTTCCGCCACCTTTTCGGCGACCCGGGTTATCTCAATAATGGGCCTGGACAGCTGCCTGGAGAGGAAAAAGGCGGCCGCGAAGACGACCGCCACGAACAGCAGCATGATCTTGACGGCATCGCGGCGCATAAAAGCCGCCGAGCGGTAAGCCTCTTCCTTTGACTGTTTGATTATCGCCGCCCCCGCAATCGCCGGGATGGGAGCGTACGCGCCTATCTGTTCAACACCGCCGAAATAAAAAGATTCGCTGGCGCCGGCGGAAAGCGCCTTGAGCGCCTCCTCCACGATCGGCCATTTTTTCACGCCGCCGAGCTCCCCGCGGCCGATATCCCGGGTATAAGCGATGGGCTCCCCGTTCTTATCCACTATCAGCGAATAGCCGGTATCCCCGATTTTTTTCAAGTTCAGCGTGCTCAGGAATTTATCAAGGCCCACGGCAAGTTTAAAGACGAAATTCCTGCCGAACGGATAGTAAAGGACCGCGTTGTTTTTGCCGTTAACCGTCTGAAATTCCAAAGTCCTTGTTTTTTCGTCCCTGGCGCCCAGGAATTTCCGGTCCTTGATGTAATCCCTGAACGAAAGATCCGCCTTAACCGACGGATTAAAAACTTTCACCAGTTCCTTGCCGGAGTTGGAAATCATGGAAATTTCATTAATATCGCCGTTCGCGTCCATGAAAGAAGTCAAAAGCGTCTGTTTGTTTTCCCAGTCCATCTTGGAAATGGCGCCCATGACAAAAGCGGCCCTGTCGTTTACGCCGACCATGTAGGTTTCAAATTCGCGGGCTATCGCATCGGCCATGCCGATATGCAGTTCAAGGCGGGCGGTAGTCGCGCCCAGCTGGCCGATGCTGATCAGCCGGTAGCCCAACAGCGCTATCGGCACAACGGACACCGCAAGCATGACCGCGACAAGTTTCGGAAAAAGCCTTATCCGCATAAGAATTTACATTATAACTTATTGTAACTACTCAGGTTCAGCGGTTTTCCGCCAAACAGCCCGGCGCCGCGCCCGCCGGGCTGTATTGGCGGGGATCCGCCTCCGGCGGAAGTGGTTCAACAGTTGGGAATCCGGGGACACAAGAAGATCGTGGAAAAGATAACCTTGAACCGCGAACCTTGAACCTGATAACCTGAGCAGTTACGCTTATTGCGCTTCCAGCGCGGCCAGGCCTTCAAGCTGGAGCTGGAGCTTGTAGAGGCTTTCTTCCACGGCCGCCAACTGTCTCAGGACACGGCCCGACGAAGGCCCGGCGTTTTTAATCAGCGATTTCAGTTTGGCGTTTTCAAGCACAAGCGCCCTGCGCTCGGCCTCGGCGGCCTCAAGCCGGGAAATGTGATCGGCGGCGGAGACATTACGGCGCATCTTCAACAGGAGCGGTTCAAGGTCTCGGGCCAGCTTCCCTATGGCGCCCGCGTCCGACGCCGGAAAAGAGGACTTCATGAACCTGGATTCCAGCTTTTTTTCGATCTTGCTTTTATAGACGGCTAGATTTGCCGACGCCGCCATGAGGCCGGACCTTACGGTATAGCCGCCGGGAGCGAAGTCTTCGAGGACGGGCCGGTTTAAAACCGGGGGAAGGGCCCTGGGTCGTTCGTATGAAAAAAAATAAACCGCCAGCGCCACTGCCAGCGCGGCCAGGAAATATGAAAAATTATTCCACAAAGACTTTAAAACCGTGATCATAAGAGTAAGGAAGTCTAAAGTAAACAGAACGGAAGTCTAAAGGCTAAAGATTAAGGAAATCTGATTCCACCCTGCACTTTAGACTCTAGACTCTCGACTTTCGACTTTCGACTTTAGACTTCGGCCTTAAGCCGCCGTAAATACGGGATAATCTTTTTGAGCGCCGCCGCGCGATGGCTCACGGCATTCTTTTCCAGGGGGGAAAGTTCCGCCAGCGTGCGCACCGGGCCCTGCCCGCGCCCCGCGTCCGCGCTGGAGGCCGCCACGGCAAAAACAGGGTCATAGCCGAAGCCCCGGGAGCCTGACGGTTCCCGGGTTATAAACCCTTCAAGGCACCCCTCCATGATGACGGTGGAACCGCCGGCGGAGGCAAGCGCCACGGCGCAGCGGAAACGCGCGGTCCTTTTTTCATGCGGCACTCCGTCCAGCGCGGCAAGAAGTTTTCGGTTATTATCGGCGTAGGAACTGCCCGGTCCCGCATATCTGGCCGACAACACCCCCGGCTTTCCGCCCAAAGAATCCACCTCCAGCCCCGTATCGTCGGCCAGCGCCCAGCGCCCGCAGTAAAGCGCCGCGCTTTTTGCTTTTTTAGCGGCGTTCTCTTCAAGTGTGTCCGCGCCTTCTATCACTTCCGGGGCTCCCGGAAAATCGTCCAAAGTTTTAAAATCTATGGCGCTCTCCGCCAGTATAGCCAATATCTCTCTTACTTTATTCTTATTGCGCGTAGCGAGCACCACTATGGGTTTCATAAGCGGCCTGGTAATACCTCTTGACAGAAAGATAAACTAAAAATATACAATAACCTATAGCTTCAAATCAAATGCTATGCTGTAGTGTTGAAAGGTAACTACTGGTTCCGGGTTCACGGTTCAGCGGTTCAACGGTTGAAAACCAGAGGACACAAGAAGAGCGTGGGAAAAAATAACCTTGAACCCTGAACCTAATAACTTGAGCAGCAATTTATGACGGATAATCTTTCCAAGTTCAACCTTTTCAGGCTTTCTTCCGCCCCGGCGCTTGCGGAAATAATCAGCAACTTCAGGGAGTTCCCGGAGCTTGCCGCCCCGGTCACCCTTTACGAAACCCCGCCGCCCGGTTTCTACGCCCTAACCGGGTATAAAGACAAGGAGTCCGTGCTCCTTCCGGCATTTACGGATATAAGATTGCCGGCCCCCCCGGTTTATGCCAAACCGAGTCTTTCTTTTCTGCATATTTTGTTCCACGCGCCGGCCGCCGACATTTTCGCTTTTAATCCTCCTTTGCCACAGGCCAAATTCGCCCCGGCTGAAATACGCCTTGACAAAAAACAGCTCTCAGCGGTCATTGGATTTCTCCAGACTCCGCCCGCGTTTCCGACGGATACGGATTTTGAAAGCGCGGCGAAAAACGAAGCGGACCTGGGAAATCTGCATCGCGCCAACTATTTTACGGAAGTTTTAACGGCTCAAAACCCCGGTCACGCGCCAATTGGGTTTTATGCGGACATTCTGATAAATCTGGGGCTTTTTCAGGAAGCCTATGAGTACGCCAGAAACGTCGCGGATCCGGAATTCTACTGCTGTCTGGCGGAGATCCACAGAAAAACCGGCGATCTGGACACACCCCGCCGGCTGCTGGAAAAAATCCCCGCCGGCTCGCCTTTCAGCGAAAGAAAAGAACTGGAACTGGCCTGGCTCTCCTTTGAAGAAGGCGGATTCCCCGCCGCCAGGGATATTTTTAAAAAACTTTCGGAAAATTCGTTTCTAAAAACGGAGGGACTTTTCGGTCTGGGCGTAACGCTGTCGACAAACGCTTTAAAGAATAAAAACCGGAAGGAATTAAGCGAGGCCGTAAACATTTTCAACGCCGCGCTCAAAAGCCCTTCCCCGCTCAGCTCAAAGATATTTTTCCATTTAGGCAACATTCATTTTCGCACGGGCAATTACGGCGACGCCGAGACCTGCTATCGCTCTTCCGCGGGTTTATGGCCCGCCATACAATCAAAAGCTAATCTTTGCCTGGCCCTCATTAAAACCGGCAACCTCCGGGAAGCGGCGGCCCTCATAAACGAGATAGCGCTGACCGATCTGAATTCAGGTTCGCGGCTGGCCGCGGAACTGCCCCCGATCCAGGGTCCCGCCCTGATTAAAAATTCACGCGAGATCGAGACCTCCGTCCGGGAACCGCTTTCCCCGCCCCAGCCATCCGGTCCGCCGGCCATCCAGTCCTCAATAAAACAGAACGGTGAACCCAACGCGGTTCACCGCCCTCAGCCCTCAGCTCCTCCCGAGCCGGCGGCAGCTCCGGTGACGGAGCAGCATAAGACCGCCGATATTTTCAAATCCCGGAAGGCCGAATCTTCATCCGCAAGCCCCGGCGGACAGGCCGCGCCCCCGCCTTCGCCCGCCGTCCCCGGCGGACAGGCCGCGCCGGCGCTTTCGCCCGCCCGGGAAAAGACGGCGGCTTCGCTTGAAGCGGCCATGCCGAAAATAAGCAACCGCACCACAAGGCCGCCGGCCGCGGATAAGCCGGAAGTGAAACAGCCTGCGCCTGATATGCCGGCGGCCAAACAGCCCGCCCGCGAATCAGACACTGAAACGTTCGAGGGCGCCATCGAATCCACACTCCCGCCAACGATCGAAGAAAGCAAAAAAGACGATTTTCTGGGCAGAGCTTTTAAACTGGCCTCGGCGCTTGAGGACGGGTTCAATAAAAAGGTCTACTTTAACGCGGACGGCCTGGCCGAGGTGGAAAAGAAACTCAGGCTGACCTTCATACAGGCCAGACAGAATCCGCAGGACGCTATTGAAATAGTCAAAGACTGTTCGGCCTTCTTATGCTACGTGATGCAGGAAAGGCTGAAAGGCCGGCTGATAAAGTTCCTGGATTTCGACCCCTGGGGCTGGCCCCTGATAATCGCGGCCCCGAAACGCGTCGTCACCTATCCTATAGAGCGCGTCTGGAAGCTGCTGTGGCAGGAAAGTCTGCCGGAGCCGGGCTGGCTTACAAAATACCTCCAGTACGTGCAGGATGAGCTGGACGCGCAGAACCTGAAACCCCAGGGGGTCGCGGCGGTGCAGAGCAAAAGCTCCAGCCACCCCGAACGGCTCACGGACGCGCAAACCGAACATAAGCGGATAATGCTTCTTGTCTCAACCCTGGCGGAAACGAACAATATTGAACTGGGGCGGTCGGGCCTCGTAAGGCTGGAAACCGTCCTGAAAAATAATTTCAGGCCGGACATTCCCCCCACCACCGACGGCTGGAAGCTTTTACGCTGTTACGGGCACATACTTGCGGAGATAATAATGAAGGATCTTCAAGCTTCCTGGTACAATGTGGACGGCAACGACGGCTTCTGGTCCATGCAGCTCCCCTGGAAGACCTTCATCTTCCCGCTGGGCAAGATATACAGGACCGCCTCCCACCGCGACAGCCTGACCGCCTATTACGACGCGCTGCTTGAGAATAAACTGCGGTATTCCGGACTGTGACGGAATTTGTGTTGATTTCCATCAACAATTAGTTATAGACTTTGGATAGATTCGCGTTCACGGTTTTACGAATACCTAAGTCCGGAGTCTAAAGCCGGGAGTCGAAAGTGTAGAGTCCAGGGTCGATAGTCGAAAGTCTAGAGTCTAAAGTGTAGAGTATGATGCGGATTTCCTTATAATCTTTAGACTTTAGACTCTCCACCTGTTGGATACAGTTGAATTGTGTCGCTTCGCTCCACCCTCGACTTGCGTTATTACTTTAGACTTCCGTTTTATTTACTTTAGACTTTTGTTCTATTTACTCTCCACTTTAGACTTTTCGCCAGAGGAGGCTGCCATGAAAAAAACCGCATTGCTCTTCGCCTCGCTGCTTTGCGCCAATACTCCCCTTCACGCCGATTTCAATCTTAATTCCGTCACGCCCAACGACATAAAAAACGCCCTGCAGTCCGCACCGTTCCCTCAGCCTTCAGCCTTAAGCCTTCAGCCTTCTGCTGACTGGACCATAATGGTGTTCATGAACGGCAAGAGCAACATCGAGCCGTTCGCCTTGAACGACATGAACCGTTTTGAAACCGTCGGTTCAAGCGAAAAGGTCAACATTGTCGTTGAACTCGGCCGCTCAAAAGGGCTGGACAACGACACTCAGGCCGACGGCGACTGGGAAGGCGTCAGGAGATATCTCGTCGTCAGGGACGCCGACAAGGACCGCATAACCTCGCCCGTGCTGATGGATCTGGGCAAGGCGGATATGGGCGATTACAGAGAGGCGGTCTCGTTCGTAAAATGGGCCAGGGCCAATTACCCGGCCGACCGCTATATGCTCATAATCTGGGACCACGGCTGGGGCTGGCTGGATCCCAAAAAGCCGGACGAAAACCACGTGGACGATCCGACGGCTCCTTCAAAATCCATTTCCCACGATTTCGTCACCGGCAGCTACATAAAGACGACGGAATTGGGCGGGATATTCAGGGAAGCGGGCAAAGTCGATCTTTACGCTTCGATGGCCTGCTTCATGCAGATGGCGGAAGTGGCTTATGAACTCAAGGACGGCGCGGACGTGATAGTCGGATCTGAAGAGATCATCCAGTTGCCCAGTTTCAATTTTGAAGACTTTTTCGCGCTGATGCTTAAGAATCCCCAGGCCCCTCCGGATAAAGCCGGACTTTACCTGGTCGACACTTTTAAGGAGATGTATTCAAGGCCCGAATATTCCGACATGCTGGAAAAATCCAAATACGGCACGCAGCTCTCGGCCATCAGGTCCGCTAAGCTTCCCGCTTTCGCGAAGCTCGTAAAGGATTGGGCCGGGGTTGCCATGGCGGTCGACGACACAGCGGCCTGCAAAAAAGCGAAAGAGGGCGTGCTGCGCTTCGAGGTGGGCGACGAAGTGACGGACCCGGACAAGCAGCTCTCTTTTTACGGCGACCTCTATCATTTCATAGCGCTCGTAAACGCCGGCCTGAACCCCGCCCTGCCCGGCGCCGATAAATTCAGGACGGCCGGCGAAGATCTTCAGAAGTTTATAGCCGAAGAGCTTGTAATAAAAAACGTCTATCAGGGCAAAGACCGCACGGGCAAGGAATATTCCAACACCCATGGTATTGCCATAGACATCCCCGGAAAACCCGGAACGCTTATAGAATACAACGACACTTACGGCGAGTTGGCGTTCGAAAAAGCGTCCAACTGGCGGAAGTTTAGAAAATACCTGGAAAGGATAAACTAAAACAGGGTAGATGTAAGATGTAAGATGTAAAATTTAAGCTGTTTTCTGACCTCTTACCTCTGACCTCTGATTTTTTATGCCCAGCAGTCCCTCGCGGTCTTATGAAGCGGGCTCAAGTTTTCGGCCCGCTTTTTTCTTTCTGGCCCCGGACCAGCGCCGAGCCTTGTCGGCGTTTTACGGTTACGCGCGGACAGTGGATGATATCGCCGATGACCCGGCCGGCGCTCCGGAACACAAAGAGGCCCGGCTTCTGACCTGGCGGACCAGGATAGAAGCGCTTTTCAGCGGCTCGGCGGCCAAAAACCCGCTTGAAGCGGACCTTGCCTTTGCAATCAGAACTTTTTCCATGCGCAAAGCCAACTTCCTGCTGGTGCTTGACGGGTTAAGCATGGATATATATAAGCACGAATACGCCACTTTTGACGAACTTAAATATTACATGTACAGAGTGGCCGGGGCTGTCGGGCTTGCCTGCCTTGAGATTTTCGGATACCGCGGGGCGCGGGGCCAGGCCCTCGCCGAGAACCTGGGCTACGCCGTACAGCTCACCAATATAATCAGGGACGTCTTTGAGGACGCGGCCTGCGGCAGGCTCTATCTGCCGCTGGGGGACCTTGAGATGTTCCGCTGCGATCATCGGGCCTTCAAAAATTCTATTTACCCCGATAATTTTATAGAATTAATGAGGTTCGAGGCCAAAAGAGCCCGCGGTTTTTACGCCGCAGCGCGGGAACTGGCCGCCGGCCCGGAAAAGAAGAAGCTTTTAAGCGCGTTTATCATGGCTGAAGTTTATTCGGAGCTTCTGGACAAGCTCGAAGCCCGCGGATTCAAAATTGCGGGCGAGCGGATCCGTCTCGGCGGATTTAAAAAAATAAAAGCGGTCTATAAAGCCTGGCGGTTCATTAACATAAGGGTTTGAGGGTTTAAGGGCATTAGGGTTTAAGGGTGTTGTGTTTGAATCCGTACAGGGTTGTCGCCGTTCCCTTAAAACCCTTAACACCTAAAACCCTTCCCCCCTGTCTATTATAAGGAGTAGAACATGCTGAAATCTGATTCATGGATAAGGAAGATGTGCCTGGATTCGAGAATGATCTCGCCTTTCGTTGATAAACTTATAGCCAGAAACAGGATCTCCTATGGGCTTTCTTCCTACGGTTACGACATCAGGGTGGCCGATGAATACAAAGTCTTCACCGATGTTCATAATTGCGTGGTGGATCCCAAAGTCTTCAATTCCAAATCCTTCGTGGACATAAAAGAACCCTTCTGCATAGTGCCGGCGCGCTCTTTCGCGCTCGCGCGCTCGGTGGAATATTTCAAAATACCAAGGAACGTTATAGGGCTCTGCATCGGCAAGAGCACCTATGCCAGATGCGGCATAGTGGTCAACATCACCCCCCTTGAGCCGGAATGGGAAGGCCATCTGACCCTTGAGATATCCAACACCACGCCCATACCGGCCAAGATCTACTCCAACGAAGGCATAGCCCAGCTGATATTCCTGGAATCCGACCGGATATGCGAGATCTCTTACAAAGACAGAAAGGGCAAATATCAGTCGCAGCGCGGCGTCACTCTGCCCAGAATACTGAAAACCAAATGAGGGACAAAGCGGCAAAGGGGAAGTGGCAAAAGGTCAAAGGGGAAGTGACAGAGGTTCAAAGTTATAGGGAGAGGCACAAAGTGGCAAAGTTTCAAAGGCACAAAGTTATAAGGAGCTCCTTCCCTTTGTTCCTCTGTGCCTCTGTGCCTTTGTTCCTCCGTGCCTCTGTGCCTCTGTGCCTTTGTGCCTTTGTGCCTTTCCTCTGCGCCCTGGCGTTCGCCGTGAACGTTTCGGCCGGGCCCGCTGACGCGGGAAAAGCGGCCGGTCCCCTGGACAACGCCGTGAAAGCCTACGAGCAGGGACAGACCGGGAAGGCGCTTGATATATGCCTGGAAGGCCTTAACAAGAACCCCGCCGACAGGGAACTTTATCTCTACGCCGTTGAGATACTGCCTGAGGGACATTCAAAGCGCGCGGCGTCCCTCCATGCCATAACCGCCGGGGCGCCGGCCGCCGACGACGACTATATTTACCACTTTGGGCTGTGCAAGATATACAGGAATTCCGGCCAGGCCCCGGAGGCGCTCTCGAACTGCAAAAGAGCCATGGAGCGTGAACCCACGGCCTGGCCGGTCTACCGGGAACTTGGCCTTACCTATTCAAAAAACGGAAAACACAAAAAAGCCGTGGAGACGCTCTCCCAGGGCGTTGAACTTTCCTCTGATAATTACAAGGCCTATTACTATCTGGCCGCCGAGTATGAAAAGACTTCCGATCGGCCCCGGGCTTTAAAAAATTACCTCAAAGCGCTGGCTCTCGTAAAAAAAGCCGCGGATTTTGACGCCCGGTCATACTCCGGAATAATAAGAGGGAAAATAAAGCGGCTTTCAGTCAAAAAAGGAATGAAACGGCCCCGTCAGGCCTCAAAAAAAGCCGCTGCCCGGCCGCGCATGACATTTGACGCGTGCGTTTCGGACGCGCAGGAGTCAGAGAGGAAAAACGACCTCGCCGCTGCGGAAAAAAAACTTTCCGCCTGCGCCGGCCTGATGCCTCAAAACGCCCAGGTGCGGCTGGAGCGCGCGAACCTCCTGGCGCGGCTCGGCAAATATGAGCCGGCCGGCGAAGAATATCAGCGGGCGGCCGCGCTGTTCGGCAAAAAAGACCCTCCGGCCCCGCACTTTTTCCAAAAGGGCCAAAGTGCGGGGCAGGCCGCGCCCGGCGACAGCAACCAGGCAATGGCGGCTTTCTGCCATATAAAAACGGCCCAGACCTGGTCAAAACTGGGCGACCAGGCAAAAACCGCGCTCTATTATCAGAAAGCCCTTGAAATAAACAAAAACGAGCTGAACGCGCTGCTCGGACTGGCCGGCGCTTATGAGGCCAAAGCGGACCTCGCCGCCGCGGCCGCCTTATACGAGAGGGTATTGAAAGTCGAACCGTCCAACGCAAAAGCCAAAGAACGCCTGGACGATATCAATTTCAGCCTGCTCTCAAATGCCGGGATACTTTCGGAACTTAAAGAGCGTAAAGCCGTGGACGCCGCTAAAACCGAGCTCTCCGAGGAAGACCTCAATACCGTGAAAACCATGCGCCAGGCTGAAAAGCGCGGGGCTATAGATTTTCTGAAAGGCAGGGCGCCGTTAATGAACGGGTTAATAGTGGTCAGGCAGGTCCGGGGCGGGGTAAAACTGATGCTGACCATGGCCGGTTTTAAAGCCTACCAGAGCTATCTCACCCGCGACGCGGTGGGGTTTTTTGAAAAAAAAGGCATTACCCTGAGTGAGGTGTTCGTCTTAAAAGACCTTAAAGGCAAACCGATATTCGACCCCGCCGGCAACCTGACCGGGGACGGGATGGCCGCCTACTGGCAGGCCCAGGCCGGGACCAAGAGCTGGCTTATGCCTTATGAGGCCCCCGCGTCCGTTTCTGCGGCCGCTTCCGCTCCCGTGAAGGAAAATCCTGAAACGGAGCAGGCGCTGAAAGACGGCTACAGAGAGATCTCCGAACCCGAATTTTCATGGCTGCTAAGCGCCACGGAATGTCCGGTGGAAACGCTTACCGAGAAACCCGGCGAGATACTAAAACTGATAAAAGCCCCAAAACGGCAGCGTTACTTTCTCTGCTACATGCAGGGCGCGATCTGCGCCATGAAAGGCACGAATAAACTCGCGACCTACATAGAAAATTACCGCCGCGGCGACACCCATATCCCGGAAACCAAGGCCACAGCCTTCTTCGGCGCCAAAGTCAGTCAGGGCCGGCGCTTTTGCCATAACGGCAAGATCTGGATGGGAGACTGACCCGAAAAATTCAGTTGGCCGTCTGAAGCACATCCGCCTAAGGCGGACACCTACGCATGTATTGAATTTTTCAGGAAGGATAAAGGATTAGGGATAAAGGCTAAAGGTCGGAAAAATCCCTTTGATCCGCTGTATCTTTTCCTTCATCCTTCAGCCTTTATCCTTTAGCCTTCCGAAAATTGCTGTGGATATCCGCCTAAGGGGACCGACTTTAACTGCAATTTTCGGGTTTATTATCGCCGACCAGGCCGCCAGCTTGCATTCCCGCGTCAGTGTTGCCATGGCCGGGCTTGTTGAGGGAAGTCTTGTATATTTCATTCCTTTAAAGCTGTCCGGCAACAGCGGCAGAACGCGCTTTCTATATTCTGTTTCGGCATGTGCCCCGTTAAAGAAAACCCGCCTGATGCTCCGATGCGCGGAATAAAAGGCCGCGAAATCATTTATCACTATTGATTCGGCGATTATGGATGTATCGAGACTGCCTTTCCTTTCGCAGGCTTTTATGACGTCCCATAAAGCGATCTTGTCCGCCTTCAGCATCTCTTTTTTTGCGGTATAGCTCAGCCCCGCCGTTTCCTTATTTAATACGCGCCCCATGATGAACCAGAACGCGTTGCGGGAATGCCCGTAATATTCCCCCTTCCGCAAAGACTCCGCCCCCGGCATGGTCCCCAGTATAAGTACCGTCGCGCCCTTCCCCGCCACAGCCGGAAATCCGATTTTCATGGCTTTCATATCTGAAATCCCCTCTTTTAGAAAGAGGGGCCAGGGAGATTTTGTAAAAGGTGCCTGCTGGCACCTTTTACCCTTAACTTGTTTCCTTCCCGCTGAACCCTGTCAAAATACTGCCGAAGCATAAACACTTCTACCAGCACATTGTACTATAATCGGTCAGGGATTGTGTCATCAAACGGCCCAAAAAGGCAGTTAAGGAGTCAGTTTAGGAATGTTTTTGCGTTATAAGCTTGGCTGCGACCTTGGGGGCGGGGTTGGACGTATCTACGGGGCGGGGATATTTAAAAAAGGGCAGGCTAAAAGCCAGCCGGGGGGCGGCGGGGTTTTGACGGCGCGCGACCTTCAGGCTTTCGGCCAAGCCGTTGGAGCGTACCGCTATCATTAAGCGGCGGCGAAGAATGTCTGAGCCACGCACTGTGTGCGTGGCGAGTTCTTCGCCGGCGGAAACGGATTGGCCGCTTCCCCATAAAGCCGGCCGGGAGCGCGAGCGGCAAAACCCTGTCGCCTCCCCGGCCAATTGCATGATTGGCGTCAGCTTATCGCGGTTAAACCGGCAGGGCGGATTTCGTGTTTACATTGGGGGGCGAAATTTGATATGATTGGTTTACTATGACTACCATGATACAGAAAACGACTTTGCCCGCCGCTAAAGAAGTGGAAACCACCAGAAAATGGCATTATTTCGACGCCGCCGGCCAGATCCTCGGCAGACTCGCCTCCAAAATAGCCATCCTGCTGATCGGCAAACATAAAAGGACCTACACCCCCAATATGGACGGCGGAGATTTTGTAGTCGTCACGAACGTCGCCAAAATAAAGGTCACCGGCAACAAGGTGGAGGATAAATTCTACTTCCGCCACTCCGGCTACGCCGGCGGCGCCAAAACCATCCCCTATAAACGGCAGATGGAAAAAGACCCGACAAGGGTCCTGGAACTGGCCGTCAAAAGGATGCTTAACCACAACAAACTGAGACACGGCCGCCTTAAGAGACTGAAACTGTTCACCGGCGGACAGCAGCAGTACGGAAAGCCCCAGACGGAAAAAAAAGCATAAGTAAAAGGAAATTTTATGGACAACAACATCATAATGGCGACAGGCAGAAGGAAGACCTCCGTAGCCCAGGTAAGACTGGTGCAGGGCGGAACAGGCAAAATAACTATCAACAACAAGACCCCGGAAGCGTATTTCGGCAATACCCCCCGCCTGAATTACGTCATGGTCTCCCCCTTTGACCTCACTAAAGACCAGAAATTCGACTGCGTCGTCAAAGTTAACGGCGGCGGAGTCTCAAGCCAGGCCGGCGCCATACGCCACGGCATTGCCCGCGCGATAGCCAGCCTCGGAGACAGCTTCCACGCTTCCATGAAAAAAGCGGGCTTCCTCACCAGGGACTCCAGAATGGTGGAAAGAAAGAAATCCGGCCAGCCGAAAGCCAGAAAGAGATTCCAGTTCTCCAAGAGATAATGGTTCGACAGGCTCACCATCCTGAGCGAAGTCGAAGGATTACCGTCTTTGGAGCGCTCAAAACGCGGGAAGATTTCCGCCAAAATCCGGCGGATCCGCCTCAGGCGGAAAACCTTCCCGCGTTTTCTGCATCATTCTATAAACTGTTTTGCCGATACTGCCTGCGGCATTTTCAGAAGTAAGAAGCCGGAAGTAAGAGGTCAGAAGCAAGAAGTCAGATTTTAAGGTATTTTATTTCCGACTTCTGACCTCTGACTTCTGACCTCTGACCCCTGACTTCTAAATAACTATGCGCCTATACCTGCTGAAACTTAAGAATAAGCCGCTATATTGCGCGGCAAAACTGACACGCGCCATACTCTCCGATATAGAACATTCCCTGCACCCCGCCAAACACAAAAAGAAGCATACGCATTACGACCTCCAGAAACACCTCGCCGTGGCGAAAGACCATTTCACGTACGCCAATCCCGCCTATTCACGGGCCATACAGCAAATAGAGAATCTCGCCGCTTACCTGGAAAAAATACATTTTGACATGCGCAGCCGCTCCGCGCAAAACGATGAATACATAAGGTATTCTTTTTTTCTTTTGCGCGAAGCGCTTGGACTGATCTATAAAGATCTTATCTCGCTGAGGAAACAGCCGGCGTCTCCCGAGATAAAACTGATCGCGGCCCACGCCAGGAAGAACCTCCAGCTCGCAAAAAGGCAGGCCGCGCTGGACGACGCCAACTTCATCGGAAATCTCAAATTTGGTAGTATATGTAACAGCCTCGATAAATGTTTCGACTGCCTGGAAAAATATTTCGACGAACTGGCAGACATACGCAGCTGATCTTACGGTTTTTTCAAGGCATCAGAGCAAAGGACCCGAAAAATAAAAAAAGATTTGCAGGACACCCTGCCGCCCATCAGGGACCTGCTGATAAAAGACTTTAAGGAGAACTCACCGGTCAAAATGCCGGCCGGGGGCGGATTTATAAAGCTGGAATAACAGTATCGTGAGAGAAGTCTAAAGTGGAGAGTCTAAAGATTAAAAGGGAATCTGCTTCACACTCTACACTTTCGACTTTAGACTCTAGACTATCCACTGCTTATGCACCTCATAAAGTTTCCGGCCCGGATAACAATAATGGGACTGCTGCTGTCCCTTACAGCCTGCGCAAAAACCGACAAAGTGATCATCTATGCCACCGCCCGGTCCGGAGGCTGGCTATGGGCCCGCCCGGACCCGGATTCTAAAAAAGGCGAAATGGGCGGCTACGCCGTCTTTAAGAAAATCTACGACCTTGAAAAAAAACCGAAACTGGCGGTGGATCTGGGCAACTGGTTCAATGAGACGCCGGAAGGTTATCTTACCAAAGGCCGGGCCGCGCTGGACTGCATGAACGCCATCCCATACGCCGTATCGAGCCTGGGACCCGAGGACCTGGCGCTGGCGCCGAAAGACCTCGAAAAACTCGTAAGGATCGCCACTTTCCCGGTGATCGCCTCCAATCTTTACCTTAAAACCAACAAAAAGCCGGGGTTCATAAAAAGCCGGCAGATACTGGTTTCGGGAAAAACAAAAATAGGTTTTTTCGCCGTCACCGTAATGGACCCGGATCGTCCCAACACGCCGAAATACCTGACGAATTACAAGTTTGAAAAGGAAAGTTACGAAATAGAGCGGTCGATCAAGGCCCTCAAAGACGCGGGGGCGGATATCATGGTCCTGCTGCTGGACATAAACGCCAAAAAAAAGACCGGCAAGGGGTATTACGCGGCTTTTTTCAGCAGGCTGCCGCCCATAGACCTGATTATCACCGACGATCCGGCCGTTAAAAAGCCTTTGCGGATAAACAACTCGTGGATCATCCCCGCTCCGTCAAAAATGAGCTCGGCCGCCAGGATAGAGTTATCGGTGGACCCGCGCAGCGGGCGCCTACTCAAGGCGAACCATAAACTCATGCTCCTTGACAAGGAAAAATACGGCCAGGACCCGGCGACGCTTGAGACGGTCATGCGGCACAGGGGATTTGTCTCAAAACATTTTTTGAAGCGCATAGGGACCGCCCTGGGCGACATAAAAAGATCCGAAAAAGGCCTTGATTCCCCGCTTGGCAACTTCACGGCCGACTGCATAAAGCGCTGGGCCCGGTCGAACGGCGCCATTATAAACAACGCCATCCTGGCAGGCGACATAGCCAAAGGAGCCGTGACCTTGGGCGACCTGTACCGCGTGCTCCCCCACGACACCAGCGTGGTCTTCGTCAAGATCCGCGGCGAAGACTTAAAACGCGCGGTGGAGGAAACGATTTCAAAAGACATCAGCGTCTCCGGGATCGAGGCGCATATGAGAGGCCGGACCGTGGACCGTCTTCTTATAAACGGAAGGCCTTTATTCCCGAACCGCATCTATCGGCTGGCCGTGCCGGATTCCATGGTTAACGACAAAGAATACACGCTGCTTTCAAGCGCCACGGAATTCGCCAACTCCCGCAGATCTTTAAGGGAAGTGCTCGGCTGGTGTTTTTCAAGACAGAAGACCGTGCCCAAGCCCGGCGGCGCCCGCATAATCAGGGAACAATAACAAGGTATGCTTCAGTCTATTGACGCTTTTCTCAAGAAATGGTTCGTCCGGCTGAAGATACTTTCTTTTCTGGCCGCCACCTGGGCGGTATTTTTCAGCGTCTTCACCTTGTTGGGCCTTGAGGTCGGCTTTGAATATGACGATGGTTTGGCATTTTCAACTCCGGCGTTCCAAAGCGCCCAAAAGGAACCAGCCGAGCCCTTTTCAAAGGACTATTGGAGTTTGGTCAACCGGGCCTGTAACCTTGAGCGCACAAAACCGGTGGTATGGCTCTCCGCCTGGTTTTTCAAGGCTCTCGGATTCAGGGTAAACATATTCTGCCAGAGGGCCCCCGCGGGCTCGGACGCTTTGGTCCGGAGCTGGAAGCCCCTGGCCGGCAATTTTTATTTCACGCCGGATGAGGACCAGAAATACCAGTTGCTTGAAAAGAAGCGTTTTGTCCTGTATTTCGCCAGTTCGGACGGCGGCATCATCCAGGCCAGGAAGGCCGGGGTGGCGGCTGTCAGGATACAGAAAAGCCAAAAATCGGTCCTTCCTTACGAATACAACCCCCGCAAGTTCAAAGAGCCTGTTTTACCTCTGTCTGAATTCTGACCCCTAAACCGAAAATTGCAGTAGAATCACCCCCCCAAGCGGCTATCCAGGCAATTTTCGGGAGGCGATCAGGCTATTAGGCGACTGGGCGATTGGGAAAAACTATTCGCCTAATTCCCAAGTTGCCTAGTTGCCTCCGAAAAATTCGCCCGCTATTTCAGCGGGCGCCCGCCGTACTGGCGGGCGAATTTTTTCGGGTAGCCTGTTGATTAATTCCCCAAAAAGTAATAAACTATATTAAATAATGCCAGATTGCATCTTCTGCAAAATCGCCGGGCGCGAGATAAACGCCAAATTTGTGTATGAAACGGATGAGCTGGCGGCCTTTCAGGATCTAAATCCCCAGGCCCCCACGCATATCCTCATAATCACGAAGAAGCATATAACCAGGCTTTCAGACTGTTCCCAGGAAGACGCGCCGCTCCTCGGCAAAATACAGTACGCGGCCAAGGAAATAGCCGACAAGGCGGGTATCGCGGAAGGTTTCAGGCTGGTAACCAACAACGGCAGGAAAGCCGGGCAATCGGTTGACCATCTGCATTATCATCTGCTGGGCGGCCGCAAGATGAACTGGCCTCCGGGCTGATAACAGCAGGGTATAGGGTAGAGGGGTTAGGGTATAGGGTTAAGGAGTTCCTTATAACTCTACCCTCTCCCCTCTACCCTATACCCTAACTTAAAGGTGGTGATACTGTGGTTTTCATCAAACTGAGAGACGAAGAGTCTATTGAGGAAGCTCTCCGGCGCTTTAAGCATGAATGCGAGAAAAACGGTATTTTAAAAGAAATTAAACGCCGGGAGTACTACCTTGCCCCCAGCCTCAAGAGAAAACTTAAATCCGAGGAAATGCGGCGCAAGCTTCGTAAAAACAGAAGGCACTTTTAACGCCCAGGTTTCCCCCAGATTACAGCTATTTTTGGCCGCTTGAAGAGCATAGCTCTTGATGCGGCACTGGCATAGCCTTGAAGGATTACGCCGATTTTGCCGGCGCGGGCCGTCTGATGGCCGTTTGATGGCCATAGGCTATAAAGCAGGTAAAGGCATAGGCACAGGTAAAGCACGGGGGAAGCGGTTACGCCGACCTTCTCTACCTGAACCTTCACCTCTACCTGCCTCTGATATGATACGGCGCCGGCATAGCCCTGTAATTCGTGTAATATGGACTTTATATGTAATCGCGTTCGATCCGGGCGGGAGCGCGCGGCACAATCCGGCAAAGCAGGGGACAAGTAATGAGTTCTCGCGGCATCACCGACTCCATAAGAGAAAAACTGAACATTGTGGACGTGGTAAAGGATTATATCCCCGACTTGCGGCAGGCCGGCCGTAATCACAAGGCCTGCTGTCCTTTCCATAATGAAAAGACCCCCTCTTTCACCGTCAGCCCGGACAAGCAGATATTCTATTGCTTCGGCTGCAATGAGGGCGGCGATATGTTCACGTTCGTGATGAAGATGGAAGGCCTTACTTTCGTGGAGACGCTCAAGAAGCTTTCCCTGAAAGCCGGCCTCGAATGGCAGGAGGCCGAATACCATCAGCTCAGCGAAAAGGAAAAGGAACGCCTGGCCATAAAAAAAGTTCTTGCCGCGGCGGAGGAGTTTTACAAAAAGCTCCTCTTTTCGTCGAACGGGGAAAAAGCCAGGCTTTATCTGGGCGCCAGGAAAATAAGCAAGGCCACGGTGGAGAGGTTCGCCATGGGCTTCGCCCCCCCCGGCGAACCGGCTTTGCTCCAGGAACTGGAACGGAAAGGTTTCTCAACAGAGCTCGCGGTCAAGGCGGGGCTGGCGGCCCTCAGGGATTCCGGACAGGTAACCGATTATTTCAGAAACCGCGTGATGTTCCCGATAAAGAACGCGGCCGGCGAGATTACGGCGTTCGGCGGCAGGGCCCTTGACGACAGCCAGCAGCCCAAATATCTCAATTCCCCTGAGACCCCTTTATTCGCGAAAAGACGCACGCTCTACGGCATATACGAAGCCCTGCCCCAGATAAGGAAGACCGGGCGGCTGCTGATACTTGAAGGCTACATGGACGTCATCTCCGCGCACCAGCACGGGATAACTTTCGCGGTGGCGGGGCTTGGCACGGCGCTTTCTACCGATCACGCCGCCTTCATAAAACGTTACTCCAAAGACACCATTCTGATGTTTGACGCCGACGAAGCCGGCATCAACGCCTCGATAAGGGCCTCCGACATTTTCATGGAAGCCGGCATGTACGTCAAAGTGGCCGATTTGGGCGAGGAGCTCGACCCCGACGAATACCTGAACGAGCACGGCGTTGAGGCTTTTGAAAAAAAACTGCTTGCGGCGGCGGACCCGCTCGAGTTCAGGATCTCCGCGCTCTTAAAAAAGCGCCCCGGCCCCATGTCCTCGCAGGACAAGGCCAGACTTATAGAGCTGCTTCTGGACACGGTGGCCAGGCAGACGGACGAGATACTCAAAAGCGAATGGATAAAGACCCTGTCGGCGCGCTTTGACGTCACCCAGGAATCCGTCCTGCGCCAGCTGAACAAGAAATCCGGCGCCGCCAGGAACGAGTCCCGGGCCGCGGGCAGCGAGCCGCCGGCGGCCTCCGCGCTCCCGGACGTTCCCGCCATAGAACTGGGGTTCATACACCTCATTCTGAAGGACCCGGGCCTGACAGCCTGCGTCGGAGAATTGACGGAGGAAGATTTCCAGAGCCCTTTCTCAAAAAAGATATTTTCGGCCGTAAAGGACATGGCCGGCGGGGAGCCGGCGAAGGCGATCCCGGGGCTTCTGGAGTTATTCCCGGAATCGGCCGGGCTTATTATGAAGCTCTCCGTAGAGGAAATCAGCGACATGAACCCCGAGCAGAACGCGGCCAAAGCGGCGGCCATGATCAGGAAGCTTTCCCTTGAACGGAAATGGAAATCGCTCAAGAGCAGGCTGTCCGCGCTTGAACCGGCGGAGATAGAGGAATTCAGACGCCTCACAGGGGTCCTGAAATCCGCGGCAAAGTCGGAACCGAATTTATAGCGGTGCGGCAAAATCAAGTTGACAAGTTGATAAAGTAAGAGAAGTTAACTTCCGACCGCGGTTCCTACTCAGTCAACTCTATCAACTTATCAACTGTCGTTTACCAAGGAGAACCCGACCATGGAGCAGGCAAGAAAAGCTTTAAAAGACCTTGTGGAACTCGGCAAGGAGCACGGCTACATAACTTTAGAGGAAATAAACCGTTCGCTCACCAACGCTTCCATGTCCAGCGAGGAAATAGACAGCCTGATGGGCACCCTTGAGGACCTGGGCATAGACGTGGTGGACAGGAAGAAATTCAAGATGGTGGCCGCCGCGGAACGCGAGGCTTATACCGAAGAATGGGATTCCGCGCCGGATGTTTCAAATTCCATACGGATGTATCTCTCGGAAATGGGCAAGGTCCCGCTTTTGACCCGGGACGAGGAAATAACCCTTGCCCGCAACTCCCGGGAAAGGGAGAAGGAGCTCCGCATGCTGGTGCTGGAATCCCCCATCACGATGCGCGAGATCCGCAACTGGGAGACCCTGATAGAGCAGGAAGAAATGACCACCAAGGAGCTGATGCCCCGCGGCAGGAAGTCGGTGCAGGAGCTCTCCGCCATGAAGCGCAAGATGAAAAACGTGGCCAAACTCATAAACAAAACGGAAAAAGAGATAGAAAAGCTCGCCGAGCGCCTGCGCCGTCCCAAGATGCCCAACGAGGAAAAAAAGAGACTCGCCGCGATCATAGACTCCAAGAAGAAGAACATCGTGCGCACCATCATCAACCTGAACCTCAACACCGAAAAGATTAAACGCCTCACCAACAAGATAAAGAACCTGGCGCATAAGATAAAGGAATACCGGACCGAGCTGGAAAAATACCAGAAACAATACGGCGACCTCAACAAGCTCAGGAACGATTACGACCTGGTGCAGAAAAACCGCCTTGCGCCCGGCGCCTTCAAGTCCAAATGGGGCTACAATCCCACCGAAGTGGCGGCCGCGCTTGAGAACATCCAGGCCATAAAAGAGCGGGAGAAGCATCTGATAAGGACGCTGCCCATAAGCCCGGACGATTTCATGTCCCTGAACGACAAGATAACGTTCCTGGAAGACCAGATACTCCAGGACAAGCTTAAGCTCATCAAAGCGAACCTGAGGCTGGTCGTCTCTATCGCCAAAAAGCACGTGAACTCAAATCTGGAGCTCTCAGACCTGATACAGGAAGGGGGGCTCGGCCTGATGAAAGCGGTGGAAAAGTTCGAGTATAAAAGAGGATTTAAATTTTCGACTTACGCCACCTGGTGGATACGACAGTCCATCAACCGCGCCATAGCCGACCAGGCCCGCACCATAAGGATCCCCGTCCACATGAAAGAACTGGTCTCCAAGCTGATGAAGGTCACCAGAAGATACCGCCAGGAATTCGGCAGGGATCCCGCTATCGAAGAATACTCAAAACATATGCATATTTCCATGGACAAGGTGAAGAACGCGCTTAAAATAATGCAGGACCCGATCTCCCTGTCCACCCCCATAGGCGAGGACGAGGATTCGCACCTTGAGGACTTTATCGAGGATAAGGGCGGCCTGCCGCCGTCCCACTCGGCCGTGGAGCTTTTAAGAAGGCGCGAGGTCACAAAGATACTGGACACCCTTACCGACAGGGAAGCCAAGATAATAAAACTGCGCTTCGGCATAGAATCCGGCTATCCCAGGACCCTTGAGGAAGTTGGAAAGATCTTCCGGGTGACCAGAGAGCGCGTGCGCCAGATAGAGGCAAAGGCCATAAGGAAGCTCAGGCACCCCTCGCGCAGCAAGATGTTAAGGGATTACAGCGAATAGCCGGACAGCAAGAGAGTAAGAGAGTAAGATCCGGCTTTCTCGCTTTCTTGCTTTTTTACTTTTCTTCCTTGTTTTCGGTGAACATGCCTTTTATGATGTCACGGGCGATGTCTTTGGTGCCCAGCCCCACCGCTATGGCGAACGCCAGGCCCAGCGAAGCGAAAAGGATATTGAAGCTTGAGCGGATTATCTTCATCTCTATGCCCATCTGTTCCACCGCCACTATGGTCGTAAAGATAAGAATTACAAAATGAACTATTTTTGAAAGCGCCTGGCCGCCTTTCAGATTATTGGCGGCCGCCGAGTTCTGCACGATACCCAGCATAAATCTCGCGAAAAGCAGGCCGCCGAACGCTATGAACACCGCCGCCACTATTTTGGGCACGAATTCGACGAGAAAACGCTGAAGAATGACGGAGAGAATGTCGAAATTA
This sequence comes from Elusimicrobiota bacterium, assembly GCA_018829985.1. Classification (GTDB taxonomy): domain Bacteria; phylum Elusimicrobiota; class Elusimicrobia; order Elusimicrobiales; family UBA9959; genus JAHJSU01. The sequence continues at coordinate 29,768 of JAHJSU010000052.1, read as the reverse complement.
AGCATCCTGGCGGCTTCCACAAAAAAAACCGCCAGAAGCGTCCAGTAAACGATAAAACCCACAATATAGGAAGGCGATTTGCCGAAACCGAATCTGACCAGAATTTCGTTTATTCCTATGCGGCTGGTATAGTGGTCAAGTTTTATTTTACTCAAAAACCGTTCCACGAAAGAACTTAAAACCCGGGCCATGAAAAGCCCGAAGATCACAAATATAAGCGCGGCGGCGATATTGTGAACGCAATTGAAGAACTCTTTCCTTATGCGCAAAACCGGCGTAAGAAACAAATAAACTATGTCGCTGATACTGTTCATAATTTCACCTCCTGGAAATTATAACAAAAAGCTCCCGGCGATTGCCAAAAGCAATTCCGCAAACAGCGGCGGAATTGCCGGTAAAATTTCGGCACGTTTGCTTAAAGGCGCCGTTTTTGGTAAGATATGTTTATCATGTACGCTATAATTGAAACAGGCGGGAAGCAGTATTGGGTCGTCCCGGGCGAAATTTTACAGGTTGAAAAACTCACCGCGAAAGAAGGCGAAGAGGTGACTTTTAAAGCTTTGTGGTCCGCGTCAAAAGAGGAATCCGGCGCGGCCGCCAAGAGTTCGCCTTCCGCCACGGTGACAATCCGGGTTATAAGACATCTCAGAGGCCCCAAGCTCATCATTTTCAGAAAGCGCCCCAAAAAAGCTTATGAAAAGAGTTCGGGGCACCGCCAGGAACTGACCGAATTGGAAGTTAAAGAGATCCAGTTATCCTAGTGATTAGAGTGATTCAGTAATTAAGAGATTAAGTTAACAGATAAGAAAATTTTTAAACTAAATCACTCAATCACTAAATTACTGTTTTTAGAGGTTTTAAAACTATGGCAGGATCAAAATCACAAGGTTCATCAACTAACGGAAGAGACAGCCAGGGCCAGCGCCTCGGCGTAAAACGCTACGGCAGCCAGAGCGTTAACGCGGGCGAAATTCTGGTCAGGCAGAGAGGCACCAAATTCCTGCCGGGCATCAACGTGGGCAGAGGCTCCGATGACACCCTATTCTCAAAAGTGACGGGCATGGTGAAATTTGAGTGGATAAAACGCGGAAAAAAACAGATCAGCGTCTATCCCCAGGTTTAGGCCGTCTGATGGGCATAGCCCTAGGCTGGAAATAATATCCGAAACGGGCTAAAACCTCCTGATAAGAATATTAGGGGGTTTTTTATTTAAAGGATTAAGGGTAATTACTCAGCAATAATACATAGAACGCAGATGACGCGGATGAATATGATGAACACAGATAACTACAAACATAACGAAAAGAATCATGTTTAATCATAAAAAATCAGCGTTATCAGCGTTCTGCATTTTAATAGGTGAGCAGTTACATTTAAGGATCGATTATCATGTCGAAACAGGATAAAACGGTATTTATAGACGCCGCCAGGGTCTGTCTTAAAGCCGGCAGCGGCGGGAATGGTTCCGCGTCCTTCCGGCGCGAAAAATTCGTGCCATACGGCGGGCCCGACGGCGGGCACGGCGGCAGGGGCGGAAGCATCTATTTTGAGGCCACCGAAAACATCAACACCCTCACCGAGCTTGCGGCCCATCCCCATATAACGGCCGGGGACGGCGGGCCCGGCAAAGGTAAAAGGATGAGCGGACGCGGGACCGAAGATATCCGCCTGCTCGTCCCGTGCGGCACGCTGATAAAGATCAACGGCCGTATAACGGCGGACCTTAAAAAGACGGGAGACAGCGTTCTGGCGGCCAAAGGCGGACGCGGGGGCAGGGGAAATATCGCTTTTAAGACCAAGTTCAATACCGCGCCCAAGATCTCGGAAAAAGGCGAACCCGGGGAAGAGCTGTGCGCCGACCTCGAGCTGAGCGTCCTGGCGGACGTGGGGCTGGTGGGCTTCCCGAATGCCGGGAAATCCACCCTGCTGTCCCGGATCTCGGCCGCCCGCCCGAAGATCGCCGCCTACCCTTTCACCACTTTAAACCCGAATCTGGGCATAACGCGCCACAAGGGTAAAAGTTTCGCCGTGGCCGATATCCCCGGCCTTATAGAAGGCGCGCACAAGGGAAAAGGCCTGGGGTGCGTGTTCTTAAAGCACATCCTGCGGACCAAACTTATACTGCATCTTGTGGACCCGCTGGGTTTCGGCAAGTCCAAACCCGTGAATTCGGTGCCGGTCATAGCGGGGGAACTTAAGAATTTCCATCCGGAACTTGCCAGGAAACGCCGCATAATAGCCGTAACCAAAGCCGACCTGCCCCCGGCGAAAAAAGTATACGTACAGCTTAAAAAGAAATATAAAAAATATGAAATATTTCTGATCTCAGCCGTTACCGGGGCCGGTATCGGCCCCCTGCTGGACAAAATAATCGCCCTCCTGCCCGGGCTTAAGGAACCGGAAGTCTACAAGACGGATGACGGGCTCGACCCGGAGGCGCTCCACAAACCGGTACGGCAAGGATTTGATATCACAAAGATAGATGACAGAAATTACGGGGTCGCAGGCGTTGCGCTGCACAAGATCATCGCCATGACCAATCTCGCGCAACCCGACTCCCTGCACCGTCTCAAAAGTATCTTCCGGCTTATCGGGCTGGATAAGGCCCTTAAAAAAGCCGGAGTAACCGCGGGCGACACGGTAACCGTATCCGGCAAGGTTTTTGAATGGTCCGACGAGGAGACCCGGCAGCCTCACAAGAAGTCCAAGTTCGCCTACAAATACAAGGCTGTCCAGGCGGCGAGAAGACGCAAATAAACCGAAGGCTAAAGGATAAAGGCTGAAGGAAAAACGCACCCGCTATAATCAGATTTTTCCGCCCCTTAGCCTTAATCCTTTATCCTTTCGGGCTAGAACACCGATTCCCAATCCCTGGTCGTTATCTTAAATTCCACCCTTCTGTTCAAAGCCCGGCCTCTGTCCGAAAGATCCTCCGAAACCGGGCGCTTAGCCCCGAAGCCGTAGATCCTGATGGAGTCCGGGTGGATGCCTTTGGAAGCCAGGTACTGCTTCACAGACCCGGCCCTTTCAAGCGAAAGCGTCTCATTGCGCTCGTCCCCCCCCACGTCGTCGGTATGACCTTCCACTATAAGCTTAAGCAGGGGATGGCGCAGCAGCAGCCCGGCCACCCGGTCAAGCATGGCGTATGAACTTGGAGCCAATACCGCCGAGCCGGTCTCAAAATCCACGGGCGGAATAGCGCGCGAAGACGCCATGTCCATCAGGGACTGCATTTCAAGCGAGGCGCGGCGCGTTTCCTCCAGATCCACCGGGTCGCGCTTGCGCGAGGAGGAACAGGCGCACATGAACGACACCGTTATAAGCGTGAAAACCGCTGTTAGTATTATTTTTGCCATTTGTTTCCTTACTTTCTTAAGGGCTAACTATGATTACGGTGATTTTCAAAACCGATGACAGCGATACATTAGTTGCGACTTTTTCAGGAGCAACTAACTGCGTAATAGTTTAGCTTTCCTAAAAAAATATGTAGTGGCAAAGCTTGCTTTGCCTATTGCTCGCAGAGCAAGCTCTGCAACTACCTTCGGTTTGACTAAACTGTTACCTAACTGCCTCCCGACAGCACCAGTATCAGAATTTCACGTTTAAAACGATAACCCCTGGCAAAAGCGGTGTTGCTGAGCAGCAAAGGCGGCGTGGAGAGGATGGTGGAATAGATCTTGTTCCTTTTTATCCTGGGCCTGGCCAAAGGGTCAAGGAGATTCGCTTTTGCCGCCTCCAAAAGGGTATCCATGGCCCAGTAGACCGGCCAGATGACGGCGGCGCGCAAAGCGAGTTCGGTTTTGGGAATGGAAGCCACGAACTCCTCGCTCAGGTCAAGGCAGTCCACGGCCCAGACTATCCACTGATAGACCAGGGGACGCAGCCTTTCCATGTTTTCCGCTTTTAACAGATCCGCGGGGCGAAGGTTTTTCCGGGCCAGGTCGCAGGCAGGCAGGTAGCAGCGCCCTATACGCAGGTCGGCGGCCAGATCCTTTAATATATTGGTCATTTGCAGCGCCGAACCTATAAGGCAGGCTGCCGTTTCGGACGGAAATTGCGCGATGTTGATGTTATTGCGCCGGATGGCCTCCCGGTAAAGCCGGGCCCAGAAAATCCCGGGCTCCCCGCCTATAAGGGCGCAATAAGTTTTCAGTTCCTCCTCGGTTTTAAGGGCGCTCACGCCCCGCACTTTGGGTTCACCGGGTACGGGCTCAAGCTTATGTCCTGCTCCCCTATTGTCTGTTTCTATGCCCAAAGTGCGGGGCACGCCGGGAGCCGTTTCAAAAAGCGCCACGTCCATCTCCATGCCTTTGGCCACGCCGTTTATCAGGGAATCCAGAAGCGCCCTTTCCTGTTCCGGGAAAGCGGAGTAAACCGCCAGTATCTTTTCAAATTTAAACAATAATTCCTTTTCTTTAATATCGGCGGGTTTTGAAGCCGCCGGCTTTATTCTGGCGGCCAGCGCCCAGGAATTAGACCTGTTATTAAGCCCCCTGAAAAGCCGGAGCATCTCAAGTTTTTCGCCCGGCGGAACTTTAGGGCAATCCACAATGGTGTCCATGGTCCTGGCCAGGAGATAGCCCATGGCCATGGAGGTTTTCAGCGGATGGGGCAGTACATTTATGCTGAGGTAAAGCGTCCTGGAGACGGCTTTGAGGATATTCTTCAGGTCGCCGGAAAAAACCGGGGTTGTCATAAGGAAGTTCCTGGGCTGAATTTTACAAAATTCAGGATACTTGCACAGGCGCCGGGCTCGTCTAAAACTGCGGGAAAACGCTATTCTATATATTTTACCACCCCAATAAACCTTTGACGGCGCTCGTCGCCGCTTTTCTCCCCTGGCTTTTTATTTCTTCCTTCGCCTGCTCTTTTACTTCTTCTTTCATTTTTGACCAGATCTTTCCGGGATTAAAACTATCTTTAAATTTCATCCACGCTTGAAGATCGATTTCAGTAAAGTCCTCCGGTAAACTAAATGTATCCCCGGAAAATTTTTTGATCCGTATTGATTTAACTTTTACCTCGGAGCTCACACCATCTTCGGTTTTTGTCTTTTGCTCAAGCACGATGCCGGGGACATTATGTTTTTCGCCTACACCCAAAATACCGTATTCTTTAAACGCCTCGGCTTGATTTTTGCCGAATTTTTCAATGGTTCCGAATTTTTTGATATCAGCCGCCCATGACACCCCTGTATATTTATCGTCCCAAATATTATACTTTTTCGCAGTATATCCGATAATTTTCTTCGCGCCCTTAACCCGTTTATATCCAAAAGACCCTGAAATACTTTGCGGGTTCCCCTCAGTTAACGGCGTTTTTCCTTCCTCCTGCATTTTCTTAAAATCTTCAAAAGTAAATTCGCAATAAGCTTTATTCTCCGGCATAATCATCCAAAAAACCTTTTTATCCAAACGCAATATTACCGTAGCGCGCTGCGTGCGAGGTTCGGCTTCCTCCGACTCTTCGGAAGGATCAGGCTTTTGAGGAATGGATATATTCATATCCAACCGCGAAGCGAGAGGCACAATAGAATACCAGGCTTTGGTTTTTTGATAATTGACCCCTTTTACCGATTCCATTTCCATGTTAATCACCACTCCCGGCCAGGCAATAGAAAAACAAAAAAACACCGGCAAAATCGTTTGAAAAAACAGTTTTATAAATTTCATATTTTTCAACCCCTTTAATTTGTCTCCTAATTCTCTTTACCGGGCAGCCCAAGGGGCTGCGGCTATTTATAAATCAACGCCCTTCGGGCGCCTGCCTGCCGGCAGGCAGGGACTTTTTTCAATTTAACCACAAAGGCCACAAAGTTGATATTGTCTTTCCTTTCCGTTCTATACTTTGGCCGTTTGTTGGCCATAGGCCCTGATACGGCACCTACGCAGGTATTGTGTCCTTGGTGGTTTATTACAGTTTCCCTAATTTACGCTTTTTGCGCTTTTTTGCGGCTAATTATACGCTTTCTGCGCCTTTTGCGGCTAATCCTGCGCCGCCCAAAAAGGAAATTCCTATAGCATCGAGTTATCTGCAGGAAACATAAAGCCAATTATCGCGAGTTAACGCCTCTGGAGCCCCTTCCTATCTTTGCCGGATCCGCGTTAAAGGCTATAATACAAAAAAAAAGCCGCTGGAGAGTAATGTATCGCGGTTTTTGACAACGCGTCCGCTGTCCGGCCGGAAAAATGCCCGGGCAGAATTTCGTGTTAATAAGAGAATCAGTCAGCCGGCGCGGGCGCCGCACTTTTTCTGAAAGGCCAAAGTGCGGGGCGGGGTCGTCAATTACACGGGGCGGAATACCCACATAAAAATAAAAAAAGGCCTATGCGTCATTGAACCTCCTGGCCCAAAGAAATCGGGCCTTTTAACACTGGCCGGCGCGCCGGCCTGATGGTAACCTGTTATTATGAAGAGAGGAAAAACCAATATGAAAAAAATCATGCTCGCAGCAGTCGCAACTATTTACCTGGCCGCCGCCGGTTACGCCGGCGAAGGCTTTGACCTTAATTCCATCTCCCTGGCGGACCTGAACGGCGCGGATAATGCCGCCGCCGTTCCCGTTCCGGCCGAGCCGGTCCAGGCCCCGACCAAGGCCCCCAATATGCCCGCCCCGGCCCTGGACATGAGTATAACGCTCCCTTTTGCGGAGCTCAACAAGCGGCTGGCGGAGATATCCGATCAGGTGCAGGCGCTTGACCCGGCCGCGCCCGTACTCAGCCGCGAGGGCGACTATCTAGCTTTACGGAACATAAGCGTCAACATCAACGGAATAGAGGCGGAGCCGGTCATTCTGTTCAAACCCTGGTTCGAGGGAAAGAACAGCCTCGCAATAAAGTTCCTGAAAGTGGAAGTCAATATAGCTTTCGGGCCCAAAGCCGCCGGCCTGCCCCGGTTAGACAAAAACGAGGTGATGGCGTTCGTGGTGGAAAAGATGACCGCCGGCATCTTGGCAACCATGAACACCGCTTTCGCGAAGAATAATGTCCCTATGAAAGCGAAGGACGTCCTCTCCTTCAATTACGACAAGGTATCCTGGACCCTGCGCGCGGCGATTTCCCCCAAGATAGCCGCTCCCCTGCTGCCCGGTCTTTTAACTGATATAAATCTTACGGCCTTCAGCTTTGACGACAAGGGTTTTACCCTGAGCGTTAAATCGGGCTCCGGCGCCGACATAGCGCAGCTGAGCGGCTGCAACCTGGCCCTTTCCGACGGCCTGTTGACGAATTTCCTGCTCAGATACACCAAAGACACCGACTTCGACCTTAAGCCCCGGGGCTCTGACGGCGGCGTCAAGTTCCGCGCCGACGGCCGCCTTGAGCTGGCCGGCAAGATTTACGCCCGCGACATATTCCTTAAGCCCGACGTTTATTTCACGGTCACGGTACTGCCCGCCCTGACCGGGCCCAACACCCTTAAAATATATTTCGAAAGGATAGAGATTGACAAGGCCTACGGCATAGGCCTGCCCGGCTTCATCAACAACTGGCTGCAGAACAAGATTATAACCTCGGTGGTGGAAGGCGTCTCCGGCAACAAGGCCCTGGCCAAGGTGATGAAAGCCAGGAAGCTTGACGACAGAACCATCGAGCTCAAGATGGAAAACACGGCGTTCCTGCCCTCTTTTGCCCAGGGCGTGAATATAACCGGCCTGCGTCTGGCTCAGGGCCTGTTGTGCCTCGGATTTGAATTTTAATCAGGAAAACCTTATATAAAAAATACCTTTCCCTTAAGTACGACAAGGCTGCGTGGACCGAGCATGCAGCGATCTCCGCCGATTTCGTTAAGCGGTTCCTGCCGCAGGGCCTTGTGGGCGGCATCCACCTGACCGGGTTCAGCTTCGACGACACCGCCATAGCCATAAAGATAGCTACCGCGAATTGAATCGCGGTTGCAGACAGCCAACCGCAATTTTCGGGTTAATTTTCCGGCGGGGCGGCAAGTTTTCCGGTCGTTCCGCTTCCGGCGGACGCTCCGGGAATAAGGCCCAGCTTCAGATATATCGGCCGGACTTTTTCCTTTAATTCGCCGAGGCGGCTGAAAAAAGCCGCCGCGCCCGCTATAGCCGCCACGCCGCTTAACAATATCGTGTAAGGCGCCCCTATTTTGCTCGCCGTAAAACCCGCCAGCAGACTGCCAAAAGGCGCCATCCCCATGAAAGCCATGGCGTAGAACGCCATGACCCGTCCCCGCTTATCGTCATCGACCACGGTCTGAACTACGGTATTGCTGGAAGCCATCTGATTTATCATGCCGAAACTCGCCAGGGCGATAAAAAAGGCGGAAAACGCAAAAGATTTTGAGAAAGACAAAGCGATAAGCCCGGCGCCGAACAAGCAGCCCGCAAGCGGTATTTTTTTCTCCAGGCCGGCGGCGCTTCTCCTGCCGGCCAGGGTCAAAGCCGCGGTCAAAGCGCCCAGGCCCGAGCAGCCCATCAGGAAACCAAGGGTCTCAGGTCCGCCGTGAAGGACTTCCTTTACGAACACAGGCATAAGAACGATATAAGACATGCCGGTAAGGCTCGTCAAAGCGAGCAAAAGTATTATGTACCGTATGGGCGCGAAACCAAAAGTGTAGGCAAAACCTTCTTTAAGCCGCTTAAAGACGCCGCCGGAAACGCTTTCTTTTTTCCTCCGCACAAGATCCATCGAGAACAGCGCCGCCAGCACCGCGATATAACTGAGGCCGTTCAAAAGAAAGCACATTCCCTCCCCCACCGCGCTTATAAGCACTCCCGCGATAGACGGCCCCGCGAGCCGGGCGGCGTTGAACATGGATGAGTTAAGGGCTATGGCGTTGCCCAGGTCCTCCTTTTTTTCCACCAACTCGATGACAAAGGCCTGCCGGGCCGGGATATCAAAAGAGTTCACCAAACCCAGGAACGCGCTTAAAACGACTATGTGCCATACCTGTACCCGGCCCGAGAGAACAAGGAAAGCCAGGACCAAAGCCTGAAGCATGGCTAAAGTCTGGGTAATTATCAGTATCTTATGCCGGTTATAGCGGTCCGCCGCCAGACCCGTCACCGGGGCAAGCAGGAAAATAGGTATATGGGAAGCAAAACCCACAACGCCCAGCAGCAGGGCCGAGCCGGTAAGCCTGTAAACCAGCCAGCTCATGGCCACGCTCTGCATCCATGTGCCTATAAGCGAGATGCTCTGCCCCCCGAAAAAAAGGCGATAGTTCCTGTGTTGAAAAGACCGCAGGAGCAAAGCCTGTTTGGAAGGCTTATGGCGGATTTGGGCGCTTGGGTTCGTCATCTGAACAGGGCAAGAATTATGATATTGGAATCCGGTATGGCTCTGTAGGAAACATAAAGCCTATTCTCGTGGGTGCGAAGCACAATTTCCGCCATACATACTGGCGGACCCCCGCCAATACTGCCCGGCGGGCGCGGCGCCGGGCTGTTTTGCGCTAAACATCCCGGCGCATCCGCCGCATTGTTTTCCGCCACACAGCTTCGGCGGACCCGCCGGTTGTTTTCCGCCACACTACTCGGCGGACCCGCCGGACTGTTTGGCGGGGGCGGGGGCGGAGGCGGGCAATAATTAAGTTAATCCTTCAAAACACCCATTCCTATTTTTACCGGATCCGCGTGTTAAAGGTTATAATACCAAAAAGGCGGCTGATTATCAGTCTAGCGGGGTTTTTGGCAATGCTTCCGCTGTCCGGCGGGAAAACCAGCCGGGCAAAATTGTTGGCTTTTTGCTTTTGTTTTTTATATAGTTAAATCTGAGAAAAATATAAATTATTGATTTTGTAATTCCATTCTTAAAATCTCAAAACCGGAATTAAAGCGGAAACAAAAAAATGAAAAAATCATTAAGAAAAACCAACCTGTTAAAAAGCCTGTTTGATGTTGAAGAAGGTTATTCGTTGACACAGGCTATTGCCGAAGCGGACAGATGTCTCCTCTGCCATGATGCCCCCTGCAGCGCGGGGTGCCCAGCGGAAACCGACCCCGGCAAGTTCATAAGAAAACTGCGCTTGAAAAATTTGAAAGGCGCTGTGAGAACGATTAAGGAGAATAACATACTGGGCGGCGTTTGCGGCATAGTCTGTCCCGCGGGGCGCTTATGCGAAGAAAAATGTTCCGCGACGGAGATAGATAAACCCATAAATATCGGCAGACTCCAGAGATTTTTAGTTGAGTACGGCTGGCAGATCGGATTTAACCCTTTGATAAAAAAACCGGCTAATAATATCAAGGTGGCTGTGGTCGGGTCCGGACCTGCGGGACTGACCTGTGCCGCGTATCTCGCGAAAGAGGGATATGACGTGACTGTGTTTGAATTAAATAAAAAACCGGGCGGCATATTAAGATATGGAGTGCCTTCCTTCAGGCTGGGCGAAGATTTCGCCGACAGGGAGATAAAAGATATTACAGCGCTTGGCGTAAAGCTCAAATGCAATTCTCCGGTTAAAGGCAAAGGCGCTGTTGAAAACTTGTTAAAGAAAGGGTTTAAAGCGGTATTCGCCTGCGCGGGCCTGTCGTTGCCTTATAAAATAGATATTCCCGGCGCTCATTTGAAAAATGTCACTACTTCAACGGAATTTTTAAAAGATGCGAAAGCCGGCAACCATGAGAAAATAAGCAGGCTGGTGAAAAACAAGTGTGTCGCGATTATCGGGGGAGGGTCTGTCGCCATGGACGTCGCCAGCACCTGCAGGGCGCTTAAGGCGGATAAAGTTTATTGCATCGCTCTGGAGGGCATGGGTGAACTGCCTGCTTACAAGGACGACCTTTTGATGGCCCTGGATAACTGCGTCATCATAAAGCCGCAGTGCCGGGTTAAAGAGATAACAGGAAAAGGCGGCGCGGTTGCCGGCGTTAAAGGAAACGAAACAAAATGGAAGGTGAAGGGGCCGGGCTTATTCATACCTTCAAACGCGGAAGACGTTCCGGGCGCCGGGTTTTCATTAAATGCAGGCGCGGTGATAATAGCCATAGGTTCGGGGCCGGACTCGCGGCTCAAAGAACAATTGCCGAAAGTAAAATTTACCAAACGCGGGTTGATACAGGTTAATAAGAACACCCTGGCCACTTCGGCAAAAGGCGTCTATGCCGGCGGAGATATCGTGAGGGGGCCTGCTTTGGCGGTTGATGCGGTCGCCGACGGCAAAAAGGCCGCAAAAGCCATCATGAAATCTTTACAGGGAGGCAAATAAATTATGAGAGAGCTAAGCATCGAATTCTGCGGGGTAAAATTCCCCACCCCGTTTTTGCTCTCTTCGTCGCCGGTAAGCAACACCGCCGAGATGATCGCAAGGGGCTTTGATAAAGGCTTTGGCGGCGTGGCGTACAAAACGCTCGGCGGCGAGCACACGAAGATAATACACCCTTCGCCCAGGATGCGCGGGTACGATTATGGGGGCAAAAAAGTCATAGGAGTGCAGAATGTGGAAATGACCACGGACCGCCCGCTGAAGGACAACATCAAGGACATAAAGTGGCTGAAGAAGCGCTACCCGAAGCATGTCGTCATTGGAAGCATCATGGGCTTTTCAAAAGGCGAGTGGCGCGACCTGGCTTTGACAGTGGAGGATGCGGGCGTGGATATGCTGGAATTAAACTTTTCCTGCCCTCATATGTCCGTTGAAGGCACCGGCATGAAGGTGGGGCAGGCGTTTGAACTGGTAAAGGAATTCACGCGTATAGTGCGGGATTGCGTAAAACTGCCGATTCTGGCAAAGCTGACCTCCAATGTGACGGATATAACAGAGCCGGCGCTGTACGCGAAAGAGGGCGGCGCGGACGGCATAACCGCTATTAACACGGTGAGGGGGCTTGCCGGCATAGGGCTGGATGATTTTATCCCGTCTCTCAATGTCTACGGGCGGGGCGCGATCAGCGGATATTCCGGGCCGGCGATAAAGCCCATCGGGCTGAAGTGCATTGTTGAGCTGGCAAAGAAAAAAGAGCTCGGCCTGCCGCTGTCCGGCTGCGGCGGAGCGGAGACCTGGATAGACGCCGTTGAGTATCTGCTGTGCGGCGCTTCCACCCTGCAGATGACGACAAGCGTTATCCGCTATGGCCACAGGGTCGTTGAGGATATGTGCGAGGGGCTGTCCGATTTTATGGACGCGAAGGGATTTAAACAGGTTAAAGATATAGTGGGAAAAGCGCTGCCGAATATACATGAGACGAGCGCTTTTGATGTGTCAAAACAGGGAGCGGCTTCCTATGACCTTGAACGCTGTATAGGGTGCGGGCAATGCTACATAGTGTGCCGGGATGCCGGCGGCCAGGCGCTTGAGTGGGATTCCAAAAAGAGAAGGCCCGTCCCGGATGATGAAAAGTGTTACAGCTGCATGATCTGTTCCTTCGTCTGTCCGGTTGACGACCTGATAACTTTTAAGGATATAAAAGGCAAGAAACCATATACCCCCAAACCCTCAAAGCTGTAAAGAAGAAACATAGACGCGCCCGCCCCGGCCGGCTGAATTCCCTCCGCCACCATGCCTTGACCTGGGTTTTTCTCCCGCCCGGCGGCCGCTTTTTTTGATATTATACCCATTATGACCGCAGCCGGCAAAAAATCCGGACTATTTTAACAGCTCAACTTGCGATAATCTGCATTGAACGAAACCGCTTTCGACCCCAGTCATTGTAAAGGGATTTACGGGACACAACACTATTTAACGCCGGGGAAGGAATACCCGGCTGAAGAGAGCAGCGTTTTGATCTTTTGTTCGAAGGGCGCAAGTTCAACCGGTTTAATCATATAATCCGCCGCGCCCAGTTTGAAAGCGGTTTCAAGATCCCCGATCTTCCGTTCGCCTGTTATCATCAGCACGGGAATATTTTTTGTGGAGGATTTGAGCTTCAGACTTTCAAGGATCTGCAAGCCGGTGATCCCCTGCATCATGATGTCCAGCAGAATAAGCTGCGGTTTATGTCTCTCCACCATTGCCAGCGCGTCTTTGCCGTCAAACACCTTAATTGACTTACAATTCAAAGCTCCTAAATATGCTTCATACATTTCCAGCAGCATCGGGTCATCATCCACAAGCATCACCAGCGGTTCCCGCGGCTTGAAAATATTAAGCAATGACATAATACCCCACCGTAAAACATCCTTAACCCCGATTCTATCAAAATTCGCATTGAATCGCAATTTTAAAAAGTAGCTTTTAAAAAGTAGCTTGTCGCGAAAAAGTTAAAGTGTCATGATCCAGAAAAGTAGAAATATCATGGTCAAAGGGGGGTAGGGGACGTAGCGTAGTTAGTTGACTAACTTTGGGAACAAGAGAATTTATGTCTAAAATACCTGGGATAAATTCAGACACAAACCCGGCAATGCGCGGCGTGCCTATCCCGCCAGGCAATTCCCACCGCCCGGCAGCGGCAGCATTGCCAAAAACCCCGTTAGACCCCGTTAGACTGACTCTCCCGCCGTTTTTTTGTTATTATAACCTTTAACGCGCGGTTCCGGCAAAATTCGGAATGGGATTTTAGGGGGCGACTCACGACAACTCACGATAATCGCCTTATGTTGCCTACAAATAAAAGAGCGCCGTCACGAAGACATTTGATATGATAATGTTAAATGAGCTTGCTATGTTTCACCTTGGCATGACGCGGAGCGGCGGGAGCGGGCATGAAGAATAAAACCAATTCCTTGAACGTCGGCGCGGTGGCCGCGGTGCGCGGCAGCGTCGTGGACATACGGTTCGACGCGCAGCTGCCGCCCATCTACTCGCTGCTGCGCGCGAAAGAGGGGGAAATTATCATCGAGGTTTTAGCCCAGCTCGACGCGCATCGCGTGCGCGGGATCGCGCTGACTCCCACCCAGGGCCTGGCCCGCGGCATGGCGGTGGAGGACACGGGCGGGCCGTTGAAGGCGCCGGTCGGCAAAGGGATCCTGTCGCGGATGTTCGACGTGTTCGGGAACGCCATCGACCGCCGGGCGGCGCCGACGGATGTCCAATGGCGCTCGGTCCATCACGCCCCGCCTGCGCTGGCGCGGCGTTCCACCAGATCCGAAGTCTTCGAGACGGGGATCAAGGTCATAGATGTGCTGACGCCGCTTGAGCGCGGCGGCAAAGCGGGGCTGTTCGGCGGGGCGGGGGTGGGTAAGACGGTATTGCTCACCGAAATGATCCACAATATGATCGGGCGCCGGGAGGGCGTAAGTATTTTTTGCGGGATAGGCGAACGGTGCCGCGAAGGCGAGGAGCTTTACCGCGACATGAAGGCGGCGGGCGTACTGCCGGACATGGTGATGCTGTTCGGGCAGATGAACGAGCCGCCGGGCAGCCGGTTCCGCGTGGGCCACGCGGCGCTGACGATGGCCGAGTATTTCCGGGACGACGAGCGGCGCGACGTGCTGCTGCTTATCGACAATATCTTCCGGTTCATCCAGGCCGGCTCGGAAGTGTCCGGCCTTATGGGGCAAATGCCGTCGCGCCTGGGCTATCAGCCGACCATGGGCACCGAGCTGGCGCGGCTGGAGGAGCGCATCGCCAACACCGACACCGGGGCCATTACGTCCATCCAGGCGGTGTATGTGCCGGCCGACGATTTTACCGATCCGGCGGCGGTGCATACGTTCTCTCATCTTTCCGCCTCCATCGTGCTCTCCCGCAAGCGGGCAAGCGAAGGGCTTTACCCGGCCATAGACCCGCTCCAATCCGGTTCCAAGATGGCCACGCCCGGCATCGTCGGCGAACGGCATTACGGCCTGGCGCGGGAAATCCGGCGCACGCTCGCGCAGTACGCGCAGCTCAGGGATATTATCGCCATGCTGGGCCTGGAGCAGCTTTCGCCGGAGGACCGCACCGTGGTAGCCCGCGCCCGCAGGCTGGAGCGTTTTCTCACCCAGCCCTTTTTCACGACCGAGCAGTTCACCGGCCTTAAAGGAAAGCTCGTCAGCCTTAAGGACGCGCTGGACGGCTGCGAGCGGATACTGCGCGATGAGTTCAAAGACCGCCCGGAGAGCGCGCTCTACATGATAGGGACGATCGACGAAGCGAAGGGAAAGGCGGCATGAAACGACCGGCGCTCATGACGCTTAAGGTCCTTCTGCCGTTCGGGATCTTCGCCGAGAAAACCGGCGTGGCGCGCATCGTCGCGGAGACCCGCGGGGGCTCGTTCGGGCTCCTGCCGCGGCGGCGTGATTGCGCGGCGGCGCTCGCGCCGGGAATTCTGAGCTACGAAACCGAAGCGGAGGGAGAGGTTTACGTGGCTGTGGACGAAGGGGTGCTGGTCAAGACCGGCCCGGACGTGCTCGTTTCCGTGCGCAACGCGATCGCCGGAACGGACCTTGGCCGGCTGCGCGAAAAGGTGGAGCGGGAGTTCCTGAACCTGGACGAACGGGAGCGGGGCGTCCGCTCGGTGCTGGCAAAAATGGAGAGCGGTTTCATCCGCCGCTTTGCGGAGTTTAGGCATGAGTGAGAGACCGGAGCCCAGGAGCGCGAAAGAGCGGACCCCGTTGGGCCGGGAGGTCGGCGCAAAGGCCGCGCGCAAGCTCCGCGCGCAGCGCCATGTCACGCGGGGTGTCTGGTTCGGCCTGGGCATGATGGGGCTTATCGGCTGGTCGGTGGTGGTTCCGACCCTGCTCGGCGCGGCGCTCGGGATCTGGCTGGACCGGCATTATCCGGGAAGTCATTCCTGGACGCTGATGCTGCTGGTCACCGGCCTGGGCGTCGGCTGTCTGAATGCCTGGAACTGGGTGACCAAAGAAGACACGGAAATACGGGAGGAACAGGATGATAACGATGAATGAAACTCTGAGCCTGATCCCGGTCCTGCTGGCGGGTGTTTTACTGGGCGCGATGTTCTTCGCCGGCCTTTGGTGGACGGTTCGCAAGGGCGTCGGGTCCGGACGGCCGGCGCTCTGGTTTTTTGGCAGCCTGCTGGTGCGAACGGGCCTTACCCTGGCCGGTTTTTATTTTGTCGCGCGCGGCCATTGGGAGCGGCTGCTGGTATGCCTCCTCGGCTTTATCCTCGCGCGTGTAATCGTTACGCGGCTTATCCCGGCGGCGGAAAAGCCCGCCTGCACGGCACAGGAGGCCGGCCATGCGCCTTAGTCCCGACGAGATCGTTTTCTGGCAGCACGGGGTTTTCAAACTCAACGCCACCATCGTGTTCACATGGGTACTGATGTTCGTGCTGGCCGCCGGTTCAAAACTCATCACGCGTAAACTTTCCACGGGTCTGGAACGTTCCCGCTGGCAGAACCTCCTGGAAATCGTAGTTACCGGCATCGAGAAACAGCTTGAAGAGGTGGGCCTGAACCAGCCGCGGAAATATCTCGGCTTTCTGGGCACGCTTTTCCTGTTCGTCGCCTTGGCCAGCCTGGCCACCGTAATTCCCGGCTACGAGCCGCCGACCGGCTCGCTCTCTACCACGGCCGCGCTCGCGCTGTGCGTTTTTGTGGCCGTTCCGTTCTTCGGCATCAGGGAACAGGGGGTGGGCGGCTACCTGGAGTCCTATGTGCGGCCGACGTTCATCATGCTGCCGTTCAACCTCATCAGCGAAATTTCGCGCACGCTGGCCCTGGCGGTCCGTTTGTTCGGCAACATGATGAGCGGGGCGATGATCATCGGCATCCTGCTCGCTATTGCGCCCTTCATCTTCCCGCTCGTCATGACGGGGCTCGGCCTGCTCACCGGCATGGTGCAGGCCTACATCTTCAGCATCCTGGCGGCGGTTTATATCGCGTCCGCCACGCGGGTTCCCAGGCCCGGGCCTGGAGCCGCTGCAAAACAGTGAAGCGGCAGCTACGACACTAAAAGGAGATATTATGGATAACACGGCTATTATCGCGGTGGCATCAATCGTTACTGCCGGCATCACCACCGGTTTCGGCACTATGGGGCCCGCGTTTGCGGAAGGGAAGGCGGTTTCTACGGCGCTGAGTTCGCTGGCGCAGCAGCCTGACGCCTCCGCCACCATCACCCGGACCTTGTTCGTGGGCCTGGCGATGATCGAGTCCACGGCCATCTACTGCTTTGTGGTCTCAATGATCCTCATCTTCGCCAACCCGTTCTGGAACCACGTCATCGCCCAGGCCGCGGGGAAATAAACCTATGATAATAGATTGGTTCACGATCGGGGCACAGGCGCTCAACTTTCTCATCCTGGTGTGGCTGATGAAGCGCTTCCTTTACAAGCCTGTCCTGCGCGCCATAGATGCGCGGGAGAAGCGGATCGCCGCGGAACTCGCGGGCGCCGACGAGAAAAAGGCCGAAGCCCAAAAGGAGGGCGACGAGTTCCGGCGAAAAAATTCTGAGTTTGACCGGCAGCGCGCCGCGCTTCTGAACAAGGCCGCGGAAGAGGCAGAAGCCGGACGCCGGCGGCTTCTCGACGAAGCCCGGAAGGCGGCCGATGCCCTGGGCGCCAGGCGGCGGGAAATACTGAGAAATGAAGAACGCAGCCTGCATCAGGCGATCAGGCGCCTGACACAGCGGGAGGTGTTTGCCGTCGCGCGAAAGGCGCTGACGGAGCTCGCCGGGGTGAGTCTGGAGGAACGCCTGGGCGGGGTGTTCATCCGCCGGTTGCGGGAGCTGGACGGCCGGGCGAAAACGGGCTTCGCCGGGGCGCTGAAGACGGCGCCCGAACCGGCGCTCGTGCGCAGCGCGTTCGACCTGCCCGCGGAGCAGCGCGCGGCGATACAGAACGCGCTCGACGAAACCTTCCCGGCCGGGATCCGCGTCCGGTTCGAGACCGCGCCGGACCTGGTCGGCGGCATCGAACTGAGCACGACCGGCCAAAAGTTGGCGTGGAGCATCGCGGATTATCTGGCGGAGCTGGAAAAGGGCGTGGAAGAACTTCTGGAAAAGAAGGATGAACCCGCCGCGCATAGCCGATGAGTATGGAACCTGAAAGCCTCCAAAACGTTTTTGACGGCGCGTTTGCCGCAGTAACCCGGGCGCGGGAAGCCTTTACGCCGCGACTGACGCCGCGGGAGGTGGGCACAATCACCAGTATCGCCACCGGCATCGCCAAGGTGTCGGGGCTTCCCGGCGCGGGCTTCGACGAATTGTTGACGTTTCCCGGAGAGGTGCAGGGCATTGCGTTCAACGTGGACGCCGATGAGATCGGCGTGGTTCTGCTCGGCGAATACTGGAAGCTCCGCGCGGGAGCCGAAGTCCGCCGCACGGGCAGGGTTATGGACGTGGCCGTGGGCGACGGGCTGCTGGGGCGCGTAATTAACCCGCTCGGCCGGCCGCTGGACGGCGGCGGGCCGGTGGTCTCCGCTCAGCGCCTGCCCATCGAACGCCCCGCCGCGCCCATCATGGACCGCGCGCCCGTCACGGCGCCTCTCCAGACCGGCCTCAAAGTGATCGACGCGCTTATTCCCGTCGGCCGCGGCCAGCGCGAGCTGATCCTCGGCGACCGCCAGACCGGCAAGACCGCCATTGCCGTCGACGCCATCCTCAACCAGCGCGGCCGGAATGTGCTGTGCGTTTATTGCGCCATCGGCCAGCGCGCGTCCTCCGTGGCGAAGGTGGCGGCGACCCTGCGGGAACAGGGCGCGATGGAGTACACGGTCGTTGTGGTGACCGAGGGCGACGACCCGCCGGGGCTTGCTTATATCGCTCCTTACGCGGCCACCAGCATCGCGGAGTATTTTATGGAAGCGGGCCGGGACGTGCTTATTGTTTACGACGACCTCACCCAGCACGCGCGCGCCTATCGCGAACTTTCCCTCTTGCTGCGCCGGCCGCCCGGCCGCGAAGCGTTTCCCGGCGATATTTTTTATATCCACTCGCGGCTGCTCGAACGCGCGACGCATTTGCGTAAGGAACTCGGCGGGGGCTCCCTTACCGCGCTGCCCATAATCGAAACCGAAGCGCAAAATATTTCCGCCTATATTCCGACCAACCTGATCTCCATCACGGATGGCCAGATCTATCTTTCGCCGACGCTGTTCGAATTGGGCGTGCTGCCCGCGGTCGACGTCGGAAAATCCGTCTCGCGCGTCGGCGGCAAGGCGCAGCGCGCGGCCTACCGCGCGGTGGCGGGCGACCTCAAGCTCACCTATGCGCAGTTCGAGGAACTCGAGACCTTTTCACGGTTCGGCGCCCGCCTGGATGAAGACACCCGCAGGATCATCGGGCACGGCCGGCGGCTCCGCGCCTGCCTGAAACAGCCGGAATCCGCCCCGGTGTCCGTGCCCGCGCAGATCGCCGTGCTGCTGGCGCTAATCGCGGGACTGTTCGACGGCGTACCGCTTGACCGGATGACGGACGCCGAAAGCGCCCTGCGTTCGGCGGCGGAGGAGATCCCCGCGGAGGCGCTGGAGCGGCTGGATACCGCCGAAAAATTGAGCGAGGAGGATCGTGAAACCATTATCGGAATCGCCCGCAAAGCTCTTGCCCGCTTCCAGCCCGGGCCTGAACCCGGGGAGAGGCCGTGAGCGACACTACGGCGGGTCTGCGCCGGAAGATCAACAGCGCCGGGGATCTTCAATCCGTAGTCCGCACTATGAAAGCCCTGGCCGCTTCGAGTATCGTACAATACGAAAACTCGGTGCGCGCGCTGGCCGGCTACTACCGCGCGGTGGAACTGGGGTTGGGCGCATGTCTGCGCGAAAGCGGGCCGGCGTTCCCGACCGCGCAGCGGAAAAGGAAAAGAGCCGCTGGCGCGATCAACGCGGTCGTGTTCGGTTCGGACCAGGGGCTGGTGGGCCGGTTTAATGATGTAGTGGCCGATTATGCGGCGCATGCGCTGGCGCCCCTGCCCGGCCCCCGGGTCTGGGCCGTCGGTGAGCGCGTTCATGCGCATTTGGCGGATGCGGGGCTGCCGCCGGCGGGGCTCTTCGCGGTGCCGAACTCCGTCAAGGCTATTACCCCGCTCGTAGGGCAGCTCCTTGTTGAGAGCGGGATGAGCCGCGGCCGGGGTGAAGCCGCCGAATTCCATCTCTTCTACAACCGTCCCTCGCCCGGGGCGGTTTATGCGCCCGTCAGCCGGCGGCTGCTGCCGTTGGACGAGGCCTGGCGCAGCAAGGCGGCCGGACTTTCCTGGCCGAAGGGAAACCTGCCCGAGGTCATGGGCGGCGGCGCCGCGGTCCTGGGGGCGCTCATCCGCGAATACCTTTTTGTCTCTATCTTCCGGGCGTGCGCCGAATCCCTGGCGAGCGAGAACGCGAGCCGCCTGGCGGCGATGCAGCGCGCCGACAAAAACATCGACGAACTGCTGGAGAGCCTTAACGGGACGTTCCATCGTTTGCGCCAGAACGGCATAGACGCGGAACTCTTCGACGTCATTTCCGGCTTCGAAGCGCTGACCGCGGAGAAGAGCTGATGGCCGCCGACAGCGCCATAGGCCGGCGGCAGGCCCTAGGCTCCGCGGCGGGAATCAACGCTGTACAGCGCACCTCCGCCATAATATGGAGTCATGGCTACAGATTATGGACGGAATACGCGCTCTTTTCAAGCCAAAGCGGGTTTCATGCTCATCTTGCGTTGGATAATTCTTAGGGGGGGCAGTCAGCCGGGGCGGGTTCTATGACTTCATATAAGTCTACCCGCGGGTCCAGCTGGCAGTCTTCGTCCGGCGGGCCGCAGGCGTATTCATATAACAACGTTTTAGGGGCCGGCTTTCCGACGAAGGCGGACCCGCTTGCCCGTTTCCCCGCCGGCTGTTTTCCGCCACACTGCTCGGCGGACCCGCCGGACTGTTTGGCGGGAAACACTGGAAATTCAGCAGGCAGGCCAAGTGGGTTAGTATCGAATAAGGGCGGCCGCGCTGGACGACCCGGCCCCCGCAAAGTGAACCCGCCTACAGCCCCGGCCAATTATATAACCGGCTACAAATGGTAATAGCGCTTTCCGGGTTAATCTTCCGGCGGGGCGGCTGAAATTATTTTTCCCAGAACGCGGGGGCCGCGGGCGCCGGTGGCGGAAGGACAGTTGTTGGTTTTTCCGTTCACGGCAAGCCAGGCAAGCAGGGCGAAGCAGGCGGGTTCCTTGGCCAGGGGATGGATGCCCAGTTCGGCGATGCTCCTTACGCGCGCTCCCTCAAGAACGCCGGCGATATTGCGCATCAGGACCGGGTTCAAAGCCCCCCCGCCGCTCACTATAAGCTCCGTTGTCCGGACCGGGGCGAACCTCTGGAAAGCAAGAGCGACGCTTACGGCGGTGAAATAATTAAGCGTGGCCAGGATATCATATTTATTATTCGTATTGAACCGGTTCCCGAAATGCTTTTTAAGAAAAGGGCCCGAGAATTCCGAGCGGTCCAGCGATTTGGGCGGCTTTAAAGCGAAGAAAGGATGTTTAAGGAGCTCTATAACCCCGGCATAATCTATTTTACCGGCGGCGGCCCAGCGGCCATCCGCGTCAAAAGCTTTTTTTCCGTCCGAGAACATGCCCGCGGCCGTGTCCATCAGGGAATTCCCCGGGCCCGTGTCAAAACCAAAGGTCAGACCCCCCCGGCCCACAAAAGCGATATTACCCACGCCGCCTATGTTTTGAAGAGCTATCGGCTTCCCCCCGCCGAAAAGATATTCGTCCATAAAAGGTATAAGCGGGGCGCCCTGCCCGCCGGCGGCCATGTCGGAAGGCCTGAAATCGGTTACAACGGGCCTGCCCGTTTCCTCCGCTATGAACGCGGCTTCGCCTAGCTGGAGCGTATGCCCGTTTTTTCCCGGTCTATGGCAAACGGTCTGGCCGTGCGAGCCGATAACGGCCACGCTCTTATACGCGATTTTATATTCCCGGCAAAACCGCCTTACCATATCCGCCCAGAGCCCGCCTAATTCAAAATCAAGCGCCGAAAGCTCCGGCGCGCGCATGTTTTTGGCGCCTATGATGCGTTTTTGCAGTCCCGCGCCGTAGGGATAGGTTTTATGGGCGAGGACCGCCAGCCTGCGCTCCGCCGGGCGAAGCGCGCAAAGCGCGAGGGACAACCCGTCCGCCGAAGTGCCGGACATCAGGCCTATAATTTTTATTATTTTGTTCCTTTTCATAGAAAATTCACCGGAATGATAATCATAAAATTGCCATACGCCGTATGCTTTAGGCCATAGGCTTTTTTGGCCGGCACAAGGGCCCGGCTTGCGGCCACCCTGTTGATTCTGACCAGCGGAGTATTGCCTATCAGTTCCGTGATGTCGCGCGCGAATTTCATTTATTTCCGCCCGCCGTTTTTTTCAGGCACTCTATCTCTTTCCAAAGCAGCTTCAATTCTTCGCCGTAAAAATCGTCCACCTTATCGTGGTCCAGCTGGGACGCGGCGGTGGCTCCGCCGTGGCCGGGCTTGGCCGGCACGCCGAAAACCGTGGTGTCGCACGGCACATCCTTCAAGACCACCGAGCCGGCGCCTATGCGCGAACGCTCGCCGATATGGATGGCGCCCAGCACTATGGCTCCCGCCCCTATGACCGCGCCGGAGCCTATGGTGGGATGCCTTTTCTTTTTCTCAAGGCTGGTGCCGCCCAGCACTACGCCCTGGTACATAAGCACATCGTCGCCTATTTCAGCGGTCTCGCCTATTACCACGCCCATGCCGTGGTCTATAAAGAACCTTCTGCCTATCGTGACGCCCGGGTGTATCTCTATGCCGGTCATGGCGCGGCCGAGCTGGGACAAGAGCCTGGCGGGCAGGCGAAGGCCGAGCTTCCAAAGCCCGTGCGCCAGCCTGTGCAGCCACACCGCGTGCAGGCCGGGATAGCAGAATAACACCTCAATAATCCCCCTCGCGGCCGGGTCTTTGGCAAACACCGTTTTTATGTCTTCAATGATGTTCATGAGAAGGATCCTTGTTCCTCATCCGCCAATATCTAATATCCACCAATATCCGTAACTACTCAGGTTGTCGGAGGTTCACGGTTCAGGGTTCACGGTTATCCTTTGCATAGACGTTTTTCAACCTCTGAACCGTTGAACCCCTGAACTGTGAACCTGAGTAGTTACCAATATCCACCGATATCTCTTATTTCCGCGCGTTTTTTCGTTTCCGTTTATGACGAAGCGCACGGGATTATTATATAATTTTTATATACGAACGGTCGGCAATTAAACTTGCGAGGCGGCTTATGAATAAAAAAGATTTTTTAAGAGTGGCGGATTACACTAAAGAAGAGATAAAGGAGATATTCGGCCTGACGGGCAGGATAAAGGCCCGGCAGAAAAAGGGCGCTCCCGTCCGTCCGCTGGAAGGGAAAACGCTGGGAATGATATTCCAGAAATCCTCCACCAGAACACGGGTCTCCTTTGAAGTGGGGATGTATCAACTGGGCGGCTACCCGCTGTTTTTAAGCGCCAACGACCTCCAGCTTAAAAGAGGCGAGACCATAGCCGACACGGCCCGGGTCCTTTCCCGCATGGTGGACGCCGTAATGATAAGGACCTACGCCCACAACGAAGTGGAAGAGCTCGCGAAATACGCCTCCATCCCCGTCATCAACGGCCTTACCGATTCCCATCACCCCTGCCAGATAATGGCGGACATCTACACCGTTCTGGAGCGCCGGAAAAGCGTAAAAGGCCTGACCGTGGCCTGGGTCGGGGACGGCAACAATGTCCTCCACTCCTGGATGGAAGGCGCGCCGCTCACAGGCATGAACCTGCGGATGGCCGTCCCTCCCGGCTATGAGCCGGACAAGGAAATGCTCAAATTCGGCGCTGAGCTGGCAAAGAAGGAAGGCACTCAGATGCTCCTGACCAACGACCCGGTTGAAGCCGTAAAAGGCGCCGACGTCATCTACACGGACGTATGGGCAAGCATGGGCCAGGACGCGGAAAAGGAAAAGAAGTTCCGCGATTTCAAGGGGTTCCAGATAAACGGCGGACTGATGAAACACGCCGACAAGGATTATCTCTTCATGCACTGCCTGCCGGCCCACAGGGGCGAAGAGGTGGCGGAGGAAGTTATTGACGGACCGCACTCCATAATCTTTGATGAAGCCGAGAACCGCATGCACGTGCAGAAGGCCATACTGGCCGCCCACATGCTCCGGGGCAGGAAGATAAAAATATAGGTTATGCAGTTTTGAGTTATGAGTTGTCCGCCTGAGGCGGACGGGTTGACCAGGACTTATTTAAGTTCGAATATCTCAAGCGTGCCGTTTATTATCCGGAATCCGTAACGGGCGTCCATCTCCGGGTAGCTGACGCCGGAAGGCTTGATCTCGGCGGAGTCCAGCAGGAAGTAGGAAACGGCGCCTTCCGCCAAGGGGAAGGGCATCAGCAGCACCAGCTTTTTATCGGTGAATTTGGCGAACCCTTTGCCCTGCACCAGCTCATTGCCGTAAGCCAGTTTATAACCCCGCTCAAGTTTCACATCCACGCCTTTTTCTGCTATGGCTTCGCCTAACTGCTGGGCCGTGACGACCAGCGCTTTCCTGCCGCCGCAGGTTATCTCTATCTTGCTGCTCGCGGGATCGCGAAGTGAGGCATAGACCTTGGCCGTAAATTTTTCACCGTCTATCACAACGGTTTTCGAACCGCGCATGAAAATCCCGTAATTTACTATTTCCATCCCCCTGATGAAGTAACTCTCGCCCCGCTGAGTGGTCAGGACCATGAAGAATTTGTCTTTCTCGCTGCAGGAATTGCCGCCATCCGGGCAGTTTGAGGCCTTATGTCCGCTTAAATGCACCGCGGCGCCCCTGGAAGTCTTGAAAGTCATGCCGGAATAAAGGAAAGCGTTCCTTATGGGCTCAAGTTTGACGGAATATACGACCGCGCCGAGGCGCGATTCGGAGACATCCGCGACGGATTTATTCCCGGCCAGCCCGAGGGGGCTGGCTATGGGGGCGGCGAACATATCATCGAAGTACTTAAAGAACCGGTCTGTTTCATCCTGCTGTCCGCCGGCGCTTTCCGGCTGCGGGACCGGAACGGCTATGTCAGCAGTCATATTCGTCAGCCCGAAATCGGAAGCGTCAAACGCTTTCTGCTCAAGTTCCCCGGCAAATAAAACGCAGCATGAGGCCGCCACCATCGCCGCTATCGGCAGTATCGCTTTCCTGGTCTTCATATAGTTTCCCCTTCTATAAGCCCTGAAATCACCTGGTTTTAATTCCGCGCCGCTCTCTTCTCATAATCATTATGTTATACCACACAGACCTTAACAACGCCATAACCTTAGGCCCTGTTTTCGGCATTCAATAGGCCCAGGCCGAAATGGGACCAAAGGGTATCAAAAAGGGCGCGGTGGATTCCCCGCGTCAGTGGGTTGCGGCCCCGGCGCAATGCGCGACCGGGCTCTGCGGGCGGACCGCCTCCGGCACGTGAGGCCGTTTTCTTTATATTGCATACTCCCGTAAAATTATATAGATTAGTGAGGTATTAAATTCCACTATCACGGGGCCATAAACCACCTGGGGTTTATGGTCCTGAACCCAACGTGGTTCAGGAGTCGGGCATCATGAACGCGAACAAACTCATAAAAACGCTCGAAGGACATTCCGACGGCGTGCTTACGCTCGCTTTTTCGCCGTGCGGCAAATTCCTCGCGTCCGGCAGCGCGGACAATACGATAAAGCTCTGGGAGATGCCGGACGGACTAAACGCAAAGGCCATACAGGCGCACGACGGGAATGTGAACTGCGTCGCGTTCTTCCCTGACGGGAACTCCCTGGTTTCCGCCGGCTGGGATAAGACCGTAAAGATCTGGACCGTAGCCGACTGCTCGAACCGGCGCGTGCTGGACGCTCACGATTCCTGCGTCAACCGCGTTGCGGTCTCCGGCGACGGCGTCATTTTCGTCTCGGCCGCGGACGACCAGACCATCAAGCTCTGGAACGACAAAACCGGCTTGCTCCTGACCGCGCTGAAACCCGTTATGGGCGACGTGAAAGCGCTGGCCCTGTCCCCTAACGGCGCCATGATCGCGGCGGGCGGCACGGAGCTTAAATTCCTGGATTTTAGGGACGGCACTCTTTTAAAGGCCAACAGCGATTATATCTACGGCGTCAGCGCCCTTGCCTTTTCGCCGGACGGCAGGCGGCTGGCCGCCGCGCTCGGCATGGAAAAGAAGCTGGAGCTCTGGAATATAAGCGCGGGCGAAATAGCGCTCGAAGGCGCCTTAAAAGACCCGGACCGGCTCAACTGCGCGGTCTTTGAGCCCGACGGCAAACACCTGTTTACGGGCGGCTCGGCCATAAAGAAATGGAACATGGAAAGCGGTCTGGCGGTGGAAACTTTTGAAGGCCATTCGAACGAGATATGCTCCGTGGCCGTCTCGCCCGACGGCAAAATGATCGCCTCCGCTTCAAGCGACAAGACCATAAAGCTATGGGATAACAGCGGCGCGGTCTGACGCCGAAGCTTTAAACACGGCTCTGTTTTTAACCGTTATTTTTTGCTTTTTTTAATTTGCCACGGCTTGTCATTGGGGTTGCGCCGCTCTTTGCGCTCGGACGCCGTCATCGTGCTTGAAACTATCTCTCTTATTTTTCCCACGTCAAAAGGCTTGGTAATATAGCCGGAAGCGCCCATATTAAGCGTCTGAAGCACCGTTTCAAGGTCCTCAACGCCGGTAAGCATCCATATGACGGGAGACTGCCCCGTCCCTTTTATCAGTTTCAAGACCGCCACGCCGTCCAGCCCCGGCATATTTATGTCCAAAAACACCATGGCGGGGCGTTCTTCTTTTATTATCTCAACGGCGCTCAGCCCCTCGGAAGCGGTAAAAACGGCATATTCCCCCGCAAACGCTTCTTTAAGGATAAAACGAATGTTTTCCTCATCGTCCACTATCAATATTTTGTTCAAGGGCGGCTGCTTCATAAAAGTTATTTTATAAAAGTGTGAACGCTAATTCCAGTCTATTTAAGAGCTCCCGAATGTCCGCTCCCCGGACGCCGGCGCGGTTCCTCAGGCGGGTTTGGCAAACCACCGCCGGCCTATCCATAGGGACACGTTCACCAGCGCTATCAGCACAGGCACCTCCACCAAAGGCCCTATTACCGCCGCGAAAGCGGCCCCATGGCCGATGCCGAAGGTGGCTATCGCAACCGCTATGGCCAGCTCGAAGTTATTGGAGGCGGCGGTAAAAGACAGCGTGGCGGATTCCTCGTAGGAGGCGCCCGCCTTTTTGCTCATGTAGAAAGAAGCAAAGAACATCAGCGTGAAGTAGATCAGCAGGGGTATGGCTACCCGCACCACGTCAAAAGGCACCTGCACTATGTTTTCCCCTTTTATAGAAAACATCACCACTATCGTAAAAAGCAGCGCCACCAGGGTAAGCGGGCTTATAACCGGTATAAACTTTGCGCTGTACCACTCCCTGCCCCTGGCCCGGATAAGCGTAAACCTGGTCAGGATGCCGGCTATAAAAGGAATACCAAGATATATGAAAACGCTTTTTGCTATTTCCCCCATGGTTATGTTAACCACGGCGCCCTCCAGCCCCAGCCAGCGCGGCGCCAGCGTGACGAAGAAATAAGCGTAAACGGAGAAGAACAGCACCTGGAACACCGAGTTAAAGGCTACCAGCCCCGCGCAATATTCCCTGTCGCCGCGGGCCAGGTCGTTCCAGACTATCACCATGGCTATGCAGCGGGCGAGGCCTATCAAGATAAGCCCCACCATGTACTCCGGCTTGTCCCTGAGGAAGATTACGGCCAGCGCCGTCATCAGGACGGGCCCCACCAGCCAGTTCTGCGCCAGCGAAAGCAGCAGCACCTTCTTATTGGCGAAAACCCTGTGCATCTCCTCATATTTAACCTTGGCCAGCGGCGGATACATCATAAGTATAAGGCCTATGGCTATGGGGATGGAAGTGGTCCCCACGCTGGACGCCGCGTTGAAGTCCGCGACAGCCGAGGGCCAGAGCCAGCCGGCGGCCACCCCGGCCCCCATAGCCAGGAAGATCCACAATGTAAGGTAACGGTCCAGGAATGAAAGTTTTTCGCTTATACCGCTCATTTTAATTCTCCTTGTTCCAGTATTTCAGGCAGCCGCAGTACAAACTCTTTTATCTCATCGCGCACCCGGCGGTAGTGCGGCATAGCCTCTTCTTCAGAGGGGCCTTTTCCCGCTACTGTCGCAGGGTCGTCAAAGCCGTTGTGCATTTTCCGGCCTTTTCCCCAATAAGCGGGACATGCCGTGTGCGCGTTGGCCGCCTGATGGGCATAGCCCTTGTGCGGCACTGGCATAGCCTTGTCGCAGAGCGTCACCACCAGGTCGAAATCTTTGTCCTTGAAGATCTCCAGGCTCTTCGGCCGCTGGCCGGAAATATCCAACCCGGCCTCCGCCATAGCCTTCACCGCGCGGGGGTCCACTTCCCTTCCGGGCCTCGTGCCCGCGGAGAACGCCTCCACTTTCCCGGCCAATAATGCCTTAGCCCAGCCCTCAGCCATCTGGCTGCGGCAGGAATTCCCGGTACAGAGAAAAAGTATCTTTTTCATTTACCCTCCTAAATAATTCCGAAAATATCTTTAAGCCCCAGATACACGCCGCAAGCGATGAACACCCATGCGGTGACTGGTCTTGCGAATCTTTCAAACTTTGCGGCCAGTCCGGTTACGGCGGAAACTTTCTTAAGCCCAAAGTCCAGAATTATTGCCAGGCCGATAACCGGCAGGGCTGTGCCAATGCCGTAAAGCAGAGGCAGGGAGAATGGCGCAGAGTTTCTTGCAGCCAGCGGGATTATTACGCCGAAATAAAGCGCGGCGGAGATGGGGCAGAAGGCCAGCGCAAAGATGAAGCCCATGAACAGGGAGGGAGCGGCCCCCCCTTTGACCTTGAACTTCGACAGATCAAACACATTAAAACCCATAAAACCCCGGCCGAACATATCCAGCATATACATGCCGGCGAGAACCAGTATGGGCGACAGGGCCTGGTTGCCGTATTTCTGCATAAAGAACGAAAATGACGGCGCGCTAAGCAGGCTTTTTACCAGCAGGAAGCCGATGATAATATAGGCCAGCGCCCGGCCCAGGGCGTAAAGCCCGCCGTGCGCCAGCACCGCCAGGCGATGAGAACCTGAATGCTTTGAGATATAGGTAAGCGCGGCTATATTGGTGGCCAGCGGGCAGGGGCTTACCGAGGTGATAACCCCTGTCCACAAGGCCGTCAGAACTGCCGCCCAGAATTCAGCGTTCATTTCGCGTCCAGCAATTTATGTGTTTCATCCGCGACATAATTCATAAACCCTTTTTTATCGCCGAGCAATTGCCATACTTTTTCCAGTTTTACCCATTTAAGGGCTTTATCGCCGGAGAACTTCTGGACCACAACGGACTTGGAATTAAGCCGGTAATCCTGCACAAAATGCGCGTTAGCCCCTTCATCGACGTTTACGCCTTTGAAAATCACTTTCCACCCTTTATAATCGGAAGTGAAGTTTTTCTCCACCGCTTCGCGCGTATAGGCCTCTATCGCCTTACAGGAAGAACAGCGCGTGTTGGTGTGGAAATAATATACCAAGGCTGTTTTGGCTTCAGCCGCGGACTTAACCGGTTCTTTGGGGGTCGCCGGAACTTTTGGCCCGGGCTTTACCGGAGGTTTGGCCGGTTCCTCTACGGCAGCAACCGCTTCAGCAGGAGCCGCAGCGGTTTTATCAGGAGCTGCGGCCATTTTATACACAACAGCACCGATGCTTAAGGCAACAAAGCCCATAAGCGCGAATTTTAACGCTTTGCCCGGACCTTTAAGTGCGGAATTTTCAGATAAGTTCTTTTGCATGTTTGAATACCTTTTTTATATTGCGCTCAGTCACGCAGGCAGCTCATTTTAACGCAGGTCTCTTTTGAGAGCATCCGCGCCGCCCTGTCGGACAGTTCTCCCACGTCCGCCGCCCCCGAGCAGGGGAATACCAGCATCGCTTTACCGCCGCAGGCGCATTGTTCGGCCATATTATT